>CAZVMD010000206.1:0-12725 GCA_964628555.1 uncultured Myxococcales bacterium | reverse complement strand
TCGGCGTTTACGTCCGTCACGGCCAGCTGCTCGTAGCGCATCTGAGGGTCGAACTTGAAGGTCTCGGTCAGGGTGTTGCCGCTGATCTGGCCAGAGAGCCAGACCAGCTTGCTGGTGCCGCTGGAGTCGGGGGTGAGTAGGAGCAGGAGCTCGCGGCCATTGCCGCTGCCGCGGAACTCGCCGACCGCAGCACCCGCCAGCCCGACCGTCGTGGCATAGGTCGCGGCCGTGCTGAAGGTGCCGTTGCCGCTGTTCGGGTAGACCACGACCTTGCCGGGCTCACCGGTCACTAGATCGAGGCTGGCATCGCCATTTACATCCAAGAGCGCGATGCGCGACACGTTGCCGGTGGCCGGCGTGATGTCCTGGAAGGTGCCGCCCTCCAGGCAGGGCCCGGTGCTGATGCTGCGCTCGATCTTGCCAAGTGGCAGGCGGGCCACGATGTCGGGGTTGCCATCATTATTGAGGTCGCCGACCTCCAGCTGAAAGGCGATGCCCGAGGGACGATAGGGGAGCAGGGTGGCCGATGGGTTGCTTGACAAGAGATCGACGAGCGTGAGCTTGGTATCGCTGCGGCCGGCGACGATGCGGGTGCGACGGTCGGTGCAGCTGAGCGTCGTGGCACTGCCGACCGCAGCGTTCAGCATGACTGGCGCGCCGCAGGAATACAGGGACGCGCTGGCCGCAGCACAGCGCAGCGCGGTGTTGTTGTTGCCGCCGCCAATCAGCGCAAACTCGCGCGCCCCGACGGTACTGAAGGCGCCGGTGAAGACCTGCTCATTCGGTCCGCCGCTGCCCGTGCTCAAGAGCTGCTGCGCCAGGTTGGGCAGGGCGCTGCCGCCGCTGCCAAAGTAGCGACTGACGGCGAGAGTGCCCCCCTGGATGGTGTCGCTGTAGCCGACCAAGGCATCGCTGGTGCTGCCCAGCGCAAAAGCGCCGGCCAGGATCTTCTCGGCCGCCAGCCCACGGCCATCGACGAGCGGCACCTGCGTCCCCCACACCGACCCGCCGGTATAGAGGGCCAGCAGCCCGTCTTGCAGCAGCACGGCCAGGTCATCCAAGCCGCGCGCCTGGGCATCGCTGCCCAAGCGACCAACCGCCAGGCGCCCCTTGTTCGGCGGCGCGGACTCGGAGCGCAGCGCGCCAAACGACAGGCTGGTCCGGCTGGGGTTGGTCGCCGCGACATTGCGAATTACGTCCAGGCCCGAGTTCCCCACCAACACCGCCGCATCATACTGATTAACGGAGGCATACTGCCCTACCGCGATTTCATCGGGGATGCCGCTTAAATCGACGGTCTCGATTATTGGATCATTGGCAGTACTGCCACGCAGGATCTTTAGCCGGTCGGGAACCAGAGAAGGACTGCCGCTGCGGATCCCCACCAGCAAGTCCTGCGTTTTGTTCGAGCTATTCTTATAAATCGGAGCCACTATCGCAGTAAGAAGAGACGCCGGGACTGTGACATCAGCGGCCTGGATAGTTTTGGTAACCAGGTTGGCGCCGGTGTTATTGCCATATCGAAATTCGACACTGCCACTGAGATATCCTATCGCGATATCGTTGACACCGTCCCCGTTGAAGTCGCCAATGGCCACACCGCGCGGAACGGCCGTGAGGGTGGTGATGCTATCGGTGCCCGTCGACGACAGGATTACGTCCAGGTAGGGCGGCGTGCCGCCGAGGACGATGGCGATATCGTCCTTGGTGTCGCTATCGAGGCGGCCAATCGCCACCATCTCAGGATTGCCGCCCTGCTTGTAGGGGGTCGGGCCGACGATGGTGGCCCCGGCAGCGGGATTCATGATCTTGAAGTAGCGCGTGCCGCCCATGGCGAAGATATCGGGTACGCCATTGCCATCAAAGTCACCGCGATAGAGTACGGCTTGTGCGTTTGGCATCCCGGTGTCGCCGATAGGCAGGGTAATTGGATCGGCACCAAAAAAGTCGCGACTGGGAGCTGCGGGAATCCCACCATCCACGCCGCTGCCGCCGTCATTGTTTGGATCGGCGACACAGCGACGCAGCGTGCTATCGCAGATTAATCCGGCCGCGCACTTGCTATTTTCCGGATCGCAGTATTCGCCATTTTGCTCACTTAGATTACCAAATAGAGCTTCGCAGGCGATGGCAAACAGTGCACCTGCCGCCAACAAATACTTATGCCGCATGATACCCCTCAACTAATTTTGTTACTAAAGTAGGCGTTATTTCTTAAACGGACCCGGAACGCCCAGAAACACAATGCCGACCATCGCCAAGTTCAGCCCACCGCCAAACAGCCCGGCGCCGGGCGCCAGGGTGGTGTACTTGCGCTCGCAGGTGCCGCCGTCGGCCAGCGGTGGACGGACGCAGTGGGAATCGATCCCCAGCATGGCGACGCCAAAGCCGGCCATGACCAGACCGCCGACCAAGGCCACGCTGCCGACCGCCAGGCGCCAGCGCGGTCGTGGCAGCTGGACCGGACCGGCGGGCGCCACCGGCAGCAGCGGGGCAGGTGGCGGCTCGGGCAGCTGCAGCTGCAGGCGAATGGCCCGCGCTTCGCCGGCTCGCAGGGTGACCACCTGCTCTTCGCTGGGGAAGCCCGCCTGCTGCAGGCTGATGCGATGCTCTCCGGCAAACACAGCTTTCTTGTAGCGGCAGCCGGCCACAACCTTACTGTCAATCCGCAGCTGCGCTGTGCTCGGCTCGCAGCTGACAGCAAGCTCGGCCCGCGCCCGACCGCTGCCGGCTTCGTACACCCGCCCAACCAGAGCCAGCAGCGCCGCCCCGGCTTGCTCAAGGTTGCAGCGCTGGCAGGCCTGCTCTTCGGCTGCGGCTTCCTCGGCCACCACGCCATCGACTAGCGCCGCGCGGAGCTGCAGGCGCTCACCCTCGCCCACACTGCGCACCACCAGGATGGACTCGACCTCGACCTTAGTGGCCAGCTCGACCTGGCAGCCAAGCTCGCCCACGCAGTCCGCGAGCTTGCGCCCACCCGCCGGCAGGCTGGCTAGCGCGATCTCCGTCGAAAGCGGCGAGAGGCGGCGCGCCAGCAGGGCCTTCTCGACCGACTGCTGCAAGCGGCTGCGCAGCTCGGGCGGAACGTTGCGAAAGTCGGCGACAAACAGCACACCGGGCAGGATGCTCAGCAGCAGGGCTCGGCTGGAGACATCGCCGCGCAGCTCGCCGAGTCGACCGGCCGCGATCTGGACCTGATCTTCGATGCGCTTCTGGCCGCGCTCGAGGACAACCTTGTGCTCGCTCGGCGACACCAGGAGCGGCAGCGCCAGCGGCAGGGCCCCAACCAAGCGACCATCGATGTAGATCAGCGTGCCGCGCTCACCAAGGATGTTGAGCGTGCCAGCCGGTGGCCGGGGCAGCGCAACGATGCGCTCGGCTTCTTTGATGTCGGCGGCCAGGCCAGTGAGCGCTACAGGTGCGGCGGACGCGGTGCCCGCTGGGGCCGGGCTGGGCGATGCGGCCGGCGGGGCCACTGCGGTCGCGCCTTCGCTGTCGCGATCGAGATCGGGATCGGCCAGGAAGCGACGCATCAGATCATGCGCATCCAAGCCGCGCTTTTCCGCTGCCGCCAGCCGTCCGAGCAAGAACAGCCCCTGCGGGCTGGGAGCCGCGGCATAGGCCTGGCTCAGCAGACGTGAGGCCTCGCCGTAGTTCGCAGCCTGCAGTGCAGTCAGGCCCTGCCCACGCAGGAGCTCGGCCTGCGCCGCGCCGCGCTCGGCCTTGTCGCCATGGCGGGAGGACTTGCGCCCGCTGCGCGCCAGCGCCTCATCCGTCGCCAGCAGCGAGAGCAAGCAGAGCGCAGCGAGCCCCAGCCAGCGCCCGGACCGACCTACGCTAGCGCTCGCCCCGGGGAGTGCAGGCTCGCCCACGCGGCGCAGAGAGAGGCAGGGCGACGACATCACGAGTCGACCATTGTAACAGTCGAGGCCAAGCCGCAGCGCCGACAATCGCCGCGCTCCGCCCAGGTCGGCAGACGACTGTGCGGCGTCCTTGCGGCCCACGGCGTGAGGTCGCGCGCCCCCCGCGCGCAGCGGACGCTACCCCTGGTCTGGGAGGCTGCGGTATGGTGCCGGCGATGAGTATCTTGGCCTCTGATCGCACAAGCGCCCTGCCGACTTCGACCACGAAGCTCCCCGGAGTCAGCCAGGGAATTGACCTACGTTCCGATACAGTGACACGCCCCACCGCAGCGATGCGCGCCGCCATCGCGCAGGCCGAAGTTGGCGATGATCTATACGGCGAAGATCCGACGGTGCAGGCGCTGCAGGAGCAGGTCGCGGCCCGGCTTGGCAAAGAGGCGGCACTGTTCGTTCCCTCGGGCACGATGGCCAATCAGCTCGGCCTGCGCTTGCACACCCAGCCGGGCGATGACGTGCTGGTCAGCGAAGGCGCGCACATCAAGTGGTATGAAGCCGGAGCCGCCGCGGCCTTGGCCGGACTGCAGCTCGTCACAGTAGGAAGTCCCGACGGAGCCGGCCTGTTCACGGCGGCCGAGCTGCAGGCGGTCTATCAGCCGCGCCGCAGCGATCATGCCTCGCCACCGATGACCCTTTTGTGCTTGGAGAACACCCACAACCGCGGCGGTGGACGGATCTGGCCGCAGTCACAGCTGCAGGCGGTCTGTGCCGCCGCCCGCGCGCTGGGGCTGCGCCTGCACCTTGACGGAGCGCGGCTGTGGAACGCGGCGGTGGCCCTCGGCTGCTCGCCGGCCGATCTGGCCAGCCCGTTTGACACCGTCTCGGTCTGTCTGTCCAAGGGACTCGGCGCGCCGGCTGGCTCGCTGCTCTGCGGCGCGAAGAGCGACATCGATCGAGCGCGTCGCTTCCGGCGGATGTATGGCGGCAGCATGCGGCAGGCCGGCATCCTGGCGGCGGCGGGCTGCTACGCGCTGGCCCATCACTATGAGCGCTTGGGAAAAGACCATGAGAACGCCCGCGAGCTGGCCGAGGCGCTGGCGCCCATCCCCGGGCTGCGCGTCGTGCAGCCGGTCGAGACCAACATCGTGCTGTTCGATCTGGCGAGCGAGCTGCCCGACGCCGCTACCCTGTCAGCTGCCCTGCAGTCGCGCGGTGTGCTGGTCTCGGCATTCGGGCCACGGCGGATTCGCCTGGTGACTCATCTCGATGTCGACCGCGTGGCCTGCCAGCAAGCCGCTGCGCAGATCCGTGCCATCCTGCAGCCAGGCCGAGGGGCCTAAGCGTGCCCGCTGCGCCGCCGCGGACCGCGCTCGCCCTCTGAGAAAAGAACCAGGATGCTCCCTCTCATGCGCCCTAGGATGCAGCCGCTCTCGCGGCACCGCCTGCACCTCGCCACAACCCAGCTGCGCGGGCTGGCAGGCCTGGGCCTGGGCCTGTCTTTCTGGCTCTTTCTGGCCTGCAATCACGCCCCGCCGCTGCCCGATGATCTGCGACGGGCCCAGCAGGCCGAGCGGGCCCAGACCCCAGAGCTTGCGCTGTCAGAGTACGACAGCATCGTCGAGCGCTGCCGCAGCGGGACCCGTCCGGAAGCCAAGGATCCCTGCGGCACCGCCGCCCTCAGACGCGGTCAGGTGCTGGAGCAGCTGGGCCGCTTTGCTGAGGCAGCCGGCGCCTACAGCGAGACGCGTCAGCTGAGCCGCGAGCCACGCACGCAAGCGCGCGGCCTGTTCCGCGCCGCCAGTCTGCTCGCCGGTCCGCTGGCGCAGCCGCAGGAGGCCAAGGCGCTGTGCCGCGAAATCCTCGGCAGCTGGCCAGGCGAAGTCGCGGCGGAAGATGCGCTCAAGCTCTACGTCGAGCTCTTGCAGGACCAGGGCGATCAGCAGCTGGCGGCGGAGCTCCTGCGCCTGGCCGATGCCCTGCGGCCGCACGAAGGCGTCGGCAGCTTTGCGCTCTATTACGCCGCGCGCGGGCTGGAGCGCCGCAACGACCCGGCCACGCTGTCGGCGTATGACGAGATCTGGCGACGCTATCCCCGCGGTCCCTTATTCGATGATGCGCTGATGGGGGCGGCCCGCTGGCTGCGAAAACAGCGACGGAGCGCGGAAGCCGCCGAGCGCCTCGAGCGGCTGGAAGCCAGCTTCAGCAAGGCGATCATTGTCGGCCACTACAACAAGCTGCTGCTAGATGAGGGCGCCATCCTGCTCGGCGAGATCTACCTGCACGATCTGCAGCAGCCGGAGCGAGCCATCACCACGCTCAGTCGCTTCCTGGGCCGGCAGCGAACGTCGCTTCTGTGCGATGACGCGCTGCTGCTAATGGCGGAGGCAGCCCTGCGGCGCCATGCCGCGGCAAGCCCCGACGATCGACGGCAGGCCTGCAGCTATCTCGATCGGCTGCTGCGCGAGTATCCCGATGGTAACCGCGTGCGTCACGCCGCCGAGCGACAGGAGCAGCTAGGCTGCTTCGCCGCGCCCCGCTAGGCGCAGCGCACAGGCCCCAAGCTCGCTTGTGCGGTGACCACGCCGACGGAAAGTGGGAACTATCTACCCGCATCAGAGCGGGCGCGGGCGCTCCCCAGCCCCGCCGGGAGAGCGTCGCGACTTCTGCGTAGGACGAGTCTCTCGCGAGTGCGGAGCGTTTTTTTTTCTGCTAGCTAGGTCAAAACCGGATTGCACCTGCGCCCTCTTTTTGAAAGGCTGATACCGATGGCAACAAGTATTCGCGTCGCCCTAGTAGAAGCGCAGTCGCTCGTGCGCGAAGCGCTGGTATTCTTACTTAAACAGACCCCAGGGATTGAGCTGGTGATGCATACCAGCGGTCAAGACCTGACTCAGATCATGACGGCTGCAGAGCAGTCGCAGGTGCTGCTCCTCGAGCCGCCCGAGCTGGGTGGGCTCGATCTGCTGCAGAAGCTGATGCAGACCTGCCCGGGGGTGAAGATCCTCGTCCTGTCCGCCAACATCAGCCCAGCCTCGGCGGCGCGGGCGCTGTGTGCCGGCGCCATCGGCTACGTCCCCAAGACGGCCGACCTCAACGATGTGATCGTCGGCATCCGCGCCGTGCTGACCGGCAAGCGCTACGTCTCGCGCGTTCTTGAGGCCAAGGAAGTCGATCGGCTGTACAAGAAGGGAATGCACGCGCTGCGCTTCCCCGTCGATGCGCTGACCCCGCGCGAGCGTCAGGTGTTTGAGCTGACGGCCAAGGGGCTGACCAATGTCGGCATCGGCCGGGCGCTCGGAATCAGCAGCCGTACCGTCGAAATTCACCGCGCCAACGCCATGCGCAAGCTGCACGCCGACAACCTGGCGGCGCTCGTCCGCTGTGCCTACCGCTACGGCGTCCTCAACGTCGATCCCGCGCTCGATCCCACCCCCGAAAACAGCTAGCGACGCAGACCGCCTGCGCTCCACTGCGGTCGTCCCCGCCTTCGCTCCTCTCTCTGCTCTCCCCCTTCTCCTCCGGCCCGTACTCGCGCGCATAAGCGATATGGCCCAGCTTGGCGCAAGACGATAGGCTGCGCAGACCACGCGCTGCCCCTCGCTTTGCCTGGCAGCTAGGAGGTCTGATATGGCACCCCGTCCCGTTCCGCAGCTGCATCGTCGTACCTCAGCCGTCCTTGGCTTGACCGCACTGTGGCTCACAGCCTGTGGTGAGCCCGCGGCCGATGAGGATGCGCTGGCCCGCCTGCAGCAGCCGCTGGCTCAGTGCAGCGCCGCCTTCGTGCCGCCGGCCAAGACCGGCTTCCGCCACTTCGGCAACCGCTTGCTCGCTCTCGGTCCGGCTGGCCACTCGCTGCAGGATCTCGTCGTTCCCCCTGGGGCGACGGTCACTGCAGAGGGCAAGTTCGCCTACGGCTCGGTCTCCAAAGATCTAGAAGATGAACAAGTCCAGCTCTACGTCCACGACTGCACCGCGTGGCGGGCGGTTGGCACAGCGATCACCGATCGCGATGGCCGAGCCCGCATCAACCTGACGGCAGCCGCCAGCCCGGGCATCTACGCGCTGCGCATGGTGGTGCGCGGCGATGCAACGCAGGCGGTAGGCAATCTGGTGGTGCCGGCCCGCGGGGGGCGCCTGACCGTCTTTGATATCGACGGCACGCTGACCACCTCGGATCTGGAGCTGGTCAAGGACGTCATCACCGACCTGTTTGAGCCGATCCTGCACGGCACCTACACGCCGGTGCCACATCCCTACGCCCGCGAGCTTGTCGAAGAGCGAGTGCGGCTTGGCAGCGTGCCGATCTTCCTCACCGGCCGCCCCTACTGGCTGACCCAGAGCAGCCGCGACTGGCTGGCCGGTCAGCGCATGCCGATAGGCGCCCTGCACACCACCGATGCCACCAGCGATGCCCTGCCGACTCAGGTGGCGGCCTACAAGGCGGCGTTCTTGCGGCAGCTTCTCTCGCGCGGCTTTGTCATCCAAGGCGCCTACGGCAATGCCTCGACCGACATCACGGCCTACGCCGACGCCGGTCTGCCCAAGGCGGACACGTACATCATCGGCAGCAACGGCGGCAAGGCCGGCACCCACGGCGCCTGCGCGGCCACTCCAACCTGCAAGACCTGGGAAGAAGAAGTCCGCCGCCTGCGCGCCCTGCCCTAGCCCGCGGCCCGGCGGTCGTAGCGGCGGACAAAGACCTGGCGCAGCGGCTCCTCCTCGCGCAGCAGGCGCAAGGTCTCGTCGGCGTGACCGCCACAGAAGCCATTTCCGATCAGCATGTCGATGTCCTTGCTGACCCCCTCGGCACCTAGCGCCGCAGCGGTAAAGCTGGTGGCCATCGAGAAGAAATAGACCATGCCGCGCTCGCGCGTGCACAGGATGGCGGCCATCTCGGTATGCGGCGCGCTGACGCAGCTGACGACGAGATCGTATTCTGCGGGTTCGTGGCCACCTGCGGCTGTGGCCTGCTGCGCGAGCGCGATCGGATCGCTGGCATCGGCCGTCAGCACCTGATCGAAATAGGGCAGCGCCGCCGCTTCCTGAGCCGCCCGCGGCAGGCTCTCGACACCGATGATCACCTGCGCCCCGGCTCGCCGCGCCGCCGCGGCACAGAGCAGTCCCGACTTGCCGCCCGCCCCCAGGATGAGGACGCGCGAGCAGGCGCGGCTGCGGCACAGGCGAGCCACCTGCGGACCGGCGCCGGCGACATCGAGCGCGGACAGCGTCACCGACTCGGGCAGGAAGTCGGGCAGGCGCGACCAGACCCCAGAGGCAAACAGCACTGCCGTGCCGCGCACATCGATCTGATGGGTATCCAGATGCACCGCATCGATCGAGTCGAGCAGAAGCGGCGTCAGCGATAGCGAGACCAGGGTGGCGATGGCCTCCCCCTCGCGCAGATCGCGATGCGGTGACGGCAGCTCATGGCCGACGCGCAGCACGCGACCCAGCAGCATGCCGCCCGACCCCGTCACCGGGTTGTGCATCTTGCCGCGCGTGCCCACGGTCTCGCGCACCCGACGAGCCACACCGGTCGCCAGGTCTTCGCCGGCGGCCTGCGCGGCATGCTCCATCTGACGAAAGCTGGCCGCGTCGATGTTTAGTCGCTCGACGGCGATCAAGAGCTCGTGCGGCGCCCCCAGCGGGTGCTCTCTGCGGTTATCGACCCGCCAGGCCGCTTGCGGCAGCGCGGCGACCGGCTCCAGGGTGCGGTGACAGCCATAGCGAAACATCAGGGACGCACTCGACATAGCTCCTTTCTTACAGCGCTCTGGCCGGCTGGGAACTTTCTTTTGCACGGCTTCGTCAGACCAGAGCTCACCGCAGCCCCTACACCTACTACCCTTAGCCAACTAAAGGAGTGCTCCCATGAAGTCCCTACGTCGCCTGGCGCTTTCCTCTCTGCTGCTGGCTCCCCTGCTGTCGGCCACCGCCTGCGGTGGCAGCGCGACCTTTAGCTCGGCCGATGCCGAGATCGCCGCCGACTCGACCGATACCGCCGACGTCGTCTCGGGCCTGACCTCGGTCAGCACCGATGGCGTCGATGTCCAAGCCGCCGGCCTAACCAGCGCCGGCGCCGCCACCGCCGCCGCCGTCGGCGCCGGGGCCAAGTTCATTCTGCCGGCCTGTCTTAGCAAAAATGTCGCCGGCAACATCGTCACCTACACCCTCAACAGCTGCAGCGGCCCCTACGGTCTGGCGCTGGTCACCGGCACGCTGACCGCCACCTATACCGTCAGCGTGAGCGGCAGCACCCCGACGCTGACCGTCGACCTGGTCGGCACCGGCCTGAAGGTCAACGGCATGACCGTCGACGTCGCCAGCACCGCCAAGATCAGCGGCCCGGCCAGCAGTCGCTCGGCCAGCGTCAGCTCGACCAGCAAGGCCACGACGGCGCGCGGCAACAGCATCACGCACGCCGGCATGTATGACGCCACCTGGGATGGCATGTGCATGACGCTCTCCGGCAGCTTTGCCACCCAGGCCGACTCCAAGAGCTACGCCACCGTGATCTCCGGCTACAAGAAGTGCCTAAACGCCTGCCCGACCCAGGGTACGGTGACGTTTACCAATCTCTCGAACACGCTCACCATCACCTACAGTGGTGGCCGTCAAGCCAAGCTGGTCCTCAACAGCGGCGCCCCGCAGACCATCAACCTGCTCTGCCAGGGCTAGCTTGCCCGCGCTCCTCCTGCCACCGCCACCACCGTCGGACGCCGGGGGACCAAGCCGCTACCACCGGCCCCCGGGCTGGCCGGCCCTAGGCGCCGCCGCCGCTCCCCCCGCACAAATCGATCGCCAGACGGCCCACTGCCTATTTTCGCCGTCGCAAAGCTGATACAATCAGTTCGCTCTGCGCAGACGCCATAGGTAGGGCGCAGCAAGTGGGTAAGACCAGACTGCGACAAGGGCCAGAGCACGTGGGGAGATAGTCCATGACGATGTCGCTCATCGGTAAGCGCTTGGGCAACTATGACATCCAGAGCCAGATTGGCGAGGGTGGCATGGGCGCGGTGTATCTCGGCATGCACCCATCCATCGGTAAGCGCGTGGCCATCAAGGTCCTGCACGAGGAGCTAGCGAGCAAGGCCGACGTGGTGCAGCGCTTCTTCAACGAGGCCAAGGCCGTCAACGACATCAGTCACCCGAACATCGTCGACATCATCGACTTCGGCGAGACGACGTTCGATGGCGCCTCGTTCAAGTACATCATCATGGAGTTCCTCGACGGTGAGAGCCTGGCGTCGCGTATGCGGCGCGAGGGCGTCACGATCCGCGAGTCGATCACCGTCTTGATGCAGTGCGCCAGCGCCCTCGCCGCCAGCCATAACAAGGGCGTCATCCACCGCGACCTGAAGCCCGAGAACATCTTTCTGTGCAACCGGCCGGGCGATCGCAACTACGTCAAGCTGCTCGACTTTGGTATCGCCAAGCTGACCAGTGACTCCGGCGCAGCGCTGTCGCAAAAGACGCGCACCGGCATGGTCATTGGCACGCCGACCTATATGAGCCCCGAGCAGTGCGACGGCAAAGGCCAGATCGACGCCCGCGCCGACATCTACGCCCTGGGCGTCATGATGTTCGAGCTCTTGACTGGCCGCGTGCCCTTCCCAGGGGATGGCTTCGGCGAAGTGCTCGTCGCCCACCTGACCCGCGAGCCCGACGCGCCACGCAGCATCAATCCCAACATCCCGCCCGAGATCGAGGCGATCATCCTGCGCTGCCTCAAGAAGCGAAAAGAAGATCGCTTCCAGTCGATGAACGACCTCTTGGCGGCGCTCAGCGATCCAGGGCCGCACTATCAGGCCTTCGTATCCGGCAAGCCCGCCCCGGTGGCGACCGGCGCGGTCAATATTCCGACGCCGCCCCCGACCGGCGCGATGCCGATGATGCAGAACCCGATGGGCACCGGCGCCATGCAGGCCGTCGGCGGCATGCCGGGGCAGGCTGGGCGCTCACCGTCGGCCGTGTGGGCGGTAGTCAACCCCAATATGCCGCCGCAGATGCAGCAGCAGATGATGCAGCAGCAGATGATGCAGCAGCAGATGATGCAGCAGCAGATGCAGATGATGCCGCCCATGGCCTCGGGCGCACAGCAGATCATGCCGATGGGACCTGGCGGCGCGCCGGTGCCGACCGGCATGATGATGGCGCCGGGTATGGGCGGCGACATGATGCCGATCCCGGGTGCCATCGGTGGGCCCCGCCCGACGACGCTCTCTGGGGCCTCGGCCGAGCAGTCCGGTCGACGCCGGCCGCTCAACGTCCTTATCGGCTTTGTCGGCGCCGTGGTGATCGGCGCCTTGGTGGTCATCACCGCCAAGCTAGTCGGCAAGGACCGCACGCCGACCACGACTCCGGCCAAGGACGCGATGGTCAGCATCCTGCTTAAGACCGATCCGCCGGACGCAGAGGTCATGCGCAGCGACGAGCTGGAAGAGGTGGGCAAGACGCCCTACAAGTTCCAGGTGAAAAAAGGCAGCAAGCCGATCGACGTCAAGGTGCGACTGGCTGGCTACAAGGAAGAGACGCGCACCATCTCAGCTGGCGAAGATCAGACGCTGGAGATCAACCTAGCGAAGGAAGCGCCAAGCGAGCCCGCCGCGCCGGTCGATACCGGCAGCAAGCCGAAGAAGGGCAAGGTGCCCAAGGAAGCGCCAGCCACCGAGAGCAAGCCGGTCAAGGCCAAGGAGCCGGCCGCCGACGCCGACGCCAAGCCCGCCAAGACCAAGGAGAAGCCGGCAGCTGACGCTGACGCCAAGCCGGCCAAGACCAAAGAGAAGCCGGCCGCCGACGCCGACGCCAAGCCCGCCAAGGCCAAAGAGAAGCCGGCTGCCGACGCCGATGCCAAGCCCGCCAAGG
>CAZVMD010000205.1:0-12867 GCA_964628555.1 uncultured Myxococcales bacterium | reverse complement strand
TACGACAAGGCGCTGTACAAGCTGGCCTGGACGTTCTATCGCCAGGATCGCTTCGCCGAGGCGGTGCGGCGCTTCGATGAGCTGGTGGTCTTCGCCGATCGCGGGACCGCTACCCCCGCCGGAGCGGAGGCCGAGCCGGGGCGAAAGCCGCTGCTGGCCGACAAGGGATCGTCGCTGCGCAGCGAGGCGATTCAGTACCTGGCGCTGTCGTTTGCCGAGCGCGACTGGGACGGTGATGGCAAGACCGATGCCGAGGCCGGGGTCGGGCGGCTCTCGCGCTTTTACCGGGGCCGTGAGCAAGAGCCGCACGTCCGCGAGGTGCTGATTCGCCTCGGTGACCTGTGGTTCGATCGCACCGAGTATGGCCGGGCCGCTGAGGCCTATGGGCAGGCGATCGCGCGGGCACCGCTGTCGCCCGACAACCCCAAGCTGCAGCAGCGGGTGGCGCAGGCCTTCGACCGTCAGCGCAGCTTTGAGCAGGCACTGCGAGCCCGCGAGGCGCTGGCGCATGACTATGCCCCGGGCAGCGCCTGGTACGACGCCAATCGCGACAACGCGCAGGCCATCGAGACCGCGACAGAGCTGGCCGATGCCTCGCTGCTCAACGCCATCACCAACCGTCACGCCAGCGCGCAAGAGCTACGGCAGCGGGCGCTCAAGCAAAAAGACGGCAAGCTGCTGGCCCAAGCGCGCGCCGAGTACCGTCAGGCCGCGCAGTCGTACGCGAGCTTCCTCAAGCAGCATCCGACGGCCAAGAACGCCTACGAGTACAGCTATCTGCTGGCCGAGTCGCACTACTACGGCGGCGAGTATGCCGAGGCGGCTTTGGCCTATGCCCGCGTCCGCGATGCCGATGCCAAGGGCGTGCATCTGGAAGAGGCGGCGTACGGCGCGGTCAAGGCTGCCGAGCACCTAGCGCTGTTCGCGCTGCAGGGGAGTCGGGGCAAAGCTGCACCCGCTGCCAGCAGCGATCCGGGCGATGACGATGTCAGCCGCAGCTTGTCGGATGCGCTGCCGCCGCTGCCGGTGGTGGGCAAGGTCAGCGCAGCCAGCCCAGCGCCGCCGCTGCTCGACGAGGTCGCGACGCTGCAGGCGGCCTACGACCGCTATGTGTCGCTGCTACCCAGTCACGAGCGCGCGTCGCTATTGGCCTACAAGTCGGCAGAGATCGACTTCCGCTACCTGCGCTTTGATCGGGCTCGCACGCGCTTCACTGCGGTGCTCGATCGCTACTGTCAGAGCGAGCGGGCTGTCGACGCTGGCAACGCCATCCTGGTCAGCCACACCATCGAGGGCAACCTGGACCAGGTCGAGGCCTGGACGAGCCGGCTGCAGAACAAGGGCTGCGGGGGCCAGGGCGCGCTGGCCCAGCAGCAGCGCGACAGCCTGCGCAAGCTGTCGGAAGACGTGTCGTTCAAGAAGGCCGAGGGCCTGCTCGAAGCCAAGCGCTACGAGGCCGCCGCCGCGATGTTCCTGGCCCTGGTCGAAAAGAACCCCAAGGCGGGCAACAGCGACAAGGCCCTAAACAATGCCGCCGTCGCCTACGAGAGCAGTGGGCGCTCGGCCGCTGCCGCCAGCACCTATGAGCGGCTGGCTCGCGACTATCCCCAGAGCTCGCTCGCCGACGAAGCGCTGTTCCGTGCCGCCGTCAACCATCAGCGCATCCTGGCCTTTGATAAGGCACTGGCCGGCTATCGCGCCATCGCCACCTTGCCTCGCTACGCCAAGTCGCCGCATCGCCGCGACGCGCTGTACAACGCTGCGCTGATCGCCGATCGCGATGGCGATCCGCAGCTGGGCATTACTCTGTGGCGCAGCTACGAGGTCGATCCGCAGACCAGCATGGACGAAGGCCGCGACGTCGCTTATCGCATCGCGCAGCTAGTCGAAAAGCAGAGCCCCAGCACGACGATGGCCGGCGCGCAGCGAGCCAGCGAAGAGTGGGAACGGCTGCTGCGAAAGTATGGTTCGACGAATACCGTCGATGAGCGCGGCTTGGCGCGGATCGTCGAGGCGCACTATCACATCGGCCGAGCCCGCGACAGCCAGCGCAACCCGATGGATGCCCAGCTCAGCTATGGCAGCGCCATCAAGCTGGGCGCGCGTCTGCCTGCAGGCAGCGATGCCGTCGAGCCTGTGGCGCACGCCGCGTTCCTCATCGTCGAGCGCCGACTCGCTGAGCTTGAGCGGCTGCGCATCGGCGGCGCCGGGGCCGAGCTGGAGAGCAGCATCAAGCGCTTCAACGATCAGGTGGCTGCCGTCGCGGCGGAGTACGAAAAGATCCTCGCGTACCGTCGCGCCACCTGGACGCTGGCCGCGTACTACCGCATGGGCTACGTCTTTGAGCTCTATGCCAAGGCTCTGCTCGCTGCGCCCTGTCCGCCAGAGGTACGTCGCCTGGGCGAGGGCGCCTGTGGCCTGTACCGCACCAAGATCGAAGAGAACGTCTCGCAGATCGAAGAGCAAGCGGTGGCGCGCTACACCGTGACCATCGAGCAGGCCGGCCGCTTGGGCGTCGCCAATGCCTGGACCCGGGAGGCCCGGCTGCGCCTGTCGGCCTATCGCCCCGACCGCTTTCCCAGCGCGCACGACGAGCGCATTGCGCAGGGCCTGTCGGTGGGCGGTATTGCGGTACCAGGCAGCGCCGTCGGCGGTGCGCAGGCCCAGACGCTGGTCGAGGCGCGCAGTGCCCTGGACGCGGGCCAGATCGAGACCGCGCAGATCCTCGCGCGGCAGGTGCTGGCCGAGAACGAGCGCAGCCTGCCCGCCTTGCTGCTGCTGGCGCGGGCCAACTATCAGCTCGGCAAGCATGATCTCGCTGCTGCCATCGTCGGCATGGCGCAGCAGATCGACGAACAGAGCGGCGAGGCCCAGCTGTACCTGGGGCTGCTTTCGCTGGCCCGTGGACGTGACAATCCCGACGCAGCGCGCATCGCCGCCACCGCTGCTTTCCGTCGCGCGACGGAGCTCGATCCCAGCCTCGGGCTGGCTTGGCACAACCTGGCCGCGCAGTACCTGCTGGCCAAAAACTACGAACAGGCGCTGCCGGCGGCGCAGCGCGCGGTGGCCCTGCTGGCCTCAGCGGCGGCCGTGCAGCTAAACCTCGGCTCGGCCCTGCGCGGGGTCGGGCGCCACGCCGAAGCCGCCGACGTGTACCGCCGGATCAGCGAGCGCGAGCCGCAGTACACCGAGTCCTATTTCAACCTCGGCGTGCTCCTGCTCGATGCGCCCAGCGTGCCCGGCTTTGATGCCGTCAGCCAGCGTCGCGCCGCCCTGCAGTACTTCCTTCGCTACCAGGATCTGACCCAAGGCCGCCGCGATGAGAGCCTGGATGCCCTAATCAAAGAGGCCCGCACCGCCGTCGAGCGCGAGGAGCGTCGGCAGCAGCGCAAGGCCCCTGGAGGCCGGCCATGACCCCAATGCTTCGACCCCTGGTGGGAGTCCCGCTGTTCCTCTGGCTGAGCCTGGCCAGCCCAGCGCGGGCGCAGACGGCGCAGAGCCCAGCCCCCCCGCCTGCCGTCGCCGCACCTGCGCCGGTGGCTGCTGATGTGCCCGCTGCGGCGAGCAGTTCAGCGACTTCAGCGACGTCGGCCGCCGCGAAGTCAGGAGCAGGACCGAGCGCCGGCAAAGAGCCTGCTCCGCCTGCCGCGTCAGCCAGCCCGGCCGCCAAGCCAGCCGCCGGGTCGGCCGAGGCGGGCAACATCCGCGTCGAGAAGACCGGCGGCAATCGGCTGTTCCGTATCACCGAGGGCATGCTCGTCGAGGGCCAGCGACAGAAGCCGAATGCGTTTTACGTGCTGCAGCGGGCTAGCGCCGCCTATGACTGGGAAAGTCTCGACGAGAACTTCCTGCAGCGTATTATCAAAGCCACTGAAAAGCCGCCGTTTTAGGAGCCCTGTTCGTGTCTAGCAGCGACGCCAACCGTTCGCATCGCGCCCTGCGCATCGGCCTGTTTCTTAACGGTCGACCGCTGGAGGAGCGCGTGCTGCGTCGTCGCGAGACCGTGACCGTGGGCCCGGATGCGCGCTGCACGTTTATCGTGCCGCCCCAGCCCAACCTGCCGGCTCGCCTGCCGCTGTTCGAGGTGTCTGACCACGGCTATGCCCTGGTGCTGCACGACGCCATGCGCGGCCGCGTCACGCTGGCCGGCGAAGAGCACAGCGTGTCCGAGCTGCGCGACGAGAGCATGCCGGATCGCGACGGCCTGTGCCGCATCTCGCTCGATGACGCGGCGCTTGGCGAGCTTCGCCTGGGCGAGCTGAAGCTCTTGTTTCAGTTCATCAAGTCGGCGCCGCTGCCGCCCCGGCCGGTGCTGCCGGTGACGCTGCGTCCGTCGCTGACTGACGTGCTGCTGCGCGATCGACGGGTGCTGCAGCTGGGCCTGGTTTCGTTTGTGCTGCACTTTGGCTTTGTCGCCTATCTGCGGGCCATGGAGCGCCCCAAGACTCCCGATATCGAGGAGATTCCCGACCGCTTCGTGCGCATGCTGGTGCCCAAGCTGCCGCCACCCAAGCTGCCGCCGCCCAAAAAGGTCGAGGTCAGCAAGCCGACGGAGGCGAAGAAAGACGACGTCAAGAAGCCGCCCGAGACCAAGCCGGGCAGCAAGTCGCCGGCGCCGGCCAAGCCGAATCAGCCCGAGGATCCAGCCGCTGCCGCCCGGGCTGCCGCCGAGCGTCAGGCGCGCATGGCCGAGCAGCTACAGAACCTCGGCGTGCTGAAGATGCTGACCGCCAAGGGCCCGGGTGGGGCGCTGGCCGACGTGCTCAAAAATGGCGGGCCCGATCGCGATGCCGATCAGGTCTTCCGCGAGGTCGGTGGGGTCGGCCCTGCGACGGGAGATCGCAGCTTAGGCGCGGCGCGCGGCGGTGGCAGCGGACAGAGCCAGGGCATCGGCGGCCTGGTCGCCAGCGGGCCCAGCGACGGGGTGGGCACTGGCAGCAAGGCGGAAAAAAAGGTCCGAGCCGTGGTCCAGGACGCCGCCCCGCAGGATCTGGATCCAGTCGACCTCGACCCGCAGGCGGTCATCGCCAAGATCCGCCAGTATCGCGGCGCGCTGGTCGCCTGCTACGAGGCGGCGCTGAAGCGCAACCCGACCCTGGCCGGCAAGATCACGCTGCGCTTTACGATCGGCAAGATCGGCAAGGTGACCAAGGTCGATATCGAGGCCGACACCATGCACGACGACGATGTCAGCCAGTGCATCATCGACCACGCCAAGAACTGGCGCTTCCCGCCACCGCAGAGCGGCAGCGACGGCGTGCAGTTCTCCTATCCGTTTATTTTCCAGGCCTCGAAGTAGGGGAACGCGATGCGGCGGTCCCGATCGAACACTCTGCCTCGCCTGCTCTTCGCCTGCGTACTTACTCTAGGGGGGGCGGCGCGGGCCTCGGATTTATACGGGGGTGGCAGCGATCTAGAGGCTGAGCTACGTCGCATGCTGGCCTCGCAGGAGCTGGAGAAGCGGCGGGCCGCCGTCGATCACCTGGCCGGCCTGGAGATGCGCATCGCCGCGCCGTATCTGCTGGAGCGACTGCGCGATAGCGAGCCGGGGGTGCGAGCGCGGGCCGCGCGGGCTCTAGGACCTGGGGCAGTGCTGGAGGCGGCGCCGCCGCTCCTTTCCTGCATGAACGATGTCGAGGCCCCGGTGCGAGCCGCCTGCGTCGAGAGCTTCGGTCAGTTTGGGGCGCTGCCGCCAGAGCTGCAGAAGCGGGCGGCGATCACGCTGGCCCGCGTCATGGCCGATGGCCAGTACGACGTGCGCCTGGAGGTCCTGCGCGCCGTCGAGCGTCTGCTGCGCAGCGACGTGCTGGGGCCTGACGAACAGCAGCACCTGCTGGGCCCGGCCCTTTTGCGAGTAGAAGACGAGCACGTGGTGGTGCGTCGCGCCGCGGTGACGCTGCTGGGCTACTTCACGGCCAGCGCCAGCGAGGTGAGAAAGCGCATCGCCGTTGCGCTGCTCGGGCGGCTGTCGGATGCGGCGCGCGACGTGCGCCTGGAGTCGCTGAGCAGCCTGGCCCGCCTGGCCGAGCCGGCCGCGGCTCCAGCGGCGCTGCGCCTGCTTACGGATCCCGCCGAGGACGTCCGGCGCCAGGCGGTCTTGTACCTGGGCCAGATCGGCTACGGGCCGGCGGTGCCGATCTTGACCGATCTTCTGCAGCGCGCGCCCGAGGCGCTGCGGCAGAGCGCGGCGCAGGCCCTGGCCACCTTGGTGCTCCGAAAGAGCGCTGCCACCAGCGCGAACCCGGCGGCGAGCCCGGCGGCGAGTCCCGTGGCCGAGGCCATCTTGGCGCTGGTGCGCGGGCTGGAGCGCGAGGAAGTCCGGCCAGCCGTGCGGGCGGCCTTGATGTCGCTCGGTGGGCTTTCGGTGCCGGCGCTGCTGACCCAGCTCTCGGCGGAGCATGCCGGGCTGCGTCAGCTGCCGCCGATCGTCGATGTCCTGCGCGATCTTGCGCCGACGCTGAGCGCGGAGCGCAGAGGGCAGGTGGCGGCTGCGCTGTCGGCCGAGCTGGGTCGGCTGCGACTGCCCCGCGAGCGGATTATCGATGCCCAGGCAGCGCTGGCCGATCCCTCCCTGCTGCCGGTCTTTCTGGCCCTGACCAGCGACGGCGAAGCTAGCGTTCGTCAGCACGCGCTGCGGGCGCTGGGCAAGCTGCCGCGCCTCGATGAGCGAGCCCTGGATGCCCTGCTGAGCGCGAGCCGGGATCCCGACCCGGGACTGCGGCAGCAGGCGGCGCTGCTGCTCGGCCGGCTGGCCAGCGGACCGGCCAGGGCTCGCCTCAATGAGCTCCTGCGGGATGCGAGTTTGGACGTGCGCTCGGCCGCTGCGCAGGCCCTGGGCAGTGCGGCGCTGCTGGCTAAGACCGAAGGCGCAGGGCGGTCCCCTGGAGCGCTCTTTGACCCACGGAGCACCTCGGCGCTGGTGGCGGCGCTGACGGTCTCGGCGGAGGGGCTGCCCGATGTCCGTTTTCGTCGCGCGGCGGGACAGGCGCTTGGCCAGATCGCGGCGCTCTCGTCCACACTGCGGGCCCAGGTGGTGACCGAGGTCGTGGCTGCCCTGCGCGGCCTGCGACCCTCGCCGGCGGCGCAAGAGCTGGTGACCGCGCTTGGCGCCGCGCTGCGGGGGGCGGGCCAAGCCCCGGGGCCGGAAGTGGCGCCCGCTCGCGCCCTGCTGCTCGATCTGGCGACGGTCAGTGCCGGCTCAGATAGCGAGGCCGGGCTGGTCGCGCTGGATGCGCTGGATGCTCTGGCGGCGCTGCGCGATCCGGCCGTCGCCGGGCGGCTGTCACGCTTGCTCGGCCATGGCGAGCCGCTGCGTCGGCTGCGGGCCGTTGCGGCGCTGGGCAGCCTGCTGTCCGTTGCGTCCAGCGATAGCCTGAGCTCGGCGCTCTTGACCGTGCTGCAGTCCGATCGCTCGGTAGCCGTGGTGGCCGAGGCGGCGTGGGCGCTGGGCAAGCTGCCGAGAGAGCAGGCCGGCCGCGCTATCACCGCGCTGCGGCGGACGCTGAGCCAGCGCGAGGGGATGGGCGGCGAGCGAACGGTGCGGGTAAATGCCCTGGCAGCGCTGGCTCGTCTGGGCAGCGCCGAGCCCGGCGATGCGCAGTGGCTGAGCGAGGGCGAGCCGCTGTCGCGGGCCAATGCCGCGCTGCTTCTGGCCGGGCTGTCGCCAAAGACACCGGGCCTGCAGTCGCGGCTGCGCAACCTAGAGAAGACCGACGCCGATCATCGGGTGCGACGGGCTGCGGCCCAGGCGCTGCGTGGACAGGGACCAGCCGCGGCCGGCGCGCTCCCGCAGTATTTGGGTCTTTATCAGCTCGATGTCGATCAGCGTCCGCTGTCCGAGTCGCCGTTTCGCCTGACCCTGCCCGATGGCCTGTCGCGGGTCGGCATCACCGACAGCCGCGGCATCGCCCGCGAGGAGCAGGTGCCCCCCGGCGCCTGCGAGGTCGAGCTGCTCTTCGAGTAGGAGCGGAGTGAGGGCGGGGGGCCGGCCGACGGGACGGCAGAGTGGCGCTAGGTAGGGGAGCGGCGACGAGCCGCGCGGCGCAGCAGGAGGGCCGAGGCGCAGGCGGACAGCGCGGCCAAGAGCCAGGGCACGCCCGCACCGGACGTGGGGGCAGCCGGTCCGCTTCCACCCATGCTGCAGCCGGTGGCCTGCGTCATGTTGTAGGCGTCGGGGACGGTGCACATGTTGGGATTCATCGCCGACGGGTAGGTGTTGATGATGCCGGCGACGTCATCGGCGTGCGGGATGCGCTTCTTGGTCTCTTTCGGGTCGGCGGTGGGGTACATCGTGGTGTCGTAGATCGCCTGGTATGCGCTGTTCGTCAGGCGGCCCGACTCGACGGTGCTGCACGAGATGACGGGGTTGCCGCTGCCATCGCGAGTGCAGGACGGCATGCTGTCGCCCGGCGTGCGCTTGCAGGTGTGCTCCATCCCCATCAGATGGCCGATCTCGTGCGTCAGCGTGTTCCACAGGTCGGTGGCCTTGCGCTGGCCGCTGTTCGGAGCGGGCTGATCGGCGTTGTAGAAGTAGTTGTTGACGGCGTTAAGCTCGATGTCGGCATCGATGATGCGTCCGTCGGCGGCTGCGTCGGTGGGCTTGTTGATATAGGTGACGGTGGTGATGGCGGCCGCGGCGGCGTCATACGGGATGGCGGGGTTCTTGTCGGTGGCCGGGCGGCCCCAGGTGACGCCGCGGAACTTCACCAGCTGCAGTCGGTCGGTGGCGACGGTCTCGCGCTTGCCATTGGCCGACAGGTACTTGAGCTGCAGGAAGCTGCTGGCGCCGGTGCGGTCCTGCCAGCTCTTGATCGAGGTCTGGATCGTGCTCTCGACGTCGGGCAGGGTCATCTCGCGGACGCCCTCGGAGTCGGCAGTGATGTAGACGCAGGTCTGGGCCCAGAAGACCGGGTGGCAGCCCTCGACGGTGTAGGAGCGGACGTAGGCCTGCGCGGGTGACTCGGACAGGCTCAGGGCCGACAGCAGAGCGAGGCCGGCAGGGAGGAATCGGGCGCTTGGGCTCATGGCTGGCCTCCGCGGCTTGGGCTGTGGCTAGCCGGCTGGGGGGCGACGCTGGGCTTGGTCGCCGCGGCACGCGACTGCAGCAAGCTCTGCACCTGGGCTAGGACTTCGTCGAGCGTTCGGCCGGCAGGACTGGCAGCCAGCGGCTGGCCGCTGGGGGCGACAAGCTCCCCTTCGCCAAGCTGCACATCGACGCGAGCGATGCCGCGCTCGTCGCGATAGACGTGCATCGCCCCCTGCGCCATGCCCAGGGCGTAGTAGTCGCCGCCGCGCTGACTGGCGAACAGCAGCACCTGCTCGCCGACGCGGTACGCGGCCTCACCGTGCACGCGCTGGCCCAGCTCACCGACGGAGCCGCCGAGGTGACGGACGACGAAGCGACTGCCGGCTGGCACCCCGAGCAGCTCGCGCTCGCAGCGGATGGTGACATCGGTCACGATGTAGCTGCGGCTATCGCCCAGGTAGTGAGACTCGACCTTCTCGACGGTGCCGAGGAGCACACGGTCAGCTCGGCCAGACAGCGTCGGCAGATCCATCGCCAGCAGCGTCGTCGCGCCCGCTGGGGACGATCCCAGGCACAGCCACAGCCCCAGCGCGCCGAGCAAAAGTGTCGGTCGCGGCAGCCGTCGCGCGAGTCGCAGGATAGGTTGAGAACTAGGCTTCATGACGATCACCTCATAGTCGCGTGCAAGTCGCACTCATCTAGCTTCACTCCGTCGGGCAGGCTGTGGCAAGCCTGGCCTCAGGGGGCGGCGGCCGGGCCGGTCGCGATGTTTGACAGGGCAGGCTGTCGGTTGATACACAGCGGCGGTGAGCACAGACGGCAAGACCTCGACTGACAACCCCTTCTTTGGTGACAATCCGCGCCGCACGGGTCGCGAAGTTCGCGTACGCATCGCGCCCTCGCCGACCGGCGATCCGCACGTCGGTACCGCCTACATCGCGCTGTTTAACTACGTCTTTGCGCGCAAGCACGGCGGCAAGTTCATCCTGCGCATCGAAGACACCGATCAGACACGCTCGACGCGCGCCAGCGAGGACGCCATCCTGCGCGCTCTGTCGTGGGTCGGCCTCAAGTGGGATGAGGGTCCCGACATCGGCGGCCCCTGCGCGCCCTATCGTCAGTCCGAGCGCAGCGAGCACTACAAGCAGCACGCCATGGCGCTGGTCGAGCGCGGCGCGGCCTATCCCTGCTTTGCCACCGCCGAAGAGCTAGAGGCGATGCGCAAGGAGCAGATCGCCGCCGGCAAGACGCCGCAGTATGACCGCCGCTATCGCAGCCTGCCGCGGCAGGAAGCCCAGGCGCGCATCGAGCGCGGTGACCCCTACGTCATCCGGCTGGCCATGCCGCTGTCCGGCCAGACCCGCTTTGTCGACGGCCTGCGCGGCGAGATCGTCATCGACAACGCCACTATCGACGATCAGGTGCTGCTGAAGTCCGACGGCTTTCCCACCTATCACCTGGCCAACGTGGTCGACGACCACATGATGGGGATCAGCCACGTCATCCGCGCCGAAGAGTGGATCATCTCGACGCCCAAGCACGTACAGCTGTACCAGGCGTTTGGCTGGCAGCCGCCGCAGTTTCTGCATATGCCGCTATTGCGCAACCCCGACAAGTCGAAGATCTCCAAGCGCAAAAATCCGGTCTCGCTCGACTATTACCGCGACGCTGGCTACTTCCCCGAGGCGCTGCTGAACTTCCTTGCGCTGATGGGCTTTTCGTTCGGCGGCGATCGGGAAAAGTTCACGCTGAGCGAGATGATCGAGGTCTTTGACTTCGCCAAGGTCTCGCCGGGTGAGCCGGTCTTCGATCTGCAGAAGCTGTCATGGCTAAACGGCCTGTACCTGCGCGAGCTAGGCGACGCTGAGCTGGTGCGGCGCCTGCGCGCCTGGCGGCTGTCCGACGACTATCTGCTGTCCCTGATGCGCATGCTGCGCGAGCGCATGGAGCGCCTGGACCAGTTCATCCCCGCCGCGTCGTTCTTCCTGACCGGCGATCTCGACTACTCGGCGCCGGGTCTGCTTGATCAGCTGGTGCCCAAGGGCCGCGATCGGGCGGCGACGGCCGGCGCGCTTTCTGGGCTGTGCGATCACCTCGAAGAGACGATCCGCGGCGACTGGACCCACGACGCGCTGGAGGCGGCCTGCCGCAGCTTCTGCGAGAAGTCGGGCTGGAAGAGCAAAGAGCTGTTCATGGGCATTCGCCTCGCGGTGACTGGTCGCACTGCTTCGCCGGGTCTGTTCGATACGCTGGCTGCGGTCGGCAAGGATCTGACGCGGCGTCGCCTGCGCATGGCGGCCCAGGCTCTGTTGACCGCGCCCGCGCCTGCGCAGCCTGCGGCTGCCCCGACGCCACCCGCCGCGCCCAAGCCGCCTGGCGACAAGGCCAAGAAGCCCGCCCCCCCGGCTCCAGCCGGCGACGGCACACCCGCCTAGTCCGCGTCGCTTCCGCCAAGGTCTGCCGTGCTGTTTGAGTCGCTCGCCACCCCCAGCGGATCGCCCCTGTCCGGGCCGGTCAGCTATCGCGATGGCGTGCATGTCGAGGTCTCGGACGGGCAGTCGCTGTGGTGTGATGCCGCGCGCCAGCGCGAGCTGTGCTTCGTCGGCAGTGCGGCTGGCCTGGCTCAGCTGCACCTGTCGGAAGCGCTGCTGTGTAGCGAGCGATCCTGGCGCCTGCACAGTGAGCTTTCTGCGCTGAGCGAGCGCGCGATCAAGAAGCCCCCCTCGCTGCTCTTGTCGCCGACCGGCCGGCCGTTTCAGCTTGGCGCGGCTCGCTTCGAGCTGTTTCCCTCGGGCCAGCTGCCCGGTGCGGCGGCGCTGTGGCTGCGGACGGCGCGCGGGGCCGAGATCGTCTATGCCGGAGCGCCCAACCCCTGTCCGCGGCAGACCGTCGAGACCATGCAGGTGCGGGCCGCCGAGACGCTGATCGTGCACGCCCCGCTGGCCCTGCAGAGCACGCCGCTGCCCTCGCGCAGCGAGGCTCTGCAAGCGCTGCAGACGGAGCTTGCGGCCGGGCTGGCCGAGTCGGCGATCAGCGTCGTGCTGTGCTCCGCGCTGTCGACCGCACCCGAGCTGGTGGTGGCGCTGCGCACCGAGCCGCTGTTGCGCGCCGCGCTGAACCGGCAAGCCCTGGTTGCGCACTCGCAGATCCTGCGCGTCTGCACGGCCTATCGCCGCATCGCTGCGCTGCCCGATCATCTGCCGGCCGATGCCCCGGGCCTGCGTCGTCACGGCGGCGCGATCGCCCCCGGCAGCGTCCTGCTCTGGCCGCTCTCGGCTGCAGTCACGCCGCTGGCCGCGCTGGCCAAGGCTGGTGCTGGACATCCGCCACTGCGCATCCTGTTATGCTCGGGCGCGGCGCTGCTGCCGAGCTTTGTCGATCAGCTAGGGCAGCGCCTGTCGGAGAGCGGGCTCTCGCTGCAGGCCGCGCTGCCGTTTCCCGATGCCATCGATCAGCCGGGGCTTTCCGCCCTGGTCCGCGAGACGGGCTGTCGGCGCGTCTGCCTGACCGCCGGCAGCAGCGCCGCTCTGGCGACGGCCCTGGCCCCGGCTAGCTGCCAGCCGCTCGGTCCGCCCAATCAGCTCCCACTCTTTTAGGCTCCGCCTCCCCATTGGATCGCAGGGTCCTCTTTTGAAGTACGTGCGGGAGGGGTTCGATCTCCGCTTGGCAGGCATAACGAGAGCGGCAGCGAGGCCTTGGATCAGCGGTACGCAGGCATAGCAAGTACGGCAGCGAGGCCTTGGATCATCAGTAGGGGCTCCCGAGCTTGGATTACCCTGGCTCCCGTCTAAGCACCCGGTTCCTGCTGCCCAGCAGGGCAGGCCGACGATGATACGATGCCA
>CAZVMD010000204.1:0-12922 GCA_964628555.1 uncultured Myxococcales bacterium | reverse complement strand
AACCTGCGCATCTGCCCCGGCGAGACCAAGTTCTTCGAGAAGGTCTGCCGCTTCGGCCACCCTGCCACCGTGGTCGCGGCCAACGGTCACTTCCACAGCCGCGGCACCCGCTTTGCGATGTACGCCTGGGACGAGACCAGCGGCAAGGGAGCGCAGTTTTACGACAACACCTCGTGGAGCGACCCGGTGATGGCGCGCGATCTATCGGTGCCGATCGGCGACAAGGGCGGCGTGCTGTACCGCTGCGAGTTCACCGCGCCGGCCAACGTCTGCGGCAACCCGGCCGACGGCTGCTGCTTTACCTTCGGCCCGACCGTCGAGATCAGCGAGCACTGCAACGCCTTCATCTACTTCTATCCGCGGCTAGCGGGTGACAACTTCTGCTTCTAGGCGGTAGTCTGCCGGCTTGCCACGCGCAACCGGGACGAACCGCCGATGTCTAGCCGCACGCCCTCTGAGCAGCTCCCCATCACTCGCTATGTCTGCCCCGAGCTAACCAAGCCGCTGCCGATCTACTCGCACGCGACGGTCCACAACGGCATCGCGTATGTGTCCGGAGTGCAAGGCTTTGTCCCTGGTACATTTACGTTCCCAGCCGAAGGGGGCGTCGCCGCACAGGCGGATCAGATGATGAAAAACCTGGGGGCCATCTTGGCTGGAGTCGGGACGGACTACGCTCGCATCCTCAAGCTGAACCTGTTTTTCAGCCACCTCGACCGCGACTTCTTCGCCGTCAACGAGGTCATCAATCGCTACATTCCCGCGGATAGTCCGGCCCGTAGCTCGCTTGGCGTCGCGGCGCTGCCACGGGCCGCGCTGGTGGTGGTCGACTGCGTCGCGGCGGTGTGCTAACAGCCGCCTCGACCGCCGCCGGTGGCGTCACCGCGGCCCGCTCTCCCTCGTCTGGAAAGGATCTGCCCATGCACGCTTACGATGTCGAGCGCATCAACCGACTCGATGACGCGGCCTTCCGCACCAAGTTCGCTCGCCTGTCGGGCTCGCAGCGCTGGCTGCGCGAGCTGAGCCAGCGACGACCGTTTGCCTCGCCGACCGCGCTCTTGGATGCGGCGGCCGACGTCTGGTGGAACGTCTGCAGCAAGGCAGACTGGATCGAGAGCTTCAACAGCCGGCCGATCATTGGCGACCAAGAGAGCTTCATCAAGGACCAGTGGTGCCTGCTGGAAGACGAGCACACGATCAAGGCTGACAAGGCGACTGCCGATGAGCTGATCCGCTGCAACAAGCCGTACATGGACAAGTTCGGCTACGTCTGGATCTTGCTCTGCGAGGGGCTGACGCCGGAGCAGCAGCTAGCCAACTACAAGCGGCGGATCGAAAACGATGTGCAGACCGAGCTGATGGAAAATAGCGTCGAAGATCTGAAGGTGACGCTGCGGCGGCTGCGGCTGTGCTTGGCGGGGGAGGATCCCTACGATCGCTGAGGGGGGGGATCAGGAGGGGCTGTGGATGGCCTTCCTGGGAATCGGCGCTCGGCTGGGGGCCCGGCGGGCGCGAACTCCTTTTTGCTCGCCGGGGGCGTCGAGCAAAATGGGTTCGCTGCCGCCCCAGCCTCTGGCCTGTTGGGCGGGGGGATCAGGAGGGGCTTTGCATGCACTTCCTGGGACGGGGGGGGAGCTAGATGGGAGGGAGGGTTTTGGGGCGGTGTTGGGTCCAGGGGGCGGCGGCTTCGTAGGCGGCGGCGGCGCGTAGAACCAGCGCGTCGCCGAGGTGAGGGCCGCAGATCTGCAGGCCGACGGGCAGGCCGGCCTGGGTGAAGCCGGCGGGGACCGAGATGGCGGGCTGGCCGGTGAAGTTGAGGATATAGGCGAACGGCGTCCATCCTTGGATCGGGACCGGGCGGCCGGCGATGCGTTCGGGGCCGGCGATGCCGATGGGAAAGGCGGGCACGGCGACGGTCGGCGTCAGCAGCAGATCGAAGCGCTGCATGAAGCGCCACAGGACATTGGCGACGCGCTTTCTTTGCATGATGGCGTCGGTAAACTCGGTGGCCTGCCAGGGCCGCTCGACCATCGCGGCCAGCTCGGGCGAGTAGGCGCGGCGATCGGCGACAAGCTGCTGCCGCATGCCGGACAGGTCGGTCTCCATGGCCACGATGGCCTCGAAGGCAGCGGCGGCATCGGTGAAGCCAGGGTCCGCGGCTTCGAGGTGGCAGCCCAGCTGATGGGCAAAGACCTGTGCGGCTTGGGCGGCGATGGCGCGGACCTCGGGATCGACGGCGGCATAGCCATAGTCGGCGGAAAAAGCGACGCGACAGCCGGCAATGCTGGGCGGACTAGGCAGGCGCCAATCGACGTCGCTGCAAGGGATGCTCAGACGATCGCGGGGGTCGGGCCCGGCGATGACCGACATCACCAGCGCGATATCGGCGACGCTGCGGGCCAGGGGGCCGATGTGCTCGATCGACTCCCAGCCGGAAAAGCCGGGGTAGCGCTCGTCGCGGCAGCCGGGATAAAGCGGCACCCGACCCATCGAGGCCTTAAAGCCCACGACGCCGCACAGCGCCGCCGGGATGCGAATCGAGCCGCCGCCATCGCTACCGAGCGCGATCGGCGCCATGCCGGTCGCTACCGCTACGGCGGATCCGGCGCTCGATCCGCCGGAGGTCAGCTCGGGATTCCATGGGTTGCGCGTCGTGGGAAACACCAGGTTGTGCCCAACCGCGCCGTAGCCGAGCTCGAACACGTTGGTCTTGCCGACCAGGATCGCGCCCGCTGCGCGCAGCCGCTCGACGACGATATCGTCTTCGTCGGGCACAAAGTCAGCGTAGGCTCGCGCGCCGCCCGCGGTGCGAATGCCGGCCGTGCAGATGAGATCCTTGATCGCCACCGGCACCCCGGCCAGCGGCCCCAAGCGCTGCCCGGCGGCCAGCGCCACCTCTTGCTGCTGCGCGGTGGTGCGCGCCAGCTCCGCGGTCGGGGTGCAGAAGGCATGCAGCTGCGGCTCCAGCTGAGCCTGACGGGCCAGCGCGGCCTCCACCACCTCGACAGGCGAGACCTGGCGCTCGCGCACCAGCTGGGCCAGCGTTACCGCCTCTAGCGAAGCGAGATCTCGATCACTCTTGGCACTCGCCATAAACACCCACTGGGCAAGGGAGGCGGCGTGTGTATCGTGCAAGCGTAGCAACGTCAAGGACCGTAACGCTACGCGCAGTAGCGGCAGTGCATCGTCGCTGCCGAATCTACACATTTCCCTTGCAAGCCGACGCTTGATTTGATGATGATGCCCCGCTAGATAGAGTCGATTTACCAATCGCTCTCTGTTGAGGAATGATATGGCCGCTGAAGAATGGATTGGTCGAACGCTGGCCCGAACATATCTGATTGAGAAAGTTCTCGGCGCAGGGGGAATGGGTGCGGTTTATCAAGCAAAGCACCTGCGGATTGACAAGCTCGTCGCAGTAAAGATTCTAAAGCCGGATTTTGCGAAGGAAGATGAAGCCTTACGGCGCTTTCGTATCGAGGCCAAGATTATTTCCGAGCTGCGTCACCCTCATATCGTCCAAGTTCACGATTTCTACGAACAAAACCAATCCGAAGGAGCACCTGTTCCTTTCTTAGTGATGGATTATCTTGAAGGCGAAGACCTGCATACTCGACTGCGAAGATGCGGCCGGCTAACGTATGATGAAGCTTGCAAATTAGCGTTAGAAGTGGGTAGTGCACTGCAGGCTGCTCATAATCGCGACATTGTCCATCGCGATATCAAACCTATGAATTTATTTGTTCATCGCCAGCAGTCCGTCAGCAGTGACGAAGAAGTCTATAAGGTTGTTGACTTTGGCATCTCGAAGATTCAGGACAGCTCTCGACAGACGCCGACCCTGATGTTCATGGGCACGCCCCACTACTCGGCTCCCGAAGCCGCGAGTGCGCAGCGTGACGCTATCGACGGACGTAGCGATCAGTTTTCGCTCGCCGTCGTGCTATATCGCGCCCTCACCGGCCGCTTGCCCTTTGAGGGCTCAGATAGTGTGGGCGTCTTATATCAAGTCATCCATCACCAGCCTGAGCCTATCGCCCGCCTCATGCCAGCGCTGCCCGCCCATGCAGCCCAGGCCGTTGAACGCGCCATGGCAAAGAGCAAGAGCGAGCGCTTCCCATCCGTCTGGGAGTTCGCACAGGCGTTTTC
Organism: uncultured Myxococcales bacterium; assembly: GCA_964628555.1. Taxonomy (GTDB): domain Bacteria; phylum Myxococcota_A; class Polyangia; order Palsa-1104; family JAEUJZ01; genus JAEUJZ01. The sequence continues at coordinate 8,773 of CAZVMD010000204.1, read as the reverse complement.
TGGCAGCCCGCGCAGCGGGTATGCGCGCCGGCCGAGCAGCATCGCAAGTGGCGCCGCCAGCGCCGAGACGGTACGCCTGACGCCGGGCGCTGAGCTCCCCGACTGGCCATCTGGCTTCGCGGCCCCTGCGATGAGCGCACCGGCTGCAGCCGGTTCAAACAGCGACTCGCTCGCCCACCTAGAAGCGTCCCGCCTCACCCCCAACTCGCTCAGCCAGAGCACTGGCCAACGCAAGCCCAAGGTCCCGACGGCGCTGCAGCCCGTCTTCGGAGGAGTGTTTGGTCTCGGGGTGGGCGCGCTGATTGGCCTTGGCATCTGGGCGCTGCGGCCCTTGCCGACTCCTCCCGCCGCGCCGCTGTCGGTGCCCGCTCAGCCCGGTGCCGCGGCCACGTCGAGCCTAGCTGCGCCCCAGCCTGTGCCACCACCCCGGCCCCAGGTCATCCCGCTGTCCCCGCGCCCTCAGTCCACACCAGCAGCGACGGCCAAAGCGCCCATAGCGCCCCTGCAGGCTCGGCCGCGCACGTACGCCGTGTCACCGCCCGCCGCCAGCCAAGTCGACAGACGCAGCAGTCTCTCGGCCTGCAGTGCCCAGCTGGAGCTAGTGGTACAGCCTGCCGAACCGCGGCCGCTGCTCGATCGGGCATTCCGCGACTTCCTGCGCCAAGCCCCACCGTCCAAGGAACTCTGTCCATGCCCGCGTGTCCTCAAGTTCCAGCGCAACTTTCGCCGCAGCGGCCGCTTTGCCCTGCAAGGCCAACCGGGAGCTGGGGTCTCCGAGTCGGGACTCGACGCCCTGCTGACCTGGCTCAACAACCCGGGACGCATCCCCTGGGCCGTGCAATCGATTCAGCTCAGCTGTCGCGAAAGAAGCTCTCCGGGCTCGTCGGCGTTGCAGCCCTAATCCCGCTGCTAGCGTCTCTGGCCTGCCACGCCCAGCCGATGAACGAAGCCGGGGTGCCAGGGGGCCCCGAGCCGCAGTGTTCAGGTTCGCTGCGACGTTGCGTGCAAGAGCTATGGGCCCAGACTCGTGCCCTGCGCACGACAGCCCAGTTCCACGAGCGCCAGCATGCCGAACTCCAAGCCCGCGTCGACTGGCTGATGTGTCCGTCAGAGAACGTGCGCAACTTCTTAAGCCGCTGCGCCCTAAACTCCTCCCAGGGGACCTGCGACAAAGACAATATCGCCGACTATGATGTTGTTCACGATTTGGAGAGCTATTCTCACCGTATGTTCTATTTTCCATTGCTCCAGACTAAATCCACGAATCAGCCCGTGCGGTATCGCGAACAGGTTCGCAACCTGATTCGCATGATGGATTCTCAACGGAAAATGCAGCTGAAGAACTGGGTCCAAGACGAACATGTCACGGAACGCAGCAGCATTCTTGTCATGTATATGCCGTACAGTGTTCCCGGCCAGGCTGGCCCTACCCCTGAGGCACAGCAGGAAGCTTCGTACCTAGCTGCCGACATGCTGCGCTATGTGATGGATGAGCTCCTCCCCGAAGGGCGCGACCTCTCCGATACCGTAAAAGTGCATGAATTATCCCCACGTGAAGTCAGTTGTTATCATCGAAGCAAGACATTATCGACCTATCTTGCGCGGCCGGATAATCGACCACTTGGCAAAGAACCCAAGCTAGGACAGGCCCGTACCTTGGTCTGGGTTTTTCATTTGAACTGTGCCCCACAAACCCTGGCTCAGACCCCCAATCGGGCTCGGCAATAGCGCATGATTCGCCCCTCTGTCGGCATATTCGTTCTCTGCGGACTCAGCGCGCTCGCCCTGGCGTCACCGCGCCCGGCCCGCGCCGAGGACGCACAGTGCTCTGGATTTCGCCGCAGCGTCTTGTCGCGCGATCGGCTGAACAATCGCCAGGTCGATCGCAAGGCCTTCGCCAACGTGGGTCAGTGGGATGGACTGCGGCAGGCCTTCACCTCGCAGCCGCAGATTCTGTCGCCGCGCGCCCGGGTCTACGTGGTGAACTTCTGGGCCCACTACTGTCCCCCCTGTGTCCATGAGCTACCGGCCCTGGTGTCAGCGGTTCGCGACATGGCACAAGGACGCGCCGCCGATGTTCAGCTGCTGCTACTGGCGGAGGAGACCAGCGCCACCGAGATGAGCCATTTTCTGAGCCAGAACCTGCCGCTGGCCCGCGAGACCTACCTTAGCGACACCGGCGGAGTAGTGCGCCACCAGCTCGGCATCGAGACGCAGCTCCCGATCACGGTTGTGCTCGATCGCGATCTCGTGGTGCGGTATGCGGTAGTGGGAGCGATCGACGACATTGGGCAGCTGAAGGAACAAATTGATCGCCTTCTGCACCTGCGACGATAAGCGGTGATCATCATGTCTCAATCTAGCTTCCGAGGGGTTGTGCCTGGCGGTGCCATAGGACGCACGGCTCTTGTGCTGTTATTAGCCGCCACCGGCCGGCCGCTGACGGCCCACTCCCAGACAGTGGCCAGCGCCTGTGACCCCTGGCACCCAGCGCCGGACCCGGTCGTGCTGTGGGGAGTCGAGCGAGACTGTCTGCCCGACGCGACGGCCGCTCGCGATGTGCTCACCGAGCTCGACATCACTTATCACCGGGCAGCGCGCCAGGTCGCCCCCGAGTACGCAGCAAGCGTCGCCTGCGTCGGTGCCGCCTGCCTACAGGCGCTGACCGCCCAGCCCAGCTGCCGCCCTGCACTGCGCCAGGGCAGCCTACTTGGCGTACGCATCGCCGAAGTCGGTACGCCTTCCGCGCCGTTGCTGCGCATGCACATTTGGCGACACGACAGCGACAGCGGTCAGACCTGGGAATACGAGCTGGCCCCACGCAGCTGTCAGGACGGCGTGTGTGGCGACGGCCGCTATGCCGATCAAGATCTGCGCCGCCTGCGACCCGGGCAGCGGGTGGCCATCGCCCTCGGACGCCTTCTGCAAGGAAAGATCGATGCCGACTTTCGCTCCTGTCAGTCGGGCTGTGGCCCGGCGCTCCCCACGCCGACCGGACTCCCCAACGGTGGCTGTGCACTACCCGCGCTCCCTGCGTGTCCGGCGCGCTCCGCCCGACTAGGCGACACGTGGAGCCCACCTACCAGCGCCTCCAGTGAAGCGCCGCGATCGGCTCCTGTTGCCCGCACCGCGCTGGCGATCGGGCTCGGTGTGAGCGGCGCTACTCTGGTCGGCCTGGGTGCGGTTTCGGCGTCATCGCTGGGCCAGATAGATGCCTGCACCGATGCCGGCCCGATGGCCAAGAGCTGTCTGCCGCTCGCCGATGTGTATCAATCAGGTCTGTGGATCGCCGGGGCCTCAACGACCCTGTTCGCACTCGGCCTGGGGGCCACCGTCCTTTACGACAAGCTGCACAAGCCCCCGGCCGCAGGTCCCGCCCGCGCCACCCAACAAAGCACTAGCCCTTCCCCCACTTGCCCTTGGCTGCTCCCATGAAGCCGCTCGCCACTGCCATCGCCTTCCTTGCAACACTGGGCCAGCTCGCCTGCTTTAACTACGTCGATCGCCGCGGCGCCAACCAATCCGAAGACCTGGCCAGCGCGGATGAGCTGACGTGCCCCGGAAGAGACGGATTTGCTTCGTACTGCTGGGGCAACCGCAACAGGGATGGCGGGATATGGCAGTACAGCTGCACGCCAACCTCGGGGTGCGCGCCCTGGAGCCTCGACAAGCAGACGGGGGCGCTCGTGGTCGACGCTACCCAGGCTGGGGAATTCAGCGACGCCATGGCCAGCCAAGCGCAGACCGGGCCGTTCGGAACTTGCAACACATACAAGGAAGTATGGGTCGATATATCCATGTCTGATACCCTGAGTATTAAAGATTCCATGGGTAAACCAATAAAACGTACTCTTATCATTGATTTAAATTACAAAGACTCTGTCGCACTCGTGAATATCTACCGTTCCGAGTCATTTCTAAACGGTACGCTGAGCAGACAAATCATCGACACCTCAGCGCTCAAGTCTCCCCTTCAGTTGGTTCTGCGCCTTGAGACGATGGGTAGTAGCGGCAAGGCGAAAGCGAGCGGAATCTTGTCGATCGACCAGATTAGTGTTCACGCGGCATGCAATTAGATCAAACCCGGCTTCACCGGAATCCCCACATGAACACCCACAGCCGACACCTGCGCCCTGCCCCACTGTCCTGGATCCTGTTCTTCTGGGTGTGCGGCGGAATCTTCGCTGCCAACGCAGGGGCAGAGCCTGTAACGTCGTTATGTCAGGTCGAGGCGCGTGACATCGACAGACTTTATATTCCAATATATGGTATGGACCTCGCTACCGCCCAGAGGCTGCGGCAAGACCTGCAGCAGCGACTGGAGGCCTGCAAGCCGGCCAGTCCCCTCGCCAAGGCGCTGCGCAGCCATTGGGCTGTTGGCGGGTATATATTTAAGTCAGTCGATGGCATTCCCGCTGAGACGCTCTATCTTAAAGAAGGAAATCGAGACCGCCAAAAAGCCCTGCAAGATCTGATTATCCAAGATCTTACAGATGAGGTTGGTAAACTTTCGAATGAATCCAAGCTGAAGAGCCTGGTCGGAAAAAGTAAACAAGTACTGGTGCTCTCTGTCAATTTCAGTACCGACGTATTCGCTATGAGCCAGAGGCCTTTTGTCGAATACGTCTTCCAGCGCCTGACCCTTCACATCCAGCGCAAGAGGAAGCCAAAGCCCCCCTCGCCCCCGGCGCTTGAGCTGGAGCTAGCGGCCGAGCGCACCTATCTGTCTAGCACCATTGAGAAGCTGCCGCGCGTACCCGAGGCTCCTCTTCTCTTGGGCCTTGAGCAAGTCCTGCTGGCCGTATTCGCCCCCAGCCGCCCAGCGCCGCGTCCCCTCCCGCCGTCTAGCCCGCCACCCCATAACGCCCCGGTCACGTCCATAGCCCCGCCCCCTCCGCCCCCGGCTATCCGCGAAAATTGCCCGCGGGTTCCTGGCGCTGACTGCCAGGCAGTCCAAACCTTATTAAGTGAAGCACAGACTGCAAACCAAACTCTGAAGACCGAAAATACCCGGCTAAACAACGAGCTAGCAGCCCTTAAGGCGACGCCAAAAATTCAGGTTTCACAATCCACCTTGCCATTGCTGCGGGCGAGTGTTGGTGTGGCATGGGCCTTAACGATTGCCGGCGCTGCGACGACCATGGCCCTTATCGGGCTAAATGAGGACTGGTCCACCAGCCCCACAGGCACAAGGCAGCTACCCATGCTCTGCGGTGAGTCTGGCAATATGAGCTGTGGCTCCATCAGCCACCAGTACTCCCAGGGAGTTTATGTAGCTCTTGGGTTTACTGTCTCTCTAGCGCTAGGTGCGATTGCACCGACGATAGCCTATGATAATATCACACGGCGGGAGAACTCCAAAAAATGACGTCTATCTACCTTTCTCACTATCAATCATGGGTTCAAGACATGCCATTGCGTAAGCGTTCCCTGAAATCCTGGGTGGGATGCGGCCTAGCCTTGCTGGGATGGGCAGTGACAGGTTGCGGGCCTGATATGTATTCCCCCTTTAATGGCCCCAATCGGGACGGTATCGCCGATCTGGGGGGTATCGCCGATCTGGCTGGTCCGCCACCTTTGTCCTATGTCATTTGGAACCTTGCTTCTGAAACGAAGGGAAGCCTGCAAGGGAAGGGCTGGGTGTTTGAGGACTGCTGGCAGCTGCCCTATCCAATGACAGCCTTGCTCTCACATAGCCGTTTTCCTATCGACTTTATGTCTGCCGGAGCGACCTGCAGCCTAACCCTGCCGGCGTATGCGGATGCCAACGCCACGCGGCTAGAGGTGACCGTCAAGCATACCCTGGGGAAGCTGCCGCTCGGAGGCGATAGCTATGTGGGAATTGCGTTCCAGCGGGACAGGGGGGGCGGCACGCCCCAGGATGAGATCTTGCTGCAGCTGCAGAGCCCACCGCCCGACGGTCAAAGCGTGCAGCTCCTCCGCCTGAGTCCCGGCGAGTCGGTGCGACTGAAGCTGCTCTTACACGCCGGGCGCGATGTGAAGGTTGAGGCTGGGAGCTGGGCGATCTCGCAGATCGAGCTCCGCTCCCGTAGCAACTAGCGGCGCGTTTGGTCTACGGCACAAAGCGAATCGAGCGCAGCAGCGACTCGGCTTCGCTCTTTACGGTGTTGCTGTCGATCATCAGGCCGACCTCGATGACGTCGGGAACCTCGCCGGCGCTGCGCTCGGGGTAGGCCAGGCGAAAGTCAGCGGCGACGTCGCGGCGCAGGGTGCGCAGCTCGCCGAGGCGCTCGGGACCGCGTCCGAGCGCAATGTGGCGCATGAACTGGCCATACTTGCGCTCGCGGCCAACCTCGCCGGCTGCTTTCCAGGCTCCGTCGGCCCAGACATAGGCGAGGGTGTCGGCGACGCTCTTTCCTTGATAGCTGTGGCGCGGCCCGTCGAACGAGACCAGAAGATAGAAGCAGGCATCGTTGCGGTCGGAGTCGGTGACATCCGCCCCTTTGCCAGGCAGGCGCAGCGGCGCCATCGTCACCTCGATGTGCGGCAGCTTCTGCGGCTTGACGCGAAACCCATCGGGGGTGACGCGCAGCAGGACCTTGTCTTCGCGCTTGAGCAGCCGCCACAGAAGGATCGAGCTGGCCGCCGGACCAGGCTTGGCCACCAGATGCAGGCTGCCGCCCTGAATGAAGAAGTACGCCGGACCGCCGAACTTGACCTCCCACTGCGCCTTGTGACGGGCCAGCCAGTCAGCCATCGCCGGCCCGGCAGCGATATCGGCTTCGGCCGACAAGTCGAGGACCACCAGCGGCGCGGCGTCTGCTGCCTGGCTCTGACTGGGGAAGGCGAGCGTGAGCAGCAGCACCAGCAAGGGCGAGGCGCGCCAGCGGGCGCTCACCTGGCCGGCCCTACCAAAACACGGACGAAGTATCGACGGCATCAGCGAAGTCCGGTCGGCAGCATAGCAAAAACCAGGCAGCGGCCGGGAGCCGCACGGTTGCCAAGCAGCAGCCGAGGCTGCGCGACCTTGCAGCACAGGTCAGCGCTGGCTTGGCTGCCAGTGACTGCGCCGGGCTATTCGCCGCGCGAATCGCGCTGGCTGCTGCGCCACAGCCAATAGACGATGCCGCCCATCATGGCCAGCGGCAGGAAGGTCATGAGGATCGCCGTCCACAGGAAGGCCAGGCGACTGGCTTCGCGCGCCACGAAACAGACGGGACAGGCGCTGGCGCTGCCCGGCCAGATCAGCGCTAGCGCGACCAGACACAGCGTGATCAGACGAGCGAAGCGGGACAGAGACGAAGCTGAGCGCATGGCGTATCGCTCCTGGCTACAGATAGATTTCGTAATAAAGAAACGGCCAGACGCCGACGACGAAGAACCAAAAGACGCTGATCGCGGCCAGCGTGTCGGGGCGCAGCGCCTGGGCCCGCAGCCGCAGAAAAGCCCAGCCAAGCGCGATCAGCGCCGCCAGGGCATGTAGGCCGTGACAGCCGACGATGATGTAAAAGAAGCTGCCGTGGACACTTGAGCGCAGCGTCAGGCCCTCGTGCAGGAGCGCGATCCACTCGCGGCCCTGCCCGACGAGAAACGTAGCGCCCAGGGCGATGGCCGCGGCCAGCCGCAGGCTTGCCGCTGGCTGGGCTCGACGCAGAGCCCGCAGCGCCAGGAACAGCAGCGGTGCCGACAAGAGCAGTGCCAGCGTATTGAGCGCCGTCGTGCCCACCGGCAAGCGCGGCTGCCCAGGTGGCGGCCAGGCCCCAGGACCGATGCTGGCACGAGTGATCAGGAAGGCGCTGACCAGGCCAGTGAAGAACATGATCTCCGTGAACACGAAGATCAGCATGGCCAAGACCCCCGACGGCACGACGGCCGTGCGCCGCGGTGCCTGTCCGGCCCGCCCACTGGCGGCGTCGAGCGCTGCCGAGCCCGACAAGCTCAGCGGCGCTGCAGCGGAGAAGGGGGTGGAGGGCTCAGAGGTCATGGGTCCTCGCGGCGCTTACTTCTTGAACGTCCGCAGGTAGTCGGCGAGAGCGCTGATCTCCTGCGCACTGAAGCGGGCCCCGAACGGCGCCATCAGCGGTGACTTGCCGACGGCCGGGCCGCCCTCGCGGATGACCTTTTCGATGTGCGCCTTGTCGCGCGTCTGCCAGAAGGCCGGGTCGCTGAAGTTGGCCGGCTTGGGATTGAGCGCCACGGCCGCAGCGCCATTGCCGTCGCCCTTGTCACCGTGGCAAGCGGCGCAGACGCCCTTGTAGTTCTCGGCCGCGCTCGACGCCTGTGGGGTGGCTGGCTGCGCCGCCGCCTGAGCACCGTGCTCGCCGCCGCCGGCCGCCGCCAGCGCGCGCTCGATCTCAGCTTTGGCGGCGATGTTCTCCCAGTTGCGACCGTCATGACGCAGCACGTCGGGAGCCACACCGCCGAACAAGAGCAGCATGAAGGCCAGCATCGTCAGCAGCAGATAGATGACGAAGCGGCGCTCGACGTTGAGGTGCATGAAGTTCTTGGCAACGATGTACGCCTTGATGATCGCGATGCCGAAGGCGGTAAAGATCGTGACCGCCTTGATCCCCAGCATTGGACCACAGACGCTGACGACCAGCAGGCCGACCAGGATGGCCCAGATCTTGATGTAGTTGGGATGCTCGTGGTTGCCGTGAGCGGCGTCGCCCAGGGCCGAGTCGGAAGCCGTATGCGCGTGTGACGACATGAGTTCCCCCAACCTATTTCGCGATGTAAAGCAGTGGGAAGAGGAAGATCCAGACGATGTCGACGAAGTGCCAGTAGATGCCGATTAGCTCGACCCGCTGGA
>CAZVMD010000203.1:0-12990 GCA_964628555.1 uncultured Myxococcales bacterium | reverse complement strand
TGGCCTCAGCAGCGGCAGCCGCCTGGGCGCGGCGGTACTGCAGGTACAGGGCCAGGCTCAGGCCGGCGAGGAGGAGTATCGAGAGCAGCAGGCCAAAGATGATGCGGCGCTGGGTGCGGGTGCTCTGCTCGGCGCTGCGCAGGCGCTCGCGGGCGAGGTCGGCTTCGCTGAGCAGCTTGTCTTGTTCGGCTTTTTGGCGGGCGTGATCGACGCAGCGCAGCAGGAACTCGTGCTCTTGTGAGCTGACCTCGCGCGGGTGTTCCTGGGCCCAGGCCTGGGCCAGGGCAAGGTCTTCGGCGCTGAGCAGATCGACATCGCGGCCGCCGGCTTCGTGCCAGCGCCGATAGGCGGTGGTCAGCAGGCGCTGCGCTTCTTTTTCCTGCACCCAGGCGGCGTCGAAGACGCGGGCAAAGACGCGGTTGCGCACCTGCAACAGCGGCTGCGGCTCGCGGGCCTCGCGCAGCGCGGCGAGGCCGCACATCATCAGCTCTTGCTGGATGGCATCGCCGGTGTCAAGCGGCACGCGGGCATCGTCCAGCAGGCGGCGATACAGGATCAGAAGCTCGGCCTTGTGCGGGCTCTGCTGCAGCCGCTTCTCGGCGTAGCTCAGGTTCTCATCGACGCTGCGGCCGCTGCGCAGGAAGCGCATGCTGACCGCGCGCTGCACCCGCTCGGCGGCGGTGCCCTGGGCCCCTGCGCCGCGCTGCTTGACCAGCTCCTGACACAGCACCTGCGTCATGTAGGGGTGGCCGGCGGTCCAGGCGTAGATCTCGTCGAGCCAGCCGGCGGGATCCGATTCGAGGGGAGCCAGCGCGGGGGCCAGCGCGCCAAGCTCGTCGCGACGAAAGTCGATCAGGCGAATCGGCTGCCCGATGTTAAACGGCGTGATGTGCGGATCGCGCACCAGATCGCGCGGCGCCGCGACGCCCAGCAGACAGAACGTCAGGCGCTCTAGCTCGGGATGCTGGGGCCGCTCGTTGTACAGCGCGCGCAGCGCCACGAAGAATTCGTCGCAGTCGATCGGCAGGGCGCGGACATAGTCGATCTCATCGAGAAAGATGACGATGTGGCCGGCGACCTGCGGCAGCACCTGACGGCGCAGAAACTGACCGAAGCGCTCGACGGGCAGCAGCGCCGCCAAGGACTCGAAGAAGGGCTTGGGATCGGCGAGGGCGAGGTCATCGGCGATGCGGTTGGCCAGGCTGAAGTACCAGGTGCCCACCGGGTCGCGATCGGCCGACTTGCCCAGCGAGGTCAGATCGATCTCGGCGCAGTGGGTGCCGGCTCGCTTCAGGCGGCGCGCGGTGCGGGCCCGCAGGCTGGACTTGCCGATCTGACGCGGCGCCAGGACGTAGCAGAACTCACCGGCCGACAGGGCACTGAGCAGATCCTGGTCAGCAGAGCGCTCGATGTACAGCGCATCTTCGCGCAGCGCACCGGTGGGCTGCAGGCGGTGCGCGATGATAGTAGGGGCGGACTTGGCCGCGTCGATGGCCGGCAGCATGGGGCTATCCCGCGTGGCGCAGCAGTCGCCGGTACAGGGCACAGCGGGGCCGCAGCAGGCCATCGGGCTCATCGCGCAGCAGCAAGCCCGCGTGCTGCAGGCGATCAAACGACTCGAAGTCGATGCTGGCTCGGGCTTCGGCCAAGACGCGCAGCATCGCCTCGCGCAGCGGCGGGTTGGCGCGCAGCAGGCGCTCGCTGTGGCCCAGGAAGTCGGCAAACACGCGGCTCTGCGGAGCGGTGATCTCGGCGACGCTGTGGCCGTGGCGCACGGCATCGGTCATCGCCAAGCGCAGAAGGTAAGGATGCCCGCCGACGAGCTCCATCAGCTGCTGGCGCTCGGCCGGGCTCCAGGCCAGGGCGTACAGCCGCGCCAGGTAGGCGACCTGATCCGGGCTGAGGTCGTCCAGGTAGACATAGGTCGCGATGTTAAACGGCGACTGATGGACGTTGGTGATGAGCAGGCGCGGCGGCATGGCCAGCGACAAGAGCAGGCGCAGCGACGACCACAGCGGCCGCCCGGCGTTTTCCATCCAGTTGCGCAGCAGCGTAAAGAAGTCCTCCAGGTAGGGATGACGGCTCAGCGCCTCGACGCCATCAAGCGCGATGATCAGCCAGCGCCCCTCGCCAAAGCGGCCCAGCACGTGGCGCTTCATCGTCGAGTTAAGGTTGTCGATGGGGTTGTCGGAGTAGCGCCAGGCTTCATCGAGCAGGGTGGCGGCCTGCTCGGGGGGAACGCCACAGGCATCGACCAGGATCTGGCGCGCGAACTCGCGCAGAAAGCGGCTATAGCTGGCCATGATGTCGGCGTGGCCGAAGGCGCGCAGGTTCAGGTTGACGACGCGACCGCGGCCCTGCACCTGCGACAGGATGCGCTCCAAGAGCCAGGTCTTGCCAAACGCCTCGGCGCCCATCAGCACCACCGCCGCCCCGGGGTACTCCAGGGCATCAAGCGCTTGCTCTTCTTCCAGCGGGCGCGGCACGTACCAGGCGGCATCGAAGGCACTGCGCGGCGGCGGCAGTACGCGACGGCCCGGCGGCCCGGAGTCGGCAGCCTTGGCCGCGACCTCGGCTGGCTCCTCGGCGGGAGCAAACTGCAGCACGTGCTGATGCAGGGCGAAGGTCCGCGCGCAGAGCGGGCTCTGGGCCAGCAGGCGCAACAGCCGCTGGGACGGCACGCGCTCCAGCACGATGTTGATCAGCGCGTCATAGGACATGTTGGTGCTGAACTTTGGCAAGAGCTCTGGCAGGTGATCGATGCACAGGCTGCGCAGCTCAGTGTCCGTCGGCATCAGCTGCTGCAGTAGCTGCCGCAGAGAAGATCGCGTCGGGTTTGCTTCGTCGTCCATCGCCACAGCCGCCAGCATCGTTTGCCCTGTCATGCCTGGAACCTATACGCGCGGCATAACACAGATCTGACCGCGGCCTGGGGCCGCTCTGTGACGACCGCGCCTTGGGTAAGCGCCGACCTGGCCCGCCGCGGCCGACGGCGCAGCAGAGGTCGAAAGCGAGTAGGCGCCGCCGCCTGGCCGTCGCAGCGGGCGGGTCTGCGTCGCAGAGCGGCGAGGAGGTTAGGAGTTTGTTGCCGTAATCAAGAAATGAACAAAAATAAATAAAATATTTATATTTTTTATTAAATTTCAGCACATTGCTTTGTTGTTATCATTACAATTGGCAGTCCATAGAAGCATTGCTAAGCCAATACAGCAACAAGCGCCTAGCGCAGCTCGGGCGGTAGCGCTGCGCAGGCCCGTAAATCGATCGGTGCTGGGGCCAGCCTGCCGCCTTGTAGCCGCAGCGGCATGCGGCAGCGGGTGAAGTTGGCCAGGACAGCCTTGTCCAGCGACGGTGTGCTGAGATCGTAGACCAGCACGCTGCGATCTTTGCTGAGCGTAGAGATCAGATAGTCGTTCGGGCTGTAGTGGGCTTGCATAAGCGGCGCCGCATGGCCGTGCAGGACCAGCAGCAGCCTGCCAGTCGTCGCATCCCACAGCCGGCTGGTGGCGTCCGCGCCGGCCGTGAGGAGATAGCGTCCATCGGAGCGCCAGCTCACATGCGTCACGCCACCCCGGTGTCCCTTAAGCTCGATGAGGCTCTGTCCGGTCGCGGCCGCGAAGATCCGCGCGGTGCTGTCCTGGCTCGCCGTGGCTAGCTGCGAGCCGTCGGGGCTAAAGGCGGCGTGGACGATCGGGGCGGTATGTCCGCCCAGCGTCGCCAGCCGCTTGCCCGTGCGCCCGTCGTGGAGGAAGGCCGCAGCGTCTTTCCCCAGCACCACCAGCTGATCTGCGCGGGGACTGAAGAAGCCCTGGCTAAGGACTGGGCTGTTAGGCGACAGCACGGCGCGCTTCATGCCCGTTGCGACCTCCCACAGCTTGCCGCTCCCCTCGGCAGCCCCGAGGGTCAGCAGCAGCGTGCCGTCGTGGTTGAAGCTGGCGCTGGTCACTTGCTCGCCATCGAGGCTGACGAGCCGCCGACCGCTGCCCGCCTGATAGATCGCGGGCTCGCCGAGCAGGAAGACGCGCTGTCCATCACGGCTCCACACGGCGCCGGTGACGTCCCAGGTCGTACGGACCGGCAGGCGCACTGAGCCGCCCCCCGGCCGCATGGCGCGGATCTCGACGAAGTCAGGGTCATCGTCGCGATCGCTTACGCCCTGGGGGCCGATGACGACCTCGCCATCGGGGCCTAGAGCTGGATGAATCCAGAGGCCGCGTTCGACGCTGTTATGCCAGAGCTTCTCTCCGCTGACGGCATTCCAGCGCACCCCCCAGATGCCACCGGCCGTGACATCGATCTCGCGGCCGCCGCCGGCCCAGCGGGCAGAGTCGATGTGGTGGATCAAGCAGAGGCGCTGCAGGTGCCGGGTGACCGCGGTAGACCACAGGCGCGCGGTGTGATCCGCGCTGGTGGTCACGACCCACTTATTGTCGCGGCTGAAGCGGCCATAGAGGACGGGGCCGGTGTGCCCGGCCAGTACGGCGCGCTCGCGGCGGTCGCTGCACTGCCCCTCGCTGTCGCGGTCCCAGAGGCGTGCGCTGTGATCCGCGCTCGTGGTGAGCATGAGCTGTGGATCGGAGCTGAAGCTGACGTGGCGCACAGGGGCGGTATGTCCGCCCAGCGAGTCCGGGTGGGTCTCGGCCGGCGGATTTTTCAGCGTGACCCCATGCACGCCATCGCTCTGCCACGTCTCGTAGACCGCGCTTGAGGCCGGGCCGATGGTCTTTACCGGCGGCCGGCGCTCAAGCAGTGCGCCCGTCGTCGCGTCCCAGCGAAAGACCGACTTGTCGGAGCAGATCGTGGTGATGCTGCGGCCGTCCGCGGCGAAGCTCGCCCGCTCAACGGCGGCAGGATGCGGCGCCAGCACCAAGAGCGAGCGTCCGCTCCGCACATCCCAGATCCGCGCCGTCTTGTCGGCACTGGCGGTGACAACGCGCTGCCCATCGGCGCGGAAGTCAGCATAGAGCACCGCATCGCTGTGCCCTTGCAGAACGGCGCGCATGCCGGAGGCCGCACGCATCGCCCAGGCAGTAAGCTGCGGCAGCAGCGGATCCTGGCTGCCCTTCACGGACGCTTGCTGCAACCAGAGCAGCGCCTCGCCCGGCTCCCCGGCCACCAGCGCACTGCGGCCGCGCTCAAGCTCATCGGCAGGACTTGCCGTTGCCGTGCTCACCTGCGCTTGCGCATGGCTGCGGGGCAGCGGGCCGCAGACGGCTCCCATCAGCAGAGCAGGCAGGACTCCAAAACGGACACGCACTCGGGAACGCATCCCACATATTGTAACGGGTAAGCGACGGCCGCGGCTCGGCGCAGGTCATGGGCTGCGGCTCACACACCAGGGCTGTGGCGCCAGGGCGGCGGCCCGGGGCAAGGCCTGCGGTGAGCAGCGTCACCGGAAAGCCTGGCCCCTTAGCGACCGGCCGGCTCGGGCGGACAGGCGCTGAGCACCGTCGCAAACTCCGGCTGGTCGCTCAGCAGGTGGCAGCCCCGCTTGAGCAGCGCAGGCAGGCCGATGGTGAGCAGCTGCGCGTGGGGGTCGGCGCCATAGACGAGGAGCTTCTGGCCGTCGCGCGAAAACTGCGGCGGTCCAAAGCCAGAGCGCGTCGGGGTGTACTTCATCCAGAGCTCGCGGCCACTCGCCACCTCCCACAGGCGCAGGGTCCCATCCGCACTCCCAGAAGCGAGGAGGCGTCCATCGGGAGAGAAGCTGGCTCCGGGTATTGAATTGCGATGGCTGCGCAGCTCGGCGAGCGGCTTGCCCCCCGCGGCTTCAAAGAGCCGCAGGATGTGGTCCCCGCCGGCGGTAACGATCAGCCGGCTATCGGCCGAGTAGCTGGCGCTGGTGAGGAAGTCGCCGTGGCCGGCCAGCGTCGCGATCGGCTCGCCCGTCTGTCCCTGTAAGATCGCGATCGACTGCTGGTCGGGAAAGATCAGCAGGCGCTGGCCATCCGGCGAAAACAGCGGAGCGACGCTGGCCATCGGTGCCGCTGACAGCGACTTGAGCAGCGTCCCCCGCTCAGCATCCCACAGCAGCATGCCAGGCCCGCTGCCGTGGACTGCCGTGACCAGGCGTCGGCCATCGGGAGAGAAGGTCACATCGACCACGCGCGAGGTGTGGCCGCGCAGGATGGCCTGCAGCTGGCCGGTCTGCCCATCCCACAGTCGCGCCGACTCATCTAGGCTAGCGGTGGCCAGCCGATGACCATCGGGCGAGAACGCGAAGTCGTTGATCTGCTCGCTGTGCCCGCTCAGCGTGGCCAGCCGACGAAACGTCCGGCCGTCGAGGAGCAGCAGCGTGTTCCCCGCCCCCTGGGTGGCGATACGCTGGCCATCCGCCGTGCAGGAAAGGGCCGCTCTGGGAACCGTGGCAATCGGCTGCGTGGCCAGCAGGGCGCCGCTTCTGCCATCCCATAGGCGGGCCATGCCGTCGTCGCTCGCCGTCGCGACCCGCTCGCCGTCGGGCGACAGGCAGACGTCATCGATGCGGCCCTGCTGCCCGGTCAAGGTCAGCACGCTCCGCCCGCTCTCGGCGTCCCACAGCCGCACCGTTTGATCGAGGCTACGGGTGAGGATGCGCGTATCCGCGGCCACGAGCCGCGCCTGCAGGATGCGGTCGCGGTGCCCGCGCAGGGTGACCTGAGCTGAGCTGTCGCAGCCTCGCCACAGCCGGACGGTGTGATCGGCGCTGCTGGTCACCACCCGACTGCCGCCCGGCGAGAAGCGAGCCGAGCGCACGGGCGCGCTGTGGCCCCGCAGCGTGCCCTGCGCCGCCCCGGTATGGCCCTGCCACAGTCGTGCCGTGCCATCGCTGCTGGCGGTAACGATGCAGCTGCCGTCCGGCGAGAAGCGGGCGCTCAGCACCGCGCCGCTATGCCCCACTAGCTGCTGACCCTGGGCCACGCCTTCGCGGCTCCACTGCCACAGCCAGGCCAGGCCGTCTCGACTGGCCGTGACCAGCTGTCCACCGTCGGGCGAAAACTGGGCGGAGAGCACCTCATCGCTGTGTCCGTAGAGGGAGTAAAGGAGCCGGCCGCCAGGTACTTCAAAGATGCGCGTCACCCGGTCGGCACCGACGCTAGCCAGGCGCGAGCCATCGGGCGAGAAGCTGAGGGCATGCACGGTGCCGCTGTGGGCGCGCAGCGTGGTCAGGAGCCGGCCTTGCTCGAACAGCCGGATCTGACCGCGAGCATCGGCCAGGGCGATGCGCTGCCCGCTCTGCGAAAACGCCGCGCTGGCCGGGAACTCGCCGCGCTCTCCCAGGCTGGCAAGGCGAGCGCCGCTCTGCCCGTCCCACAGCGCCGCCTGATGCGGCAGGCTACAGGGGCCCCGCATCGGGCAGATGCAGCGCTGGTCATGGACTCGCCCCCAGCTCAGCAGGCGATCCCCCGACGGCGAAAAGCTCGTCGCGCCATAGGCGCAGCCCAGGTCTTCTAGGGTGCGCAGCCGCCGTCCCGACTCCAGATCCCACAGGCTAGGCAGGCTGCGATCGCTGCTGAGCACGGCCCGCTTTCCGTCGGCAGACAGCGACAGCGTGGGGGCGGAATACTCGGTGTAGTAATAGCCCTGGCCGATGCTGGGCTGGGTCTCTTCGGGCGGCGGCGGCGGTGCTGGGGTCGGCAGCGGCGTCACGGCCCCGCCTTGCTCCTCGTCGAGGACGGCGAGGAGCTTGCCGCTGCTGACCTCCCACTGCCAGAGCCGCCGGCTCCAGCCAGCGCTGATGACGCGCCTGCCGTCGGGCGAGAAGTGCGCGTCCTCAACCATGCTGTCATGCACCAGCGGCGGTCCCAGGGCATAGCCGCCGCTCTGGCTGGCCGCCAGCAGGGCCTGCATCGCCCCGGCTGTTGGCTCCTGCCCGCGCGACCGCGGCTCATGCACCGCTTGGATGCCCAGCGCCAGGGCCTCATAGCCGCCAGCCTGGCTGCTGGCCAGCTGATAGGCCCGCCGCCCGCGCTCCTCGCTCAGCGCCTGGGCCAGCTCCCAGACTCGACCGCGCTCGCGCTCCTGCTCGGCCCGCGCCTGCTGCAAGGCCACCTGCTGGCGCCGGGATCGCTGGTGCAGGATCCACAGCCCCGTCCCCGCCGCCAAAAGCAGCGAGAGCAGCGCCAGCCCGCCCGCCCAGGCTCCCCAGCGCCGCTGGTCCACGTCGGGGTTCATCGGGGTGCTCTTCCCCTGTACATCCGTCTCCAAAGCATATCCAAGCCCCCCTGTTTAGGTCGATAACAACTTTTCCATTGCACCGGCATGCTGAGCTTGAGCATGAAATTTATTATGCAATCGTCCTGCGCACACCGCTGCCCAGATACACTCATAAACTCAGAGCACTCATCACTAAATCGAAGTATACGTTCATTATTATTTACCATCATAATCCCTGTCGTCGGTAATACGCAGACCAGCTGACCCAGCTGCAGGCCTTCTATCGGGATATTCCCGCATGGGGTCGATATCAGCGTTCCCGCCGGAAAACAGGAATCTCTGAAGCAAGCGCACGGCCCCGCGAACCACACCAGAGTTGCCAGGAGCCACCGCGACATGTGGACCTCCATTCAGTCCGCCAGCGCATGCAGCGCGGCTTCCCCCGGCAGGCGCCACTGCTTGGCCAGCGATGGCGCTCTTCTAAAGAGCATGGCCCGAAGGCTGGCGCCCGGCGGCGCACTGGCGAACGCGCCGCGGCCAGCCAGCCGGGCCGCGCTGGGCGCAGCGGCTGACCCGGTCTAGTTGCAGGTACCACCGACGCAGCTGCCCGAGCAGCAGTCGAAGTTGCTGAGGCAGCCGGCGAAGACCTGCCGACAGCCACAGACCAGGTTCACGCAGGAGCCAGAGCAGCAGTTGCCGCTAACTCCGCACGCTGCGCCCCACCGCCCCTTGGTGCAAGGATTGCAAGTAGCGCCGTTGCAGCTCCCCGAGCAGCACTGGCCGTTGGCGGTACACGCCGCACCGTCGGCATTGCAAGGCGGCTGGCAGTAGCCTCCCATGCAGATGCCCGAAGCGCAGTCGAAGTCGGCCTTGCAGCTAGAGTAGTTCATCGCCGCAGCGCAGCGGCCGGCCGTGCAGATGCCAGAGCAGCAGTCGCTATTCGCCGTGCAGAGGCTGTCTCGTGGCGTGCACTGGCACTCTCCCGCAGAGCAGCGCCCCGAGCAGCAGCCTTTGTCGCTGGTGCACAGTGCGCCTCTGCCCTTGCACTGGCACTTGCCGCCGACGCAGCTGCCCGAGCAGCAGTCACCGCTGACCGTGCACTGGGTGGCGGTGCCGCCGCACTGGCACTTCCCCCCGAAGCAGCTTCCCGAACAGCACACCCCGTTGACCGAGCAGGCAGCACCCGCGCCCTTGCACTGGCACTTGCCCCCGACGCAGCTGTCGCTGCAGCATGTCCCATTGCCGGAGCAGGCGGCTCCGGCGGCGCCACACTGGCACTTGCCGCCGACGCAGCTGCCCGAGCAGCAGTCGCTGTTCGCCGAGCAGGTGGTATCCGTCCCGCCGCACTGACACTTGCCGCCGCTGCAGCTCCCCGAGCAGCAGTCGCTGGGCGAGCTGCACTGGGCGTTGGCGCCACTGCACTGACACGCTCCGGCAGTACACTTGCCCGAGCAGCAGGCGCCGTCTGCCGAGCAGGCAGCGCTGGTTCCCAGGCACTGACAGAGGCCACCGGCACAGCTACCGGAACAGCAGTCGCTGTTCGTCGAGCAGGTCGTCTTGCTGCCGCCACAGCCGCACTTGCCTCCCGAGCAGACGGACGAGCAGCAGCCACTGCCGGTCGTGCACGCCGAGAGGGTGCCTTTGCACTGGCAGGAGCCGGCCGCACAGCTGCCAGAGCAGCACTGGCTATCCAGCGAGCAGCTAGCATTCGTCCCAGCGCAGTAGCCGGCCGGTCGACACACTCCCGAGACACACAGGTTGGAGCAGCACTCGCCGTCAGCGGCGCAGGGAACACCCGAGTATGCGCAGCACGATCCCCCGACACAGATACGCCCGGTGCCGCAGCCGATGCCGATTATGGCCGGGGAAAAGCCGCTGGTCTGGATGTTCGGCTCACAGATCTGGCAGGGATTGCTGGGGCTCGCAGCGCCAGGAGCGTAGTAGCTGCCGTCCACGTAACAGCCGCTCTGGCACTCTGCGGCGCTGCACACCGAGCCTGCTGCGCACTGCGAGCCCGTCGCCACGCTGCTCCAGTCCGACGTGCTGAAGGCTGGCTGGCAGCCTTGGCAGCTGTTCATCGGATTCGGCACATCGGGGTCATACGTCGTGCCGTTGATCGTGCAGCCCACTCTGCACGTGTGCGTGCCCTTGTCGCAGACCAGGCCAGATTCGCACATGGCGTCGTCGTTGCAGCCAGCCAGACAAGAGTTACTGACCGGGTCGCAGTACATGCTCGATGGGCAGGGACACTTGCCTGGCGCGTTGTCCGTGGGCCCTTGGGTGCCGCTGGTTGTGCAGCCACTTAGCACCAGTGTGCATAGGCAATAAATAACAATTGACTGGATCCCTCTCATGCCATTCCCCCTTTCAATGTACGTTTTATGCCTCAGTCGCTAGTCCGCTTGAGTGTAGGTATTGATTGTATTGCAATCAGCGTGCCGTTGCCCTCCCCCCCGGCGGGTCGCAGCCGCGCCGTAGCTGTGGGCAACCGTCCCCGCCCGCTGCGCCACCGGGAGCACACCTGGCGCCCCGTCGCCGCTGCTGCTCTGCCAGCCCCCCGACGAGTCACAGCAGCGTCAGAGAGCTCGTCCGCGCAGCGAGCCGGCCGGCTGCCGCAGGCCGCGGGGGCCAGGCAAGCGGGCCTCCTGCCATAGCTGTGTCCCCCCGGCTCCCGGCCGTACCGCGTTATCGCAGGGATCGCGCGATCGTTGGCCGCGCTGGCACTCTTGTGCCAGGGCTGTGCCAGAAATGCGTCAATCGCTAACCCTATTTACAATATAAGCAGAACCCGGCGTAGATTGCCCAGTTCGCCAGAGCTGCGCCGCCTCGATCAGCGCGGTGCCGGGTTCAGCAGAGGCCGCCGCTTTGGTTCGCCCCGCGGTCTCTGACAGCCTGTAAAGTGGGGAAGCAAAAAGGAGGAAGCGTGAAGGTCGTTCTGGCTCCGGTGGGGACGCGCGGTGATGTGCAGCCGATGATTGCCCTGGGCCTGGCGCTGCAGCGGGCCGGTCATGCGGTGACCCTCTGCGCCGCGGAAAACTATGCCGACTGGATCCGAGAGCATGGCCTGGACTATGCCCGCGGCGGGCGAGACGCCGAGACGCTGGTGCGTGAGCGCGGCGAGAGCATGGGCAACCCGATCGCCGTCCTGCGGGGAGCGCGCGATGTCATCGATGAGCCGTTTGTCCCCCTGCGCGCGGCCTGCCAAGGCGCCGACCTGCTGATCGGCACCGTGCTACTTACCATCGGCCCCTCGATCGCAGCGGGGCTCGGGATTCCTTTTTACTGGGCGGCCTACGCGCCGCAGGCGCTGCCCACCTCGGAGCTACCGCCCCCGCTTGGCTTTCCGCTGTGGCGGCGCCCCTCCCTGAACCGCCTGGCCTGGGCGCTGATGGGCCGGATGTCGAATGCCCTCGCGCGCAGCGTCGTCAATCGTCGCCGAGCCGAGCTGGGCCTGGGCGCCATCTCCGATGTCTACCGGCATATGGAAGCTTCACCGGTCCTGTTTGCTGTCGATGCCGCTCTGGCCTCGCCCCCCGCCGACTGGCGCAGCCCCGCTCAGCAAACCGGCACCTGGTGGCTCGAACAGACGCAGCCGCTGCCAGAGGAGGTCGAGCGCTTCCTGGCCGAAGGTCCGCCACCGATTTACATCGGCTTTGGCAGCATGCCGATTCGCAATCCGCTGGCGCGCCTGCGGGTGATTGTCGATGCAGTCAGCGCAAGTGGCTGCCGCGCGCTGATCAGCGCTGGCTGGGCCGGACTCGGTCAGCAGGCTGCCCTGCCCGCTTCCTGCCTGCCGATCGGGGCGCTGAATCACAGCCGGCTGTTCCCGCGCCTGGCCGCGGTGGTGCATCACGGTGGGGCCGGGACGACGGCAGCCGCGGCGCGGGCCGGAGTACCCCAGATCGTGATTCCGCACCTCTTCGACCAGCCCTACTGGGCCGCACAAGTCCATGCTCTGGGCGTGGCTCCAGCGCCGCTGCCGAAGCGCTTTCGGGCGGCCGAGCTCGCGGCGGCGATTCGCGCTGCTCACAGCGATGCCGGACTAGCGCAAGCCGCCCGTCAGCTGGGTACGCGACTGCAGGCCCAAGACGGGGCTCGGGCGACGGTGCAGCTGCTAGAAAGCCGGCACGCGAGCCGCCCAAGCTAGAGCGCCGCGGACCGCGTGTTTGGCCCGCCCGCAGCTGGGCCAAGCGCCGAAGCTGGCCCGCGCTGCCCGCTGGGCCGAGAGCTTGGGAGGCGACCGTGCTGGGCTTTTGACCTCGATGGCTGGTCCAGCTCACAACGAAGTCAGCTAGGATTCCAGACGACAAGCGTACAAGCCAATGCGCAGCGCTGTCACTCGCGCTCCACAGAGGAGAAAGACCATGTACAAGCTCCTAAGCCTGTTCATTCTGCTGGCCGGGCTCGGCTGCACCGCCGCGCCGCAGGACGTGGACACGACGCTGTCGCCCACCGTGTGCAGCCGCGATGGCTGGTGCTGGGAAAATCCACGGCCGCAGGGAAATCAGCTCTTTGGCCTGTGGGGCACCGATGACAACCACATCTGGGCCGTCGGCGGCAATGGGACCGTGCTTAAGTGGGACGGCAGCTCCTTTACGCCGCAGAGCAGCGGCACCACCGATAGTCTGCTTGGCGTCTGGGGGATAGACGCCAACCACATCTGGGCTGTTGGAGAAAACGGAACCATCCTCAGCTGGAATGGGACGGACTGGGCCCGCCAGACGAGCGGAAGCGCGGTCAAGCTCTCTTCCATCTGGGGACTAGACGCCAACCGCAGCTGGGCGGTCGGAGAAAACGGAACCATCCTCAGGTGGGACGGAACCGCCTGGACCCGTCTGGTGAGCGGCACCAATA
>CAZVMD010000202.1:0-13015 GCA_964628555.1 uncultured Myxococcales bacterium | reverse complement strand
TGCAGGCCATGAAGACCTATGGCATGTACATCGCCGACGGCGGCAGCGACTGGTACGTGCAGGGCGAGCCGAGCGCCGACTGGCAGGATCAGACGATCACGCAGGTGCAGTCGGTGTCGAGCAGCAACTTTGAGGCGGTGGACATCACAGCGATTACGGGTCGCGCGGGCTTCGATCCGAACAGCGGCGCTGTCCCGCCATAAGCGCGCCTCGTCGCGGCCTTAGCGCTGTCGAGCGGCCAGGATGCTGTGCACCAGCGCCTCGGGCAGCTCTAGGTCGCCCTCGCCGTCGCGCTCCTCGTCTGCCGCGGGGCGCAGCGCCAGCTTGCCGATGCGCGGCGTCTGCTTGTACGTCTCCAGGTAGTTGACGCAGGACGGGCAGACCGCCAGATGGCGCTCGAACTCAGCCCGCTGCTCCGCCGGCAACCCACCCTCCAGATAGTCATAGATAAAGTCGAGCAGCTGGCGACAGGTGATGTAGGGACGGACGTCTATAGACATGACGGAGACCTCCCCCGCTCGTCGGTCGCGGTCGCGCTCTCGCTGGGTGACTCGACGAACAGTGGCTCTAGGAGTCCGCGCAGTGCCTGCCGCGCGCGATGCAAGCGCACGCGCAGCGCCCCTTCGTTGATGCCGAGCAGGCGGGCCGCCTCTGTGCTGTCGATCTCGTCGATGTCGCGCAGCAGGAGCACCGTGCGATAGCTCTCGGGTAGGCGGTCGATGGCCTGTCGCACCTGCGCCTGCACATGCCGCTTCTGCAGCTCGACCTCGGCACTGCCGCGCCAGGGCAGCGTCGACTGCACTTGGTGACCATCGGGCAGAAAGCTAGGCAAGAGCTCATCGATGTCGACCTCGCCGTGGCGGCGCTGTCGACGCAGACGCATCAGGCACTGGTTGATCACGATGCGGTGCATCCAGCTATAAAGGCGCGACTCGCCAGCGAAGCGATCGATGCCTTCAAAGACTGCCAAGAACGACTCCTGCACCACGTCGGCGGCGTCGGCAGCACTGTTGAGATAGCGTCGCGCCAGGCCAAGAAACGGACCGCCGTACTTGCGGACCAGGCGCTCGAAGCAGGCTGCATCACGACGACGCAGCCCGGCCACGAGCTCGGCATCTGGATCGCTCGCACGGCCAGCCGGGGTCGCCCCTTCGCGCGCGGTTACTCCGACGCTGGCTTCGCTGTCAGGCGCTGCAGATGGCGGTTCCGCCGGGCTCACAAAGATTGTTGTATCACGTCGGCGAAGATGACATCGTCTGGGAAGGGAGCACGCGCATAGAATCGCGATCACAAAACCGCGCGGGACACCTAGCCCGGAGCCGCGTTAGCTGCCGCCACTCGTCGCTGGATGAGCGCAGGTCCGCTGTCGCGAGCTTGGTCGGTGGCCTGCCGCCGATGTCCACTTGCAGGGGATGGCGATGATCCTCGAGACCGAGCGCTTGATCCTTGAGCCGATCACCTTGGAGCTGGTGGAAGCTGTGCTGGCGGGGGATCGGACCCGCGCCGAGACCCTAGCCCGGGCGCGCTTTCCGCGCGAGTGGCCGGGCCCGGCCGTGATCGAGCGCGCGTTCAAGGCCTATCCCGAGCAGGTGCGCGCCGATCCCAAGACGCGGCTGTGGGGCGACCGCCTGATGATCACCCGCCAGGGCGAGCGCCGGGTCATCGGCAGTGTGATCTTTCACGGCTTCCCCCAAAACGGCATCGCCGATGTCGGCTACGGCGTCGAGATCGACTCGCAGAGTCAGGGCTATGCCACCGAGGGCACGCTGGCCTGCGTCGAGTGGGCGCTGCGGCAGCCTGGCATCCGCGCCGTGCGGGCGACCACCTTTTTGTGGCATCGCGCCTCGGTGCGCGTGCTGGAAAAAGTCGGCATGCGCGTCATCGGCACCGAAGAGCACGAGATCCTCGGCGAGATGCTGGTCTTCGAGCGCTGCGACCCACCGACCGCGTAACGTCAGCGCGACGAAGTCAGGACCGGCGGCAGCGGTAGTCGGGACAGCCGCTGCAGCGGCGAGGTACTGCCCAGGGGCAGGTGCTGCGACTGCAGCAGCAGCTCATTTTGCGCCGCCATATGGCGCAGCCGGTAGATCGGCTCACTCTGATCGAGGAGCCAGTACGCCTGTCGCGCCGCGTCGTCGATCAGCAGCAGCCTTGCCCCTGCTGCATCGCCGCTGCGATTGGCCAAGGTCAGAACACGACCATCGCTGAGCTCATAGAACTGACGCACGCTGCGGCCTAGGCGCAAGCGCGGGCCGCGGCCAATCTCGGCCGAGAACAGCTCGCCCAGGCCGCCGTCCTGCGGGTGCTCGATCCAGCGCACGCGGCGACAGTCGCCAGAGAAGCGCACCTCCCCCGCATCCTCCGAGAAGCGCCAGCCTGACACCCAGGCGTCGGAGCTGGCTGGCTCGGAGCTCATGCGTCGATTCATGGCGTAGGCGCGCAGGCCGTTGTGACAGGTCGCCAGCTCAAACGGCTGCGGCTGTAGGGGCAGGGCACCGGGCAGCCGCTCTGGTGCCTCGCTGCCGTCGAGCCGGGCGCGAAACTGCAGCAGGCCAGGGTCTCGACTCGGGTTGCTATAGCTGCCCTGATCGATGGAGCGCTGGCCCACGAAGTAGTCGACGTAGAGGGGGGCGCTGGACGCAATGCGATCGCAGCGGCGCTCATCGAGCGTCTGCCCCGTCGTGCCCGCCGACAGAGAGGAAAGAGGGATGCTGAGCAGCCCCTCTTCGCCACACAGCAGCAGCCAGCGGCGGTCGGCAGACAGCGCCGCCTCGATGCTCGTCGCCGTTGCGCGTCCCAGCTCGAAGCGCTGCGCCTGCTCTATCACATACACGCTGAGCTGCTTGCTGCGGTCAGAAAGCACGATCAGGCCGGGCAAGGTCGTGACCAGCGTCCGCTCACCCAAGTCGATAGTACGGTCATCTTCTATCGATAGAGCAAATAGATGCGAGTCGCGCCCGTAGTAGAAAACGGAATCGATAGTCGCGCTGTATAGAAAGCGCTGGCGAAACTTCTGTGGCTGACTGAGCACCTCGTCGGGAAAGTGATGCTCTGTCCGCCGCAGCTGATCCGGCGGTACATGGCGAATGATCTGCAAGGTCCGAGGTCGCTCCTCCTGCTCCCAGGACAGCACGGCACCGAGCTCGCTGGGATTGGCAACCCAGCGCTCGGCTGCCACCCACTCGACAAGCGGCGTGCTGCCGAAGCGCTGCAGGACGGCCCGTCGATCAACCGCCGGCCGCATCGCGGCCTCAAGAGTTAGGAGGACCGGCGGCGCGCTCTGCGCCAAGACGCGATCCACAGACCACGGCAGGGCGTACTGGCTGGCGAGATCCCCGGCGGGAATGCGATACAGCTGGTATTGAAAGGCCCCAGAGTTCCTGCGGGTCAGCGGGAAGTAGAGCTGGCCATCGAAGCCCTGGATATAAGGCCACAGCGGATCATCCGGCGGCAGGTAGTAATCGCGAGCAGAAGAGTCATCGGCGTAGAAGGCGAGGCTCAGCGGCGCGGAAATCCAAGGCGAGGAGCCCTCGGGAACGTGCCACAGCGCATTGATGTCGCGACGAACATCGACTAGCTCGACCTCGACCGCCGCCAGATCAAAGACCGCGCTGCAGCTGCACAGAAGGCTCAGCAGCAGAGTCGCCCAGCCGGTGCGCGCCTGCGCAGAGCAAAGCGAAGAAGTGGGCTCGCTTGGCATTGCATTCCTCACAGGATGTAACGCAGCCCGAGCGACGGCAGCAGCCAGCGAAAAGCGCTCAGCTGTGGCTCCGCCAAGTTTACGCCCCCGGCTGTTCTCTCGCTGCGCGAGTAGTAGAGCATGAGGGCGCTCTCGGAAAACGTGCTGTTGAGCAGATCGAAGCTCAGCACCAGCTGACCGCGGCGCAGCGACCACAGCTTCTCGGCGTGCAGATCGAGCTGCGCATAATCGGGCAGGCGGAGGTTGTTGCGTGGCGTGTCCTGCCAGTTGGGAATCAGAAACTGCGTCTGCGGTCGGCCCGTCGCAAAATACAGCCGGGCTCCGATGCGAAAGCCGCGCGGCAGGCTGACCTGACCGACCAGGTTCAGCACGTGCGTCTGATCGAAATCGGAGGGCCGCAGGCCGCAGGGATACGCTCGCTCCGAGTGGCTGAGGGTGTAGGCCAGCCAGCCGGTGAAGCGTCGGCCATCGCGGCGCAGCAGGACTTCCAGTCCCCGCGCCGAGCCATCGACCAGGCGCATCAGCGAAGCCGTGGCGCCGCTCAGCCGATCCGAGGTTGGTGGCGCACAGGCCGGGACACCGAGCGCTGGCAGATCGGTCACGCCAGCGAAGCGCTGATAGTACCCGGTCAGCTCTAGCGATAGGCCGCGAGGCAGAGTCAGCGACTCCGTAACGGCGGCGTGCAGCGCGCGCTGCAGGCCAAGCTGCAGCGCAAAGGTATCGATCCCCGGCAGCTGGATGGGAAAGCTGGGCGGCTGCTGATAGACACCGCCGGCGATGCGCAGCGCCAGCCAGTCCATAAGGCGCAGGCGCAGCTGGGCGCGCGGATCGAAGCCCAGCACCAGGAAGCCGCCACTTGTGTACAGATCGGCGCGCGCACCGAGCGTCAGGTCCAGCCGGTCTTTGACGATCGAGAGCGAGAGCTGCAGCGCGGTGCCTAGCGTGCCGCCGGTTCGCGCTTCGCCGATCTCGCCAAGCGAGCGGTTGCTGTCGTAGCCGATCCGCCCCTCTCCGAAGGCCAGCGTCGGCTCTGCCCCTCCCATCGTCCAGGCAATCAGCCGCGACAGATCCAGCCCGCTGGTGTGAAACGAAGACAGCTCGCCTTCGAGCAAGCCAAGCAGCTGCACTCGCGCCCAGCGAGCCTGCAGGCTGGCGCGGAAGCCGGTGAACAGCTTGCGCACCACGCGCTCGGGCGAGGCGCCGGCCTGATCGAGCCCAGCAACTAGCGCCAGCTCTGTCGCATGCTGCCGTCCGGCCCAGCGATGGCGTAGCTGCAGGCGGTGAAAGCTCATGTGCAGGTTGGGGGACGACAGGTTGTCGACCAAGTTCCCCAAGCTCAGATCGAACGTGTCATACGAGCCGAGCGCTTGCAGGCTGAAGCCGCGGAAGTCGATGCGCAGCTGGTAGTCCCAGTAGTCGAGCTTGATGCGCTTGTCGATCGCCGCCAGGATCGGCCCCGGATAGCCGTAGTGCCCTGAGACGCTGATCCGTACGCCCTGCGGCAGTCGCAGGCTCAGCAGGGCTGAGACATCCAGCAGGCGCAGCTCGGCTTCGAGGTGATGGCGATCGTTGGGAACCGGGCGTGTGCTGGCTGTCGCCACGCCGCCGTTCTGCCGACCAAAGCGGACATCGTAGGCACCGGGATGGAACTCGATCTGGTCGATCAGACCGGGGTGGATCACGCCGCCACCGATCAGCATGTGGAACAGCTGCGGCACGCGCATGCCGTCGATGTAAAAGCCGCTCATGCCGGGGCTGGCACCGCGCACCGCAAACATCGGCAGCATCGGTAGCGGCGTGGCCACGCCGGGCAACAGGCCAATCACCCGAAAGGGATCGCCGAGCGTACCCGCTGTGCTGCGCGCTGCCTCGCCTGGGACGATGACGGGCTGCTCAGTCGGTGGAGGCTGCGTGGCTGGCGAGTCGGCACGGACCACGGTGGCAAACGGTCGCGGCTGCGCCCAGCTGGGTCGCTCTGCCCCCTGGCCAAGCCAGAGCAGCGCGAGCCCTAACCAGCCGGCTCGCGGCAGTATGTTGGACGCTGCCCGCGTCGCCATCGCCCCCCTGCGCTAGGATCGTACCCTGAGGCTTCGCAGAGTTGGCAGAGGATTTCCTGGACCTTGGCCTGGCGACAGACGCTGTGGCCGCGTCGCGGCAGGTCCTGCAAGGCCCGGCTAGGGCGAGAAGTGGGGGAGGCATGAGCGGCTCGTGTGACTTTGACGTGGTGATCGTAGGCGGCCGGCCGGCCGGCGCATCGCTGGCGGCGCGGCTGGGGCGGCGCGGCCTGCGGGTGCTGGTAGTGGATCGAGCGCACTTTCCCAGCCTGCCCGCTGTGCCTTCTTCTCCCTCGTTGCATCCCGGTGCGATGCGCATCCTCGATGAGCTGGGCATTGAAGAGTCGCGCTATGCCGCAAGCGGCGCGCCGATGCACAGCATGATCGTCGAGTTTGGCGACTACTTCCGCAGCCAGATGCACGTGCCTAAGCTGTGGGGCCGCGACTATGTCTATGGCCTGGATCGACGGCAGTTCGACTTCGCGTTGTGGGAAAACTTGGCCCAGTACCCATCGGTGACTCGGCGCGATGGCTTTGCAGTAAGCGATCTGCTGCGCGATCCCGGTGGGCGGGTGATCGGCGTTGTCGGGGCGGCGCGGGGCGAGGCGGCAAGCGAGATCCGCGCTGACTGCGTCGTCGGTGCCGACGGCCGCTTTAGCCTCGTCGCGCGCCGCGCTGGAGCGTCTGTGTTGCGCGAGGAGAGCGTGCATGTGAGCACCGTCCACTACGCCGACTGGGAAGGGGTCGTCGATCCGTACGGGGACAAGACCTGCGCCTATGTCTTTGCTTCGGTGCGCGGCCTTGATGTGCCGATGTTCCGCATGCCGGGCGGGCGCATGTGCGTGAACCTGCACGCCCGCGCCGATCGGGTAGAGCTTGGCGGCGATGTACAGCACTACTACGAGAGCACGCTGCGGTCGCTGCCGCAGGTTGCGCGCTTGCTCAGCTCGGCCCGCCGGGTGACCCCCGTCGTCGGGATCAAGCGGATCGGCAATGGCTATCGCCAGGCCAGCGGACCGGGCTGGGTGCTGGTCGGCGACGCCCTGCACTACAAAGATCCCGTCGATGGCCAGGGCATCTATGACGCCCTGCTGGAGGCGCGGCTGCTCGATCAAGCGATCGGCGTATGGAGAAGCGGGCGCAGCTTTGACGAAGCGATGGCCGACTACGGTCGCGCCGTGAGTGCCGCAACCGGCAACATGTTCGAGCAGACCACCGCCCGTCTGCGCCGCGAGCTGTATCAAGATCTGCCGCCGCTGGTGATCCAGACTTTTCTGCGCTGGCTGATCACCGATCCGGTCTATCAGCAGCGCTTTATGCAGTACTTTGTCCGCGCTCTGCCCGACGATCGGCTGATGACTCCTGAGCTGGTGGTCGGCAGTCTTTTGCGCGGCCTGAGCCGCGATCTGCGCGGCCTGCTGCGGCGGGCCAAGCTGGGCTAGCAGCTGACGCGGCTTGGCCAAGCGCTGCGCGGTGCTTTAGTCGCGGCTCGGGCTCTCGGGCAGGACGTAGTCTTTGAACTGCTGGCGCAGGGTGAGCTTGCTGAGCTTGCCGGTGGCGGTATGTGGCAGCTCGCTGACGAAGGTGATGTCATCGGGCAGCCACCAGCGCGCCACGTGCTGGGCTAGGTGAGCGCGCAGCGCCGCCTTGTCGATGCTGGCTCCGGCCTTGGCCACGATGATCAGCAGCGGGCGCTCCTGCCAGGTCGGATGCGGCAGACCGATCACGGCCGCCTCATGGACACCCGGGAAGGCGACCGCGGCGTTTTCGAGCTCAATCGACGAGATCCACTCGCCACCCGACTTGATGACGTCCTTGGCGCGGTCGGTGATCTGCATGTAGCCGGCAGGATCGATGGTCGCCACATCGCCGGTCGAAAAATACCCGTGCTCGTCGAGGATCTGGCCGCCTTCGCCCTTGAAGTACTGCCGCGTGACCCAGGGTCCGCGCACCTTCAGCAGGCCGAAGGCCTTGCCGTCCTGCGGTAGCTCGGCGTTGTTGTCATCGACGATCTTCATGTCGATGCCGTACAGCGCCCGCCCCTGCTTGATCTTCAGCGCTCGCAGCTCGTCGGCTGACTGCTCGGCCTGGGGATGCGGCGGCACGCTGCTGGTGCCAAGCGGACTGGTCTCAGTCATACCCCACAGGTGCAGCACCGCGATGCCGTACTGCTTCTCAAAGCGCTCGATCATCGCCGCCGGCACTGCCGAGCCGCCGATCACCACGCGCTTGAGCAGCGGCGGCAGATCGCCGGGGTGCTTGTCGAGGTGGGCGAAGAAGTTCATCCACACCGTCGGTACACCCATCGAGAAGTTGACCCGCTCGCTGTTGAGCAGCTGACAGACACTGGCGCCATCTAACATCGGTCCGGGCAGCACCAGCTTGGCGCCGCACATCGCCGCAGCATAGGGCACGCCCCAGGCGTTGGCGTGAAACAGCGGCACGATGACCAGCGCCGAGTCGCGGCTCGACAGCCCCAGGCCATCCACCGTGCAGACCGCGAACGAGTGCAGCAGCGTCGAGCGATGGCTGTACAGCACGCCCTTGGGATTGCCCGTCGTGCCCGAGGTGTAGCAGAGCGAGGAAGCGGTGTTCTCATCGAACTGCGGCCAGTCAAAGTCGGGCGTCTGCGCCGCGAGCAGCGACTCGTAGTCCTGCACCGGACCGCCGCAGTCACCGGCCGCCGCAAGCTGGGCGGCATCGGACAGGGCGATGTAGCCACTGATGCTCGGCCAGCGCGCGCGCAGCTTGGCCACCAGCGGCACGAACGTCAGGTCAAAGAACAGGAAGCGATCTTCGGCATGGTTGCAGATGTACTCAAGCTGATCGGGAAACAGGCGCGGATTGACAGTATGTAGAACTGCGCCGATGCCCGAGACGGCATAGTACAGCTCCATATGCCGGTGGGTGTTCCAGGCCAGCGTGGCGACGCGATCGCCGGGCTTGACGCCGAGCGCGATCAGCACCTTGGCGAGCTTCTTGGCGCGCTGCTGCAGCGATCGGTAGGTGTGCCGATGCAGCTGTCCATCTGGCGTGCGACTGACGATCGGGGTGGACCCATGGCTGCGCGCGGCGTACTCGATGAGCGACGAGATCAGCAGCGAGCCTTCCTGCATAAGACCAGCGAGCATGGCGCCTCCAAGACTCAGAGTGTGGGGGGAGAGTGAGGGTCTCTGCAGTGTATGCCGGCCCGCGCAGCCCTCAGGGGTCCTGATTTTCAAAATTTCATCGCCTTGACTGTGGTTTGGATTACTAAGAATATTTGTGTCAAATGGCCTCGCCGTCAGAGCCTCGGCGGAAGTTCCCCGACGTCGTCCCCGCTACGAAGGTGCTCTATGACGGCGCCCGTCCCCGGACGATCCAAGTTCGCACCTGCCGACTGGTCACTGGTAGCGGCGCCGCTCGTCGTGATCACGTCTTTACGCAGGGCATCATTCGCATCGGCAGCGCCGCCGACAACGACCTCGTCCTGCCCGACGAGACGGTATCGCGCGAGCACTGCCGCATCGTGCAGGAAGAGAGCGGCTATCTGCTCGTCGATCGCTCGTCGACCAATGGCACATCGCTCAACGGTGTGCGGGTGCGCGAGGCCTATCTGAACAACGGCTGCACCATCAGCCTGGGTCAGAGCGAGGTGGGGTTTTTCACGGCGCAGGAAAAAGTCGAGATCGTCCCGTCGCCGAAGACGCGCCTGGGCGACATCATCGGCAAGAACGTCAAGATGCGCGAGCTCTACGCGGTCATCGAAAAGATCGCGCCGAGCAGCGCCACGGTGATCATCGAGGGCGAGACCGGCACCGGCAAGGAGGTCGTGGCCCAGACCATTCACCGCCTGTCGCCACGGGCCCAGCACACGATGATGGTGTTCGACTGCGGTGCGGTGCCCAAGAACCTGATCGAGTCCGAGCTCTTCGGTCACGAGAAAGGCAGCTTCACCGGCGCCATCATGACGCGCCAGGGCCTGTTCGAGATGGCGCATGGCAGCACGCTGTTTCTCGACGAGCTAGGCGAGCTGCCCTCCGAGCTGCAGCCCAAGCTGCTGCGCTCGCTGGAGCAGCGCGAGATTCGCCGCGTTGGCGCGACGCGCTCGCTCAAGGTCGACGTGCGCATCATCGCCGCGACAAACCGCCAGCTCGAAGAAGAGGTGCGCAGCGGCCGCTTCCGGCAGGACTTGTTCTATCGCCTGTCGGTCGTGCGGCTGTATCTGCCGCCGCTGCGCGAGCGCATCGATGACATCCCGCTGTTGGTCGAGTCGTTCCTGCAAGACCACGCCTACAACCGCATGGCCGATGGCAGCCGCAAGGTGACGCGGGTGTCGGGTGAGGCGATGGATCTATTGCTCTCGTACAGCTGGCCGGGCAATGTCCGCGAGCTGATCAACGCGGTCGAGCGCGCGGTCAGCTTCGCCACGCACGAGACCATCCTGCCCGAGAACCTGCCCGACAGTGTGCGCGGCGGCGAGCCGGCTCGCGATCGCAGCGGGCCGGTGAACAGCAGCGGTGAGCGCCTGCGGCCGCGCAGTGGCAGTCACCCCTCGGTTGCTGAGCCAGCGCGGGCAGGTGAAGTGGCCCCCCGTCCATCCTCGCCGGCCCTGCCGGTGCTAGGCAGCGGCGCGGCTCCGCCGACCCAGACCGATCTGCCGTTCAAAGATGCCAAGGAGCTGTGGGTGGCGGCCTTCGAGCGCGAGTACATCGAAGCCCTGCTGCGCAAGAACCGCGGCAACATCTCGCACGCCTCGCGTGAGGCCGAGATCGATCGCAAGTACTTCCGCAAGCTGATGCGCAAGTACGACATCGAAGGCCATCGCGACGAGCCCCTCGACGAAGAGGAGTAGCGCAGCGCGGCCTCGCTGGACGCTGCGGCGCGGCTAGCGCTTCTTGGCGTCGGCCAGCTCGGCTTCGGCCTTGGCCAGCTTGACCCGCGTCTGCTCCAGCTCTTGCTGCAGCTCGGCGATGCGCATCAGGGCCGGCTTGAGCGCAGCCGAAAGCTGCGCCTCTCGCGCTTCGCGCTGCTTGAGCTGCTCGGCCATGCGCTCGACATCCTTGCGCAGCGCCTGCTCGGCCTGCAGACGGGCTGCTTCCCGCTCTTCCAGCTCCAGCGCGCGGCTCTTGTTACGATCCGACTGCTTCTGCGCATCCGCGAGCTGCTGCCGCAGGGCCTCGACATCCGGCGGCGCATCGCTCTTGGTGGCGAGGCGCTCGCGCAGCTCGCGACCCAGCTCATCGACGCGGGTCAGCAGCGTCGCTTTTTCCGCTTTCAGCTCTTCGTAGAGCTTGCGCAGGCGCTCGGCCTCGTGGCGGAAGTCATCGCGCTCAGCCTTGGCGCGGTCTTCAGCTGCCTGTGCCGTTCCCACCTCGCCGCGCAGCACGGCCTGCTCTTCAATCAGCCGACGGATCTGCGTCCGCGCCTCGAACAGGTTGTCGAGCGTGGTGGTCATGATCGAAGGATCGGCTTCCGCCTCCTCCGGATCGGCATCGACAAACAGCTGGAGCAGCAAGCCACCGCAGCGCACGATGTCTTGATGACGCAGCGTCTCTTTCTTGATCGCGCGTCCGTTGAGCAGCGTGCCGTAGCTGGAGCCGAGATCTTCGATCTCGTAGCTACCGTTCGGAGTTCGGCGCAGCGCCGCGTGATGGCGCGACGTACGGCGGTCTTCGCTGCGTACAGCATTGTCTTTGGCTCGACCGATCCGTAGCTGTTGGCTGCCTAGCCGCAGGTCTAGGATCAGCCCCTCCTCAGTCGAGATCGAGAGACGCGCGGGCATAGGGTCATGATAGCGTGAAAACCAACCTTCTCGCACCAGGAGATATCGCTTGCGAATCCTGCGGATAGACCACATCGCACTCGCTACACCTGACATCGACACCGCACTACCGCTCTGGCTTGACGTCTTGGGTCTTTCTGCGGGGCCGCGTGAGTATGTGCCGACTCAGCTCACCGAGGCGGCCTTTGTGCTCACACCTGCGCAGGGCGAGGCCTGCATCGAGCTCATCGCGCCCAAGCCGCGCGGCGAAAACGCCGGGCTGGAAAAGTTCTTGGAGAAGCGCGGCGGCCTGCATCACATCGCCTTCGCCGTCGAGGATCTGGCGGCATCGCTGGATGAGCTCGCGAGCCGGGGCGTGCCGCTCATCGATCACAAGCCCCGCCCGGGAGCCCGCGGTCATCAGGTTGCATTCCTGCATCCCAAGGCGATGGGCGGTGTGCTGGTGGAGCTAGTCTCCGCGGGCCACGTTTAGCTGCCGGGAACGGAGAAGTTTGCGTAACATCAGTCTGTGCAAAAAGGTTCGGGCAGCGGCAAGGGGGGGACGGGAGTCAGCGAGCCCCAGACCGCGGCCGCAGCGGGCCCGGCCGGCCCGGGAAGGCAGCCAGCCATCCTGTCGGAGCCGACGCAGCGCCTGGATGCGGCGCGGATCCAGCAGGCGGCGGCCCCGGCGGCTGACGAGAGCATCCTGGATGTAGACGAAGCCTGGGAAGATCTGGCGTCTGAAGACAGCGATGGCGAGGTCGAGGCGCTGTCCGATGATGAGGTCGATCTGGATGAAGGCTCGGCCGTCCATGACTTGGGCGATGCGCTGGAAGCCGAGGAGGACGCCGAAGCACAGGACGAGGGGCGCGTCGATGATGGCCTGGCCGATGATGTAGGGGACGAGCCCTCCCAGTCGCGGCCCGCCGTCCCCTATGAGCTCAGCAGTCGACTCGACGTCAGCGATGAGGTCCTGGAAGAGCTGAGCTTGCCCAAGCACCTAGCCGCTGCCGCTGCCGGGCTGCGTCCGCTGGGTGACCCGCTGTTTGACAACATGCCGACGCAGCAAGCGCCTGAGGAGCTGCGGGCGGCGCTGCTCAAGCGTGGGCTTGTCGCTGCTGCGACGGATGCGAGTGCGAGTGCGGGTGCGAGTGCCAAGCTACCTGGCGATCCGATCGCCAAGGCCCCATCGACTGTGCGAAGCGATGAGCCGGCGAAGCGGGCAGTCAGCCCGAGTTCGAGCAAGACAGCGAGTAAGTCCACAGCTGACCTGGTACAGCTCCAGGCGCAGCCCGCCGCTGCCACTAGCCTGGGGCGCACGGTCGGCGCGGTGCTCAGCCCTGGGCCGGCCAGCAAGCCCGCGCCAGTCGATCCAGCAAGCGTGGCGGCGCCACAGGGCCGAGCGGAAGAGCTGCCCAAGCCAGCCGCAGCCAAGACACGAGCCGAAGAGCCAGCCAGTGCCGCAGCAGCCAAAGCAAAGGCGGCCGAGCCAGCCAAGGCTGCCGCCGAGAAGGCGCG
>CAZVMD010000201.1:0-13028 GCA_964628555.1 uncultured Myxococcales bacterium | reverse complement strand
ACGACCCGCTGGGGATGTTTCAGTTCGCTGACAACATCGTCGTCATTCCGATCGTTGTTCTCGAAGAAGTTGATCAGTTCAAAAAAGAGCTCTCGGATCGTGGGCGCAGCGCTCGTGAGGTCTGTCGGCGCCTAGACGAGCTACGCGAGCAAGGCCACCTGGCCGATGGCGTGCCGCTCAAGAACGGCGGCCTGCTGAAGGTGGCGATCGCCACCGCCGATCTGCCCACCACGCTGTCGAACATGCGGCCGGGGCACAGCGCCGACAACATGATCCTGGCGACGGCGCTGCGGGTGCGCGACAGCAATCCAGGCGTGCCGACGATCCTGGTGACCAAGGACGTCAACCTGCGCATTCGCGCCGATGCGCTGGGCCTAAGTGCGGTCGACTACGATGTCGAGCGCATCACGATTGAAGAGCTGTACTCGGGCAGCGCCGAGGTGACGATCGGCGGTGAGCTGATCAACACGTTCTATCAAGACGGCCGCGTGGCCTTGGACGTGCTGAAGGCTGGGGCAAGCGAGTGGCCGCGTCAGCTGTACATGAATGAGTATCTGCTGCTGCGCAGTCGCGACAATCCCTCGCAGACCGCGCTGGGGCGGGTCGATACCGCGCAGGGTGTGCTGCTGCCGACGCGCAAGCTGCGCGAGGGGGTGTGGGGCATCCGGCCGCGCAACAAAGAGCAGCACTGCCTGCTGGATCTGCTGCTCAACGATGACATCAAGCTGGTGACGTTGGTCGGCAAGGCAGGTACCGGCAAGACGCTGTTAGCGATCGCCGCTGGTCTGCAGAAAGTCACCGAGGAGCGCGTCTATCACAAGCTGCTGGTGTCGCGACCGATCTTTCCCCTCGGCCGCGACATCGGCTTCCTGCCGGGCACAGTGGAAGAGAAGCTCAACCCGTGGATGCAGCCGATATACGACAACGTTGAGTTCCTGCTGAACCTGTCGCAGCCGAGCGGCAACGGTCATCAGAATCGTCGGCAGGGCCAGTCGCATCAAGACCTGGTCGAGATGGGCCTGATGGCGATTGAGCCTTTGACCTATATCCGCGGTCGCTCGATTCCCAACCAGTTCATGATCGTCGATGAGGCGCAGAACCTGACGCCGCACGAGGTCAAGACGATCATCACCCGCGTCGGCGACAACACCAAGATCGTGCTCACCGGCGACCCGTATCAGATCGACAATC
Source organism: uncultured Myxococcales bacterium (assembly GCA_964628555.1). Lineage (GTDB taxonomy): Bacteria > Myxococcota_A > Polyangia > Palsa-1104 > JAEUJZ01 > JAEUJZ01. The sequence goes on along the minus strand of CAZVMD010000201.1, from coordinate 11,837 downwards.
CCTACGTCGATGCCAGCAACAATGGCCTGACCACCGTCGTCGAGCGCTTCAAGGGACGGGCGCTGGCCGGCACCATCACGCTGGTCAAGGGTGAGCGCTCGCCGCTCGCCGAGCTAGCCTCGAACATCCTTTAGCGCAGACGCCTTGCGGGGTTGATCCGCAGGCCCTTGTCAGGCGCGCTGGCTGCAGCGCTGCCCCAGCCCTGGCATCAGCGCGGGATGCCGCTTAGGCCGGGGCGCGGGATGTGACAGGCTGCGCACTGATAGGCATCGAGATAGGTGCGGCTGCGATAGTACGACTTGGACTCGGGCAGGGCCGGATAGGGGGGACTGCCGCTGAGCCGCGCCTGCGCAGCGATAAGTAAGCGATCGATGCGCTCTTGGCGGGGCGGCAGGCTGTCGGGCGCCGGAAACAGCTCGTAGTCGGGCAAGGCGGCGTTGAAGCGAGCAAACTGAACGAAGCCCTTGGCCGCGCTCAGGCGCCCCTGCGCTTCACTCGCAGCCAGCACGCGCCAAGCCGGATCGCGGTCGGCGCGCGCCAAGAGGTGCTCGGCCCAGCGCACCAACAGATCGCTCATCAGCGTCGGGCCGACGATCTTGGTGGTCAGCCAGGCGTTGTCCATGCCGCGGGTCGGCGGCGGGCCCATGTGATCACAGTCGAACAGCTTGGGATCACAGATGATGCTGCGCAGCTCCTGCATATACGGTGCGTCGATGGCATGCAGCTCGGGATCGCGCAGCAGGATCACCGCCGTAAACGCGCCAAAGACGCTCGTCCTGGCGCTGCTCAGGAGCTCGTCCAGCGATGCCTGGCGCAGCGTGCCCTGCAGCACGTCCTGGTTGAAGTGCGTGCTGGCGATCAGCCCCGGCAGGCGATCGTCTGTGGGGCGCAGCGCTCGCGCTTTCTGCAAGAGCGCCTCGGAGTAGCGCATGCGCGCCAAGAGCTCGGCTGGATCATCGCTGCCTGCGACCAGGCGTGTCTCGCCGATCACGTCTTGTGCGCGGGCCAGGCCGTCTTCGATCAGGTGCTGGTTTTGGATGTGCGGGAAGGCGGCGTAGAGCAGCGCTCGCCCAGCCTCTTTTTGCGCTGCGGCGTCGGGGATTTCACCTCGATCGAGTCGCGCCAGCAGCTCATCGGCCATGCGCCGCATGCGCTGCGAGTAGCGCGGTAGCTCGGCTCGGGCCTGGTCGTCGAACACGTTGAGGGCGCGGAAGAACTGCGGCTCTAGCGTCGCAAACTCTTCCGCTGAGGGTTGGCCCTCCGCACACGCGGCAAACAGCGGCAGGCACACAGCCAACCAGATAGCGGGGTGGCAGCGGGGCGGGGGACGCATGCAGAGCTCTCCTTGTGTGGTCGACGCGGTGGCGAGGGCTGGAGGCCGGCGGTGGTCGCCGACGCATGGTGTGGTCTTGTTCACAACCGGCGCTTGCGCGATATTCGCCGCGTCCGCGCGGTGGACTGCACCGCACCGTATCAACAGTCACAAGGAAGCTCCACGATGAGCCACCGTTTATCCCCCACGTTTGCTGAGACCCTCGAATCGTCCCTTGCTCGCTTGTCCGAGCGACAGCGCGGCCTGCTAGCGACCGGAGGTACGCTGGTCAGCGTGCTGGGCTTTGCTGGGCCGGCACTCACCGGCTGTGATCCGGCTCCGGCCGACGATGCCGCGGCGCGCACGCAGGAAGTGATCGCCAACGGTCAGACCGACTGGGCGCAGCGCATGGGGACGCGCAATCGCAGCATGGTGCGCTACTACAGCGAGTACTGGCGCGAGTTTAGCGGCAGCGGTCGCTACGGCTATACCGGCGTCACGGTCTTCCTCAAGCTGCGCGTGCAGCCGGTGGCGGGAGCGGACCTGGCCTATAAGAAGGTCGGCGTGGTCTATCGCGAGGTCGGCAATCCCAGCCCGGTGACCGCCGCTGGCTACTATTTCGCCCGCATGCCCGACGGCGCCGAGGAGTGGCACGTGCCAGTCCGCAGCACGCTGCGCCAGGGGACGTTCACCTTCAATGCCTGGTACGAGGACGGCAGGTACGGGCGCTACTACGACGACAACAACGGCGAGCTCTACGCCATCAGCTGGAACGGCGAGGCGGGCGACTTCGTCACCGTGCGTCCCGACTACGCGGCCTCGAACGCCAAGTTCACCGCCACTGGCGTCAAGGGCACGCTCGCTTTCTCGGTCGTCGATCTCGACTACGACAAAGACCTGCGGCTGGAGTGGTCGACCGATGACTGGCGGACCACCAACGTCTTTGGCATGGGCGGCCCCGGCGAGAGCAACAAGCTGCGCTGGGATGCGAACCTGGGCATCGACTTCGATCGCTGGGTGATCGACGTCAACCTGCCCGGGAGCTTCAGCAGCTTCCGCTATCGCTTGGTGTACAAGCACGGCGTGGTGGCTGGCGCCGACTCCGTCGAGTTTGTCGGCGGCGGTCGCGGTGGCTACAGCCTGCCGAAGAGCTAGCGCGGATCGCAGGTCCCATGTGGGTCGCCACCGATCTGCACGCACATAGCGCCTTTTCCGACGGCACGGCAAGCCCCGAAGAGGTGGTCGCGGCTCGTGCGGCGGCTGGGCTCTCGGTCATCGCGCTCAGCGATCACGACCTGCTGGCTGGCGTGCGCCGCGCAGCGCAGCGGGCCGATGCGCTGGGCCTGCGACTGGTGCCGGCCATGGAAGCGACCGCCTTCTTCCACTTTGGGCAGAGCGCGGCCGAGCAGGTGCACGTCCTGGCCTATTTCCCGCCCCGCTACCTTCTCGGTGAGCGCTTAGAGCAGACGTTTCTGTACCAGCGCGGCCTGCGCGTGCAGGCTCGCTGGCGCGACTTTATCTGCAGCTGGCTGGCCGAGCTCCACGCAGACGATCGTCTGGCCCTCGACGAGGACGGCACGCTGAGCGGCACGGCCGCCGAGCGCTTCCCGGGGCTGCAGATCCTCATCCAGCGGATCGTCGCGCGTCGGCCGCAGATCTTTCGCCACTTCATCCGCAGCCACGTTCGCTTTTGGAGCGCGGATCGCGAGCTGTTCGGCTGGACGCCGGAGGAGCTCATCGACGCCATTCGGGCCGACGGCGGCATTGATATCGTGGCCCACCCCGCCCGCTATCGCGACAAAGAGCGCCTGGCTCGTCTGCTGCTTGGGGCCAGCGGGGTCGAGGCCTATACGTCGCGTCACCGTCCAGCCTGGGCGGCGCAGTTTCGCGCCTTTGCCGAGGCGCACGGCAAGCTGTGGACCGCTTCGACCGATGATCACCAGAAGCCGGATGCGCCCTATGCCCGGCCAGAGAGCCCGACACCTGGCTGGGTGATCGAGCGCCTGCTCGACGAGCCGCTTGGCGCGCTGCGGCTGCCACTGAGCGCGCCCGAGATCGCCCAGTGAGCCGCGGTCGCCCCCTGCGCGCTGCCCCGGAGAGCCGGGTTGAGTTTCGCTTTCGCTCCCCGCGCGATCGCGATCTGCCGGTCGAGCTGCACGGCGACTTCATCCACTGGTTTGTGCCGCATTCGTTGACTCCCGAGGAGCGGCCCGAAGAGGCGCGAGCAGCCGGCGCGACCCCGTCGGCCAGCCGAGGGTGGACGACCACGCTGTCGCTGGGACCGGGGGTCTACGCCTACAAGTTTCGAACCTTCGATGGTCGCTGGCACCTCGATGCTGACAATCCGCGGACGCGCACCAGCCCGGCGGGTCTGCGCAACAGCCTGCTGGTCCTGGGCGGCAGTGATGAGCCGGTGCTGCACGCGCCGCGCGCGCCCTTTCTGTTCCGTCAGGCCGACGGCCGGCTGCGCCTGGTGGCCGGGCTGCGCCGCGGATCTGGTGCGGGTCTGCAGCTGCACAGCTACGACAGCACCGGCACCCGGCGGGTCTGCTCGCTGCGCCCGCAGCCGCTGGCCGATGAGCCCGAGCATCGCTTCTTTGTCGGCGAGCTGGACCTGAGCGGGCCGCACGTCGAGTACCTGTTTGTCCTCGACGATGGCCGGCGGATCGGACGCGATGGCTGTGGCCGTGCGCTGCGCCTGCATGCAGGCGATCTGCCACCGGAGCCACCGGCATTTTTGAAGCGTGCGGTGATCTACACGATCTTGGTCGATCGTTTTCGCCGCGCGGTCGGTCGCTTGCCGTCACCGCAGGTCGATGAAAAGGCGCGCTGTGGCGGCGACCTAGCCGGAGTGCAAGCGGCGCTGCCCTATCTGCAAGATCTGGGGGTGACGCTGCTGCACTTGACACCGATCGTCGATTCGCCGTCGGCACATCGCTATGACGCGCGCAATCCGCTGAGCATCGATCCGGCGCTGGGGGGCGAGCGCGCGCTGGCGGCGCTGGTGAACGAAGCGGCGCGGCGCGGCATGCATCTTTTGGCCGATCTCGTACACACCCATGTGCATCGCGACTTCCTGCCGTTCTGCGATGTCCGGCTGCGCGGTGCCGACTCGCCATGGGCGGACTGGTTTTATCTGCTGCGCCATCCCTTTGCCGACGCGGGGCAGGGGGGGGCCGATCCCGGCTACGCCCACTACCAAAAAGGACAGTGGCAGGAGCCGCTGCTGCGGACGACTAACCCGGCGGTCATCGACTATCTGTGTCGCGTGGCGCAGCGCTACATCGAGCTGGGCTTCTCGGGGCTGCGCATCGATGCAGCGGCTGATGCACCGCCTGAGCTCTTGCGTCGCCTGCGCCAGACAGTGGGGCCGGATGTGCTGCTCGTGGGCGAGGTGACGACCGACAACCCGGCCCGCTTTACCGGCTCGCTGCTGCACGCGGCCACTGACTTTGCACCGCAGCGGGCGCTGGCCGCCTGGCTGGGGGCGGCTGGCTCGGAGCCGAGCGCGTCGGGCGGGCGAGTCGATACGGCCGCGACGCTCTCGGCGCTGGCCCGGGCAGCGCTGGCCCGCGGCGCACCGCACAGTGCCCTCTGCTTCACCGCCACGCACGATCAGCCCCGCCTGCTAACCCGCCTAGGCGATCCGCAAGCGGCGCGGATCGTGCAGCTAGTCACGCTGCTTTTGGCTCCGGTGCCGATGCTCTATTACGGCGACGAGGTCGGGCTGCGGGCGCCGCCAGCCGCCGCCGACGCGGCCGGGCGCGAGTTCGACGATGCTTGGCCCGATCGCCAGTGCTTCCCCTGGTCGCCAGAGTTGTGGGATGCGCAGACCCTTCAGCTGGTGCGCTCGCTCGTGCAGCTTCGGGCGCGGCTTCCGGCCCTGCACGCGGGCAGTGAAGAGTTTCTGTCTCTTCCCGAGGCGCCCGAGGTGCTGGCTTTTCGTCGCAGCTTTGGCGAGGAGGTCGTCGAGGTCTATGCCCGTCGAGCGGAGTGCGCAGCTGCGACCGCGGCCACGGCGACCTGTGAGCTGAGCTTGGCCACCGACGTCGGCAGCGGCGCCACGATGCTGCTGGCTTGTGGCGCCGCGGAGCTGATTTGCAGCGAACGCGAGCCTGTGCGGCTGCGCCTCGGTCCGGCCAGCGCAGCGGTCATAGCTCGCCATGCCCGCGCTGATGCGCTGTCGCTGTGGCAGAAGCTCGCGGCCGACAATCGCCAAGTCAGCTTGGCAGCGTATCGCAGCGGCGCAACGCAGGGCCTGTTCCTGCCGAGCCATCTTTATCTGACGCTGACCGAGCGCTGCAACCTGCGCTGTCAGCACTGCATCACCGCGGCGCCGCAGCGGACCGAGCAGGGGCAGGCGCGCGACATGCAGCCCTGGCTGCTTGACGCCCTGTCGCCGGCCCTGGCCGCCGCGGACTACTTCGCCTTTGTGCACGGGGGCGAGACGCTGCTCTCGCCGCTGCTCTTTCCGCTGCTGTCCCGTATCGCCGAGGCCCGGGCCGGGCGAGCTTACCGTGTTCATCTGCTGACCAACGGCATGCGGCTGACGCCAGAGACCGTAGCCCGCCTGATCGATCACGGCGTGAACAGCCTGTCGATCTCGCTCGACGGCGGCAGCGCGCAGACCAACGATGGCCTGCGCCAGGGGGCTGACTTTGCTCGCATCCTGCAGCACCTACGCGACGCGGTGGCTGTGCGTCGGGCGCGGCGCGCCGATCTGCGCCTGGGCGTCTCGCTGGTGCTGACCCGCGACAATCACCAGGAGCTCGTGCCGCTTTCACACACCCTGTTCGACCTGGGCATCGACTGGCTGAAGGTCGAGGAGATGTGCCCGGTCAACCTGATCGCGATCGAAAAGCTGCTGTCTCCCGACAGTCAGCCTGCCCGGCAGGCGCTCGCTTCGCTGCGTCGCGAGCTGGGGTCGCGCCTGGTGCTGGTCGAGCATCTGCGCGACGAGCCGCGCTGCCCCTGCGCCCTTGCCGAGGAGCATGGTGGGCACGGGCTGGCGGCGACGCTGCGCGGTGAATCCGACTGTGAAGGCTGCGCCTTCCGGCTGCGCGATGACTTTGCCAATCGGGCCCAGTTTGCCCCCTGCCGCAGCGACTGGGAGCAGGCCTGCATCGATCCCGATGGCACGGTGCATCCAGGCGACTATGGCCAGCCCGCGATCGGCAGCCTGGCGGATGCGTCGCTGCTGAGCCTGTGGCAGGGGCCGGCGATGCAAGAGCGGCGGGCCGCAGCCCTGGCCAGCCAGCCGCCAGCCCGTCGACAAAGCTGTCAGTGCGTCGGCGCGTCCGACGTTCCCAGCCACTTGAGCATGTAGTACGGCTTCTTGGCCAGCTCGGGTCGGCGCCAGTACTTGTAGACCGACACCCAGCCACCCAGCAGGAAGTAGGCCAGCAGCAGGCGGGCGCCCAGCCGGCGCCAGCTCTCGGCGCGCGGCGGATCTTTGCGCAGCTTGGCCCAGGCCATGCCGACGGCGGTGCTGATCGCCATGACCAGCAGGCACAGCGCGCTCGTCCCCAGCCAGCCGACCTTCTGCGGGCCAATGCCGAGCAGGCGCTCGATGGGGCTGGCCTGCAGCGGGCCGTAGATCAGAAACAGATGGAACAGATAGACCAGCAGTGACTCGCTCGACAGCGTCGCCATGATCGACGAGCGCAGGCCGATGCGCGACAGCAGGCCTAGGCCGGCCCCAAGCAGACAGACCCAGCCCGCTCGCTCGGCAAAGCTGGGCAGTGTGGTGTTGTGCAGCGCGCCCAGCAGCGCCTCGGGATAGCCGCGGGCCACAAGCCAGGTATCGGCAGCCGAGCGGCCCCACAGGATGGCGGGCAGCGCGGCGCACAGCAGCAGCAGCAGCCAGGCCACCTCGCTGAGCCCAGCGCGGGGCGCCGCATCTTTTTCAGCCGTCGCTCCCGTCGCTGTGGCATCGACCAGCCGCACTCGCCCGCGAAAATACAGTGTGCCGAGAACAGCGCCCAGGGATGGAAAGGCCAGCCAGGGCAGGAGCGGAAACAGCGAGGCGACGCCGTCCGGGCCAGGTGGGATCGGCAGCCCGGTCACCATGCCGGACAGCGGCAGCGGCAGCGCGCTCGCCAGATTCATCGCCCACACCCGCGACGACAGCGCGAGGACAGCCGCCAGCAGCCCCGTCGCTGCCAGAGCCAGCCGCAGCGGCGTGCGCAGCAGCCGGGCCAGGCCATGCAGCAGGAGGAGCGAATACACCACACACTGCAGCACATCGATCTGAAACAATCCGCGGTACTTGCGGTCGGTGCCGAGCAGCGTCCAGTCGACCAAGGACAGCCCGGGGGCGTGCATCAGGTAGGCGCAGAGCAGGATGAAGCCGAGGCGGCGCAGCGTGTGGCCGAAGGGGCGCAGCCCACCGCGGGGGTCAAAGGTCGATAACACCAGCGAAAATCCGGCGCACAAAAGGAAGCTCGGCGCGACCAGGCCGTTGAGGAAGTTCAGGCGCGGCGGCACCACAGCCGGCGGCGGGCCGAGCCAGGTGTTAAACGCATGCACCTCAATCATCACCAGGACCGCCCAGCCGCGGAGCTGATCAATCCAGTCACAGCGCGTCGTAGGACTGCGGTCTGCGAGGGCAGACCAGGGCGCGAGTTGCCGGCTCATCCGCTCACACTATCAGAGCCAGCGGCGGTACAATCGCCACACGATGAAAGACATTTATGAAGCCATTGAACGGATGAGTGCGCAGCTTTCCTATCGCTTGGAGCGGGCGGCGCAGAAGAAGGGGTTTGCGGTCCACTACTCTGGTTACAACCTGTGCACGCCGAGTGGGCAGATCGTAAAGGTCTTCCACACGCTGGTGCATCTGCCGCGCGGCTATGGCGCGAGCTTCGTGCCGCGGCAGGCGCCGGAGGCCTATGGGGTCTCGTGGCACATCGATATCCGGCGCAACGATGGCGTGGTGCGCACTAGCTGGGTCAACGGCATGGCCCTAAAGAAAGCCGCCGAGGGCTCGGAAGAGGCCTGGGAGATCATCTACAACGGCGAGCCGCTGTCGGCCGAGCGCATCGCGCAGCTATACGGCGAGCTGGAAAAGCCAGGGCCCTCGGGTCTGCATCTGGCGATCACGCGCATGTGGATCGTGCGCTTTGGTCGCATGCCGTTTGAGCTCGCGCAGGCGCTGGAGGTGATCACGCACGTCGATCACCTGGACCTGATCTACGACGCGCTCCTGGATCAGCGGAAGCGCGCGCTGATTGAGGATCTGCTGCGGAATCCGCCGCCGGTTCACGCACTAGCTCGCTATCTCGCCGCTATTCCCCGCGACTAAGCGCACGCTGCTGCGCAAAATTTTTCTGCTGCGGGCCGGGCTTGTGTCTGGTCCGCGCCTCGATTACGCTGCCGCGGTTCTCGTCGGAGTTGAAGAGGTGGTCGCCGGCGCAACGGACGGCAAGGCGCAAGCTGAGCCGGCCCCGCGCGGGAGGAAAGTCCGGGCTTCACAGGGCAGGGTGCCGGCTAACGGCCGGTCGAGGTGACTCGCAGGAAAGTGCCACAGAAAACAGACCGCCGGCGGTGCCTGGGCAACTAGGCGCGGCCGGCAAGGGTGAAAAGGTGCGGTAAGAGCGCACCGGACGACTGGTAACAGCCGTCGCATGGCAAACCCCATCCGAAGCAAGACCAAGTCGGGAGTCAGAGCGGCCCGCTCGCCCAGGTCAGCCCGCAGCGATCGCGAGATCGCGGCGAAAGCAGCCGGGGGCTCCCAGGTAGGTTGCTGGAGCCGGCGAGTAATCGTCGGCCTAGATGAATGACCGCCACCGTCGCCCGGCCGCCCTAACCGGCGGTCGGGGGGCGGAACAGAACCCGGCTTACTGACGACTCCGACGAGAACATTCCTTTTTGGCCCGCACAAGAGGCACCCTGCCGATGACCCAGACTGCGAGACCGACCGGTCAGCCCACCGCGCGGGCGACGTCTCGCTCTGCTCGCTCGAAAATCACCGGAGGCGCACCGGCCCAGGCGAGCGCGGCCGCGACGAAGTCAGGGCCGGCGTTATCGCCGAAAGAGGTCTTCAGCCGCCTGCAGCAGCACTGCCTGGCCAAGCCAGATGCCGTCGAGGAATACCCCTGGGGCGACGTGGCCTGGAAGGTGCGCGGCAAGCTCTTTGCTGTGTCGGGGCAGGGCGCGGCCGGCGTGACGGTGAAAGCCAGCCTCGAAGATCAGGCGGTGCTGGTGCAGCACCCAGCGATCCGCAGCGCGCCCTATGTTGGGCGTTATGGCTGGGTATCGATCGAGATCGGCGATAAGGAGACGCTTGCTTTGGCCTGTCAGCTGATCGATGAGAGCTACGCCGGGCTTTTGGCAGCTGGGCACGGCAAGCGAGCGCAAGCGAAGGGCCGGGCGCCACGGTGCCCGTCGGCCCACAAGGACTAGTGGCCGAGCAACGGCGCTGATCTGGATGAACGAAGCGCCACGCGGACGGATCGCGGTGGCGGAGGCCGCGTCTCTTTTTCGGCGGCGGCGTCTGGCGGGTGGGAGATTCCCGCTGGCTTTCGGGAGGATGGCGGCGGGCGGCGGGGTTACTTCTTGCTGCGATCGATGATCGTCTGGCCGATCTGACCGAGTGCGGTGCTGAGGCCGTCGATGTCGCAGATGCTGTACTCGCGGCTGCCGCTGAAGCTGCGCGCGAAGGTCGAGAGCCGTCGCTGCGCCTGGCCAAAGATCGTCGTGTCGCCGGCAAAGTAACAGCTGGCCTCGGTGCCGGTCGCGCGGTTGAGGAAGGCGCTGCTGGTGCCACCGCTGCCGCGGCTGACCACCAGCTTGCCGGCCATGTCCAGCGCGGGCTGTGTCCAGATGCCGCTTACGTACAGCTTGTCGGCCGGGCGCAGCGTCTTGAAGAAGGTGGCGAACTTGCTGATCGGATCGAGGTAGTTGTTCACCCGCTCCTTGCAGTTGGTCTTGGCTCCGACGGAGTTCATCGGCTGCTCGCAGCTTACGCTGCGCGCCAAGCAGCGATAGTCCAGGTTGAAGCAGTCGTACGCCGCATCGGGATCCGGCGAGCTGCAGTCGCGCGTCATCGGGTTGTTCTCGCTGCGCCGGCTTAGCTGCACCGAGCAGTCGTCTTCATCGGTCAGGAAGACCACCGCGAGGAACGAGTCCTTGCGCAAAAAGCCGCTGTTTTCACCGCGGTGACCGTCGAGCGCGCGGCGGGCCGCTTCCAGCGGACTCTCCAGACCGCAGCCGCTGTCGCCGAGCAGGGCCATGCACTTGAAGGCTTTTTCTGGGCCGCGATCGACCATCAGCCCCGACTCGGGATCCAGCTCCAGGGCCGCCGGCACGTTGGACTTGCCGTCGGTGCGGCTGATGAAGCGCGTGCCATCGGTGGGCACGAACTTGGCATCGCTGCACTGCGCCGCACAGGCTTCGCGGGCGCCGGATGTGGTGCCGGTGCGCATCGTGCAGGGCTGGCTCTGCAACAGTCCGTCGTCGCCGGAGTAGGTATCGCAGGCGCCAATCCCGCCCCACGGCGTGCCCGGCGCGGTCTGCGAGCCGATGTCGGTGCTGACCACTCCGATGTGGTAGTTGAGCTTGTTCTTTTCCAGCTTCTGGATCAGCGCGCTGATGTTGCTGGCCAGCGCCTTCTGCTTCGGCGACATCGACGGCGAGTTATCGACGACGAACAGGATATCGACGGTGGCACCGGGCATGACCGGCGACATCTTGCGCGCGATGACCTGGAAGTCGCCGAACTCGGCTGTGTCAAAGCTGACCGTCTTGGTCGTCTTGTCGACCTGCACATCGAAGTCCGGCAGTAGCTCGCGCTGCGTGCCGCGCAGCACGGCCACCTTGGGCTGCTCGCCCTCGGCAACTAGGCTGGGGTTGTACGGCAGGGTGATGGTGACCGTCGACAGCAGGATCTGCGACAGCGGCAGGAAGCGGGCGCTCGGGCCAGCGGCTTGCTCGTCAGCACCGGTGGCTAGCTCGCGGCCACAGGTGATGCCCAGGACGGTCGGGGTGGCCAGCGCGCCAGCCGGCACAAGCAGGCTGGTCCCAGCCAGCGAGGAGGCATCGCCATCGCCAACTGACAGCTTGCCCCCCGTCGCGTCGATCGACTTTTTGACCGGATCGCTGCACAGCGTGCCGCGCGAGTCAGCCAGGTCCGGCTCACTCGTTGCGGCGTCGGGCATTCCGCCGGTGTCATCGAGGTTGGGGTTACTGGACTTGCAGGCGGGCAGCGAGCCGAGGCCGAGCCCGAGGACCAGCCCAAGGATCAGCCCGGCGCCGGGCTGGCGATGGGTATGCAGGGTCTGCGGTTTCATGAAGTTCTCCAAGGGCTAGCCGGCTAGGGAAGCTGCACGCGCTCAATCATCACGTAGCTCGTCGTCGGCAGGTTGCTGGTCGCATACGAGCTGCCGCGGCTGGCGCGGAGCTGATAGGTGCCGGGGAAGATCTCGCCGCTGTAGCCGAAGTCGGCATCCATGCAGCGCGAGCCGAAGGTGAAGCTGTAGCCGTGATTGACCTCGGTGAACTGGACCTGGGCCTTGCGCTCGTAGGG
>CAZVMD010000200.1:0-13055 GCA_964628555.1 uncultured Myxococcales bacterium | reverse complement strand
CCGCCAGTACACCGACCGGCTCAGCGGCCAGTCCGCCGAGTGCCGCGCCTCCGGCAGCGCCGCCTGCCAGCCCCGCGACGCCCGCTGTTCCCGTCGCTGGTGACCGTTTGATCCTGGTCTATGGCGGCGGCCTGCACAATGACCTGCTGCCGCGCGCCGAGCTTGCCGCCTACACCTTTGGACCGCAGGTCCGCGACGAGCAAGCGGGGCGCTACCTGGAGGTCGATCTCTATGTGCCGGAGTACATCGAGCGCGATCCCAACATGAACAAAGAGCCGTGGTTCCAGCTTTACAAGAAGCGCGTACGGCCGGGGCAGACGGTGGTCATTCGTCGCATGCAGGGCTCGTACATCATCGTGTTTCCGCGGCGGCGCGGCTGACCAGGGGCCAGCCCAGCGGAGCTGACTTGCCGACGGCGTAGGCCCAGGCGATAAACACCGCCTGCAGCGGCAAGCGGGCCCACAGCGCCCAGCCCGGCGTCGGCAGATCGCCAAACGGCAGGCCAGCCAGGGCCATGTAGACATTGGCCGGGAACACCGCGATGTATAGCGCGATGAGCCCATACGAAGCCAAGCGCCGCCAGGCCGGATGCAGCAGCAGCAGGCCCAGCCCAATCTCGAAGACTCCGCTCACATAAACCAGCCCGCGCGGCGACGGCAGCATCGGCGGCACCATCGGAATAAACAGCTCGGGCACGACGAAGTGCGCCACGCCGGCCATTAGCATGCCGGCGGACAGCAGCAGGCACCCGGCCAGGCGCCACCAGGATCCAGATTGAGCGGTCGCTTGCGACATGCGCGCATCATATGCTGCGCCGATGCGCCAGCCCTCTCCCCTTTCGCGGACCTGGAAACGCCGCTCTGACCCCGGCTTTCGTACCGTCGCCGCGGGCCTGCTCTGCCTGCTTGGCGCCTGTCAGCCCGCCCCCGAGCCACAACCGCCCGTCGAGCCGCCGCTGCCGGCCGGCTGCAATCCTCTGGGCGGTGGCCCTGGCGAAGACTGCTTTCTGCCCTTCCCAAGCTCGTTTTACGGCTCGCTGGCGGCGGATGGCCGCCCCGAGCTGAGCTTCCCGACCGGTGTGCTGCCGACCTCGCTGCAGAGCGTGCCTCTGGATGCCAGCCTGTTTCGCGAGCGCGATGGCTACAGCCCAGCGACGCCGCTCCTCGCTTACTTCCCGGCTCGCCCCGGCCGGCTCGACGGCGGCAACCTGCCCGGCCCTGGTCACGTCGGTGAGTCGCTGCTGCCTGGCAGCCCGGTGCAGCTGTACGCCTTCGACAGTGGCGAGCGCGTGCCCCTGCTCGTCGAGATCGACCAGAACGCCAGCCCCGGCGAGCGCCAAGCCCTGGTCATCTATCCGCAGCTTCGCCTGCGTCCCGGCACGCGCTATGTCGTGGCCATCACGGGCCTGACCAGCGGCGACAAGCCGGTGGCGCCCCTCTCTGGCTTCCTGGCGCTGCGCGACGGCCGGCTCGACGCAGGCAGCGTGCGCAGCAGCCAGCGCCAGCGCTATGAAGAGATCTTCGCCTTCCTCGCTCGCCAGGGTCTGCCGCGCGCCAGCTTGCAGCTCGCCTGGGACTTTCAGACCGCGACCGATCGCAGCACCAGCCTGCGCCTGGTCCGCATGCGCGATGCCGCCTTCGCCTTCAAGCCGCCGGCTGGCTCGCCGGCTGCACTGGTCATCGACAAGACCCTCGAACGACCGAGCACCCGCCCCGAGCTCTTCCGTCAGCTGTACGGCCGCCTGCATGCGCCGTCCTTCCTCACCGACGACACAGCCGGCCGCCTGGGGCGCGGCCCGGATGGTGAGCCAGGGCTGCGCGGCCTGGGACAGTTCCCGCTTACCATCCACATCCCGACCTGTGCCGAAAAAGCCATGAGCCCGGTACCGGTGCTGATCTACGGGCATGGTCTATTCGGCAGCGGCCAGTCCGAGCTCGACGGCAGCCTGCTGCGCGACCTGGCCAATCGACTGTGCATGATTCAGATCGCCACCGACTGGATTGGCCTGTCCGCCCCCGACCGCAACTTCGTCATCACCAAGGTCCTGCGCGACTTTAATAACCTGGCTCAGCTCACCGACCGCCTGCAGCAAGCGCAGGTCAACTTCGCCTATCTGGCGCGCCTCATCGCCTCGGGAGCGCTCGCCGACCTGCCTGAGCTGTCGGCGATGGGCCGGCTGCTCGCCGACAAGAGCCGCATCTACTACTACGGCATCTCAAACGGCGGCATCCAGGGCCTGACCCTTTTGGCCCTAAGCCCGCAGCTTGGCCGCGCCGCGCTGTGCGTTCCCGGTGGCTTCTGGTCGCAAATGATCTGGCGCAGCAGCAACTTCCGCATGTTCGGCGACCTCCTGGCCGGCGCCTATCCCGACCCGCTCGACCGCCAGGTGCTGATCGCCATGAGCCAGTCGCTGTGGGATGCCAGCGACCCGGCCACCTATGCCGCGCACGTCCTTCGCGATCCGCTGCCCGGAGCCGGAGGCCCAAAGCGCGTGCTGTACCAAGAGGGCATTGGCGACGCGCAGGTCCCCAACCTCGCCACCCGCGCCATGGTCCGCACAATGGGTCTGTCGCTGCTCGGCCTGCCCAGCGAAGCCGTGTTCGGCGTCGGCCAAGTCCTGATGAGCGCCGAGTCCGCCTACGTCCAGTACGACATCGGCCAGAACCCCCGCCCCGGCGACACCAACGTCCCCCCCGAGCGCGATAACCTAGTCCACCGCAGCATCGCCCGCCTCGAAGCCGCCAAGTCCCAGCTCGACGCCTTCCTGCGCGAAGACGGCCGCGCCTTCGACACCTGCGCCCCACGCGCCTGCAGCTTTCCGGTGCCGTAGTGTCAGGAGCTCCGACTCGGCCCGCCGGCTCTCCGCTCAGGCCGCGGCGCCCGCGCCTAGATCGCCCAGCCCGGCGGGCAGTCGGGGGCGGCTAGGAAGTTGCCGTGGAAGCCGGGGGGCGTGTGGTGGGGAAGCTCGGCGACGCAGACGGTGTCTAGGGTCCGGGCGTCAAGGATGTGCAGGCCCGAGCGGTGGCTCTGGGCGTGATAGACGACGGTGAGCAGGTAGCCATCGTCTTCGGAGGTGGCGCGGCTGCCGAGGCGGGGGACGAAGACCGGCTCGCCGGGCAGCCAGGGAGCAAAGGGTCGCTCGAGGATCTGGCCGGTCTTGAGGTCCTGACGGGCAATCGAGGTGTACAGGTTGTAGGGCATGCCGGCCGGCGAGGTCGTGCCCCAGACGTAGCGGTAGGGCTGGCCAACGAAGGCGGGGTGGATGCGGGGAAACTCGCTGGGCTGGCCGAGCAGTGGTGCCTCGGTGACAGCGCTGCCGTCCTCGGCGCTCGGGTCGATGGTGTAGCGGGTCAGGATGGCGCGCGGCATCTCCCACAGGGTGCCGAGCAGCGCGGTCGAAAGCGGCGGCAGATGGGGATACTCGGCCTGGCGACAGCCGTCGATGAGGATGCGACCAGCGGCATCTTCATAGGCGTTGGCGAAGTGGAAGACAAAGCAGGACGAGGCGCTGTAGCTGCGGACCTCGCCACCGGCCCGCGGCACCAGCAGCACGCGCGTCGGTGCACCGGCGATCGGCTTGAGCGACTCGATGCCGGTCGAGCGGCCCAGGAGCACCGGCCCCGAGTCAAAGCTGATCGGCGCCAGGAAGAAGACCAGCCAGCGCGGCGTGATGCAGAAGTCATGGACGAAGGCTTCGTGCGGGATCGGCACCACTCGCTCGCCGTGTAGCTCACCGTCGCTGTCTAAGCGGTACAGGGACAGCCGCGGCTGCGGCCCGAGCATGACGCCAAAGTTGTACAGATCGCCGCTCTGCGGATCGAGCTTGGGGTGCGCCGAAAACGGCAGGTGGCTGCTGATCTGGCGCTCGATCCACGAGGCCGAGCGGTTGCACAGCGCCCCGCCAAAGTCGCAGCGGCCGAGCGTATCGAGCGTCACTGGATCGAGCTGATAGGGCAGCCCGCCTTCCCACAGCGCCAGCAGTCGACCGCCGTGATACACGACGTTGGTGTTGGCAGGATTCTTGAAGCGCAGCCGCAGAAAGTTGTGCAGCAGGCCGCCCGGCAGGTTGGTGCCCAGACCTCGGTACAGCAGGCGGCCGGTGCGCTCCTCATGTACGAACTCGGGCGTGCGCACGAAGCGATTGCGATAGCGAATACGCGGCCGGCTGTCGCTACTGGTGCCGCCGATGGCAAAGCGCAGCACCAGGCCATCGCCGTCGAACAGATGGCCGTAGGTCTGCCCGCCGATAGAAAAGCGCCCGGGGCCGTTGCGATAAAGGACGCCGCGCAGATCGGGCGGAATCTGCCCCTCAACAATGGGCAGCGTGGCCTGCACTTCCTGGGTAACCGACTGATGGGCCGAGGCCCAGACCTTACTTAGAAGCTGCGCGTCCATGCTCACTGGGGTGCCCCCCCGGGGCGCTGGGGGTGGCGGCGAGGGTTGGGCGAGCGAGTGCTCGCGGGGAGACCTTTAAGTCGCTTCGCTTCCGCTGTCTAGTGGGATAAGACAGGCCTCGGAATGCCACCCCGTCCCGGCGCCCCGCCGCCCCGAAGCTTCGCCCCGCCGCAGTCAGGGACCGCCCCGCCCCGCCGCCGCCCGCAGCCCCAGATCATCGCCGCGCCAAACCCTCGCAAGCCGGGGTCTTCTGGCCTCCGCCTGTGGCTGGCTCGGCCAGCGGTGACGGGGCGCCTGGGAGAGCTCTTGGCGGCCGATGCGCAGCCTGGGGACATCCTGGCCCTGGCCGGACCGCTGGGAGCCGGCAAGACCTGTCTGGTGGCCGGCCTAGCGCGGGGTCTGGGCATCCGCGGCACCGTCGCCAGTCCCTCGTTTTCGCTGGTCAATCAGCACGAAGGCCGGCTGCGTCTGCACCACGTCGACCTGTATCGCCTGGGCCACGCCTCCGAGCTGGCCGAGCTGGGACTGTGGGAGGCGGCAGAGTCAGGCGGGCTGCTGGCGATCGAGTGGCTGGAGCGCTTTCCTGACGCGGTCGACGCGGACCGCCTGGACATCGCGCTCAGCTATCACAGCGGAGCCCCCCCAGTCGGCGCCGCAGCAGCCGGTCAAAAGGCCCCGAGCCGCATCGCCGAGCTACGGGCCGGCGGTCCCCGCAGCGCCGCCCGACTGGTCGCCCTGCTGGCCCGCCTCAGCGGCTGAGCTGTGCCCACCGGTCGCGGCCCTAGCGACGGACTTTCCGACGGAGCTCAGCGCGCTTCCCTGCCGCCGGCGCTTGCGATAGTCTGGGCCCATGATCCCATTTGAAGAATTCTCTGCCGCTCTTGACCGCTACAAGCTGCGCAAGCAGGCTGCTGCCGCCAGCGCCCAGCCGGCCAAAGTGCCGTCGGGCAAGCCGGCCCAGGCCAGTGTCCGCGCCCCGGCACGTGATGATCACTCGGCCGCCGAGATCATCGAAGACCTGTAGGCAGTACTTTCGGCCCGTCACCGCCGGCTGCCGCCTAGTCGCTGCCGAGCTTTCGATCGGGGGGAAGCGCACCGCCGGGCACGGGACCAGTGCTTCGGCGTTTGCCGCGCCGCGAGTCTGATCTAGATTCGCGCGTCATGTCAGCTCTCCCCTCCCCTAGCAATCTGAGTGCAGCCCCCGCTGCGGCGCAGGTTCCGGTGCACATCCTGGGCTCCGCACTCGGTGCCTATCCCGGTGCCGAGATCGTCGGTGTCGTCGCTGCTGCGGCAATCGACGGTGCTGCCGCCGCGCACACGACGGATCCGGCCAACCTGGGCCCGCCGGCTGGCGATCCAGCGCCCGGCACGGATTCGCTGCTCCCCCCGCTCGCGCGGCCGCAGCAGCTAGTCGTGGTGCCGCGCCTCCTGCCCTGCGGTGAGTGCGAGCCCTGTCGCCGCGGACGCGTCTCGGTCTGTGCCCAGCTTGCCGCACGCCCCCGTCGGCCGCAGGCGGTCGAGTGGGTCCCGGCCCGCTTCCTGGTGCCGCTCGCGCCGCCGTTTCTCAGCACCGCACCCGACCTAAACGAAGCGTATCGTTTCGCTGCACTCTGCGACGGGCTCTTGGCCCCCTACTCGGGCCTAGTGCGAGCCGGTCTGGGCCCCGGCACGCTCTGCGTCATCGTCGGTCACGGCTGCCGTGCTGCCCTGGCCGCCGTGGTCGCGCGCGCCCTGGGCGCAGCCACGGTCATGGTCTGCCAGGGGGCTCCGCAGCACGAGGTCGATCGGCTGCTCGCCGAGCCCTACGGGGTGCTGGCCGTGCTGCAGGACGAGGCGCTCGCCGCACCGGCGCTCCGGGCTCAGCTTGCGGCGCTGGCCAGCGCTGCCGGCCTGCCCGCCCATGGCCTGTGCTTCGTCGAGAGCAGCGGCAGTGATGCCGGCCGCGCGCTTGCCCTCAGCCTGCTCTTCGCCGGAGCGACCGCGGTCCTGCTCGATCGCGCCGAGCCCTGCGCACCCGCCACAGCAGACCCCACCGCCGCGCCGGGCCCTGGGCTGGCCATGGATCTGCCCGTCGGGCCGGGCCACGGCGCAGCCGGACTTTTAGCCCAGCTCACGCACGAGGGCTGCACCGTCATCGGCGGTGGCGCCGTACACCCCGACCTGCTGGTCGAGCTTCTGGCGCTGTGCGAGCGAGCCCACGTCGATCTGGACCGCCTGACCCGCCGGGTGACCGCCGCCGAGATCGATGCCGTGATGACGTCCCGCCGCTGCCGCAGCGGCGACACGCTGACCTTGCCCGTCGTCACCTACGATCCACCGCCCCTCGCCGCCCCAGCCGACCGCGGCGCGACGGCAGAGGCGGCATGAGCGGACGCTATCGCAGCCACGGCAGCGGGCGCTGCTCGCGCAGCGACCTGGCCAGCTGTCCCGACTCGGTCGTGCTGGAGGAGGGCGTGCTGATCTTTCACCCCGAAAACGTCTACCTCGGCGAGGACGTCTACGTCGGACACGGGGCGCAGCTCAAGGGCTACTACAAGAACCAGCTGCGAGTCGGCCGCGGGACCTGGATCGGCCAGGCCGCCTTCCTGCATGCCGCGGGCGGCATCACCATCGGGCAGAACGTCGGCATCGGCCCGCACGTCTGCGTGCTGACCAGCAGTCACGTGCTGCCGCCCCGCCCCGCTCCGCTTCCGGCCGCCGGAGAGCCGAGCACCGCCGAGGCCGAAGTGGACGAGGTGCCGATCCTGCACCGGCCGCTGCAGTTTGCCCCCGTGACTCTGGAAGACGGCTGCGACATCGGCGTCGGCGCCATCCTGCTGCCGGGCGTGACCATCGGCCGGCTAGCCCAGGTTGGGGCGGGAGCCGTCGTCACCAGCAGTGTTGCGCCGCGCACCGTCGTCGCTGGCAACCCGGCGCGCGTCCTGCGCAGCTACTGAGCTTGTGATTAGGTAAGGATTCGGAACTGCCCGGGACGAATACGGATTAAACCGTAACCTAGGGACCGAAGGGGTTGCGTAGCTGGTCATCGCCACCGGCCGGCTTCTTCGGCTCGGGCTTGGCGGCCGGCTCGGGCTTGGCGGCTGGCTCGGGCTTGCTGTCGGCTGGCGCCGCTGGCTTGCTATCGGTCGTCGGGGCGGGGCTTGGTGTAGCGGCCGGCTTGCTCTCTCCCCCACCACCTGTGGCTGCCGGAGCTGCCGCCGGCGCCCCTCCCCCCCCCGCAGGCGCGATGGGGCGTGGACGAATCAGCGGCTGGTCGGTCAGCAGGCGCAGCGGTGGCAAGCGCACCGAGGCCGGACGCTTGTTGGGATAGAGGTTCCCGCTGGCCGCTGGCACCGGTGCTGGAGTTACCTCGGGCACAGCGGCAGGCGGTGGGCTGACTGGCGGCGCGGGCGGCGGCGCCACCACGGCCACAGCCAGATCCGGCACCTCGGGCGGGCTGGCCTTAGGCGGCGGAACACCCAGCGCCGTGCCCGTCCCAGAGGTGGGAACCGGCGTCGGGCGTACCGCAGGGTCGGGGACGCGCTCGGGCGGGACTGAGGGGCGCACGTCGGGACCAGCACCGGCCAGGATCGGACCCCGCTCGCGCATCACCAGGATGACGATCAGGGCACCGATGATCGCGCTCAGCAGCGACGTCACGGTCAAGGTCGCCACAAACTGGCGGACGCTCAGCGTCACCCCGCCGGTATCCGCGGGCGGCAGCGGTGCCCCGGCCAGCGGCGCCATCATCAGAGCCTGCGCTGGCAGCGCCCCGGGGACCTGCGGCAGCGCCGCCGTCACTCCCGGTAGCCCCGGCATCACCGTCGCCTGCTGGCCGGTCGCCATCCCCGCCGCAAGAACATGGCCAGGCAGCGGCGCGGTCTGGGACTGCTGGTGCATGCCGACGATCGCCGCCAGCGACGAGGCCGGCAGCATCGCCGAGATCTCGACGACCTCGCCCGGCGGCTCGGGCTGCGCCCCAACCACCTGCATCGGTCGCGTCGGGCTCTGCGTCGCCTGTGCCAGGGCCGGCGTCATCTGCCCCGGTGCATAGGGTCCGGAAAACTCGGGCCGCGCCATCGAGGCCGAAGGCTGCGCCAGCTGCTGCGACTTGCCCGCGGTCGCCAGATCGCGCTGCAGGCCACTGGGATCGCGCAGGGCATCGGTCAGGCTGTAGCCGGCGTAGACGCCGCTCGGCTCCATGGCGCGCTGGATGCCACTTGGCTCAGCGCCTCGCTGGGCTGCCGGGCTGGCCGCCGCGCTGGGCACTGCAGCCGGGGTCGCAACCGGCTTGGCCGGGGCGCTGGCCGGTGGTGCGGCCGCGGCTCCCGCTTTCGATGGAGTCTGGGACTGAGCCATGTCTTGTACCTGCTGGAGAACCGCCAGCGCCTGCGTCACCCGCGTCGCGCGCGTGACGTGCTGGACCCGTGCCGCCTCGGCTGCCTGGGCCCGCTCACTGGCTGCGGAGGCCAGCCGCAAGAGCTCGTTATCCCGCGCCCGGGCTGCTTCAGCGGCCGCCATCGCCTTGGCTAGCTCGTCGGCTTCCTGCTTGCGGGCCAGCGCCGCTTCCTCGGCTTCGCGCTGCGCATCTTCGACGGTGCGAGCCAGGGCGTCGGCCTGTTCACGGGCCGCTTCGACCCGCATCGCTGCCTCGCGCACGCTGGCCTGGGCTTGCTCGGCCGCCTCCAGAGCAGCTTGCGCTGCCTCGGACTTCTGCCGCAGCGCGGCCGGGGGAGTCGGCGGTGGGCGCTTGGGATCGACGACCTCGACCATCCCCTCTTCCCAGGCCACAAGCTCGGCCTCGGCTTCGGCGGCCCGCTGCGCAGCTTCGGCTTCCTGCGCGGCCTCATCTGCCCGCTGCTGCGCCTCGGCAAGCAGGCGCTCAGCCGCCGCCGCATCCGCCAGGTGCTGTCGCCGCTCACTCTCGGCGGCCTCGGCTTGCCGACGCGCTTCCTGCTCGCGCTCGGCCTCTTTGCGCATGGCCTCGGCGCGGGCTGCTTCGCGCTGCTCCGCATCGCGGAGCGCGGCTTCGGCGCGGGCTGCCTCAAGGCGCGCCTGCTCGGCCGCCTCGGCTTCCTTGCGGGCTCGCTCTTCCTCCAGCACCGCCTGCCGCTCGGCCTCTAGGCGCGCCTTCTCAAGCTGCTGCCGCTGCCGCTCGGCCTCGGCCAAGAGCTCGGGATCCAGGCCCTCTTCCTCGGCGCCGGCGCTCGGGCGATTGCTGACCATCTCGGCCCGCATGCGTGACAGCGTCTCTTGTCGGGCTTGCTCCAGGATGCGTCGCTGCTGCTCCTGGGCGCGCTGAACCTTTTCTTCTTCTTCGACCTGGCGGTTGCGCTTAGCCGCCTCGGCGCGGGCGAGCACGGCGGCCCGGCCCTCGGCGATCATGCGCTGCTCTTCCGAGAGCGGAGCAGCGGCGGCCGGCGCCTCGCCCTCACCTTCGCCATCGCTGCCATCCTCGACTCCAGCCATGGCGATGGCCATCGCTGCATCCAGTCGCCCAGCCGCCACATCCGCCAGCAGGCCGCTCAGATCGCGGGCCTTGACGGTGCGCCGGATCGGCCGGGCTGCGGCTGGGGCTCCGGCTTTGGCCGCCTTCGCCGCTTCGGCGGACTTGGCAGCCTCGGCGGCCCCCTTGGCGGTGGCGACGACTCGCCCAACGCTCAGCGGCTGACTGGTGCTGGCCGTCGCGGCTGGAGGGGCCGCGGCTGGCTTGCTGGCTTCGGGGCTGGCGGCGCGCTTGATCTCACCGGTTCGACGCTCAGTGGCGGCAGGGCCGGCGGAGAGTGCGGCCGGCTTACTCTCAGCGGTCGACTTGCTCTCAGCGGTCGACTTGCTCTCGCCGGTCGGCTTGCTCTCGCCGGCTGGGGCGATCCGCTTGAACTCCCCAGTCTTGGCATCGGGATAGCTCGGGCGACTGTCGACGGCCTTGCTCTCGGCGGGCGCCGCTGCACTTGGCCGCGTCGCAGCCGGGCTGGCAGTCGGGCTCGCGGTCGGCACCCGCTTGAATTCGCCGGTCTTGCCCTCGCCACCACTGGCCGGTGCGCCCACTGGCATCCCTAGCTTGGCTGTGGTCGAGGAAGCAGGCGAGGTCCGCTTGAACTCCCCAGTGCGGCCGTCTGCCGCCGGCTTGCCCGCCGGGGTCGCTACGACCGCGGCCGGAGACGCCGCCGGGCTGACCGCCGTCGCTGGCGGGGCCGCTGCCGCAGGGGCTGGCGTAGTCGCCGGCAGGCGCTTCACCTCAGCTGACTTGGCGGCTGGATTGGGCTTGCTCGACTCGGCGCTACCCGCCTTGCCAGCAACCACCGCACCCGTGCCGGTTGGCTTGGCGGCTGGCTGGCTGGCGGCGGCTGGCTCGCTGCTGCCGCCGATGCGCTTGACCGCGACGGTGCGCTTGCGCAGTCCGCGGTTCTGCGACTGTACGGTATCGATGGCGATGCGCTCGTCGGCAGGAGGCAGCGGCAGCCCAGAGTCGGAAAACGCCGCGGACAGCGCACTGAGCAGGTCCCCCATCGTCGCGTAGCGCTGCTCGGGATCGCGGGCACAGGCCTTGGCGATGACCGCATCGAGAGCCGGCGCCAGCCCCGGTGGAGCCCCCACTTCCTTGGGTAGATCCAGCTTGGCGGGCGGCTGCGACAGCTTCTCGTACACAACCTCTAGCTCGTCGGCGGCGAAGGCAGCCTTGCCGGTCAAGCACTCAAAGAGGATGGCGCCGAGCGCGAACATGTCACCGGCGGCATTGGCGGTCCCCTGCTCACCCGCCGTCTGCTCTGGCGCCAGATAGGCCAGCTTTTGCAGCGGCAGCGACTCGTCCAGGCCGATGGGACGGCGGCGCAGATGGTGCAGCGCGGCATCCATCAGCACCGGCTGCCCAGCCTCGATCTCGCGCCCGTCTTCCGACGGCAACAGCACGTTCTCTGGCCGCAGGTCGCCGTGCACGACGTTGAGCTTGTGCGCTTCACCAAGGGCCCGGGCCAGCGCCGCGACCACGATCCCGGCCGCCAGCGAGGGCAGCGGGCCACGGGCCAGGCGCTCGCGCAGGGTCTCGCCGATCAGAAGCTCCGAGGCGAGAAACGGCGCACCGTCGGGGGCAAAGCTCAGCTCGACCGGCAGGAAGCCCTGCTTGCGCAGCCCGGCCAGGACTCGCAGATCCTGGCGCAGCTTGACCACGCGCTCGTGGCTGGGCTGCAGGTCGCGATGCAGGAGCTTGACCGCAAACGGCTGTTTCTGCCGTAAGTGCCAGGCGTTATACGTAATGCCGGTCATGCCCTGGCCCAGGAATGCGTCCAGACGATAGGTGCCGTTCAGCACGGTACCGATCCGTCGCGCGGGCGGAATTTCTGGGCCGACAAGCCAGGTTGGCGTCGATTCTGGGGTCATGGCATAGCCGCGTAGGTAGAGGAAACTTCTGCATAAAGTAGCACGTATCTGTGTTCTAGGTCACGAAACCTTTCCCAACAAAAAAGAAAGGTCGCGCGGCTAGAGCGCAGGCCAACTCCGCGAAAGCATGGGGCGTTTGACGGCCAGCCAGCGGGCTGGATACGCTGCGCAGCCATGCGCCATGCTTCGTTTCTTTCCGTCGCCAGTCTGAGCGCAGTCGCCTGCGGCTCGCCGGCCATGGACGATACCGGGCCGCTGTCCTACCACCAGGACATCGCGCCGCTCATCGAGCGCCGCTGCCTGGGCTGCCACCTGCCGGGCCGAATCGGGCCCTTCAGCTTGGATGGCTGGGCGCAGGTCCAGACCCGCCGCGAGTCGATTGTCGCTGCGGTGATGAGCCGCCGCATGCCGCCGCTGCCCGCCAGCCAGGACGGCGACTGCCCGACCCTCGACGATCCGCGCGCCATGCCCGACAGCGAGCGGGAAAAGTTTGCCCGCTGGCTGGCACAGGGGGCTCCCGAGGGGGATCCGGCCACGCACCGCCGAGCCGAAGCCGCAAGCACCCTGGGCCCGCCCAGTGATCGCTTCCCGATGCCCGAGAGCTACACCTCACAGATCAACTACAGCGACGACTATCGCTGCTTCCTCATCGATCCCGGGCTGACGCAGACGATTGCCGTGGCCGCGGTGTCGGTCGCGCCGGGCAACCCGGCGATTGTGCATCACGCCTCGGTCTTCGCGGTGCCCGAGACTCAGGTGGCGGCCATCGAGCAGCTAGATGCCCGCGATCCGGGCCCGGGCTACACCTGCTTTTCTGGAGCCGGGATCGCCGCGGCCTACCCGATTGGGCTGTGGGTGCCGGGCTATGACGCCCCCTCGCCGCCGCCGCGCTCGACTGTCGGCTTCTACCTGCCGGCTGGCTGGCGCCTGGTGCTGCAGAACCACTACAACTTCGCCAACGGGCGCAGCGCCGATCGGTCGACGGTGACGCTGTGGCGGGCCGGCCTGGTCACCGAGATCCCGCACACGCTGTACCTGTCGGACACCCAGCTTCGCCTGCCGGCCGGGGCTCCCTCGACGGTACGCACGGTGCGCGGCGACGTGCTGCCGGCCACGGCGCTGCCCAGCCTCGGCCAGGTGCGGACCGGCTTCATCTACAGCGCCTGGGCCCATATGCACCTCCTGGGGCGCTCGTTCCAGCTGGACTTGGTGCGGTTTACCGGCCAAAGGCAGTGCCTTCTGCGCATCCCGGCCTGGGACTTTCACTGGCAGTCGGCGTACCAGTTCACGCACGCCGTCTACGC
>CAZVMD010000199.1:0-13057 GCA_964628555.1 uncultured Myxococcales bacterium | reverse complement strand
GCCGCTGCCCAGCCCTAAAGCCCCCACTTACCGGCAAGGGCCGAAGCCCGCCTCCCCTCCCCCTCCGGACTGCCGCTGTACCACCCGACCTGCCGACGACAAGGCCCGCACCGTGGTCCAAGTGATCCGCCGCGCGACCTAGCACCTGCGCCCGTCCTGTCAAGGCCGCGCGCCCCCCCAGCCCACCAGCCCGGCTGATTTTTCCGTCGCTGTCCTCTCAGAAACCTACCAGAGTTACGTAGAATTTTGCCTACACCAGCTAACCCAGCGGAACCGGAGGAAAAGCAGGAATTGTAGTTTTTGTAGTTATTGCACGTTATCTTGAATTCAAGATGTTCTCATCAATCTCCATCCCAGAAGCCGCACCGCTTGACGCAACGTGTACCGAGTACCGCATCACGACGCGCCTGCTTGGCTATGCCTGGCGCTATCGCTGGCTCTGGCTTTTATTGGTGCTGTCGACCGCGGCGATGGCCGCGTTCGCCGGCTACCTCGTCCTTCTGGTCAAGGACGTGCTGGATGTGCTGAAAGAGACCGACCTGCACGGTCGCTCTGCGCTGTCCGGGGTGGCGCGGCTGGGCTGGCAGGCGCTGGCCCTGGCGCCCCTGGCGGCGCTGGCCTATGGCGGAGCCTGGCTGTGCGGCCAGCAGCTTGCCAATGCCGCTACCCGCGACCTGCGCAACGACCTTCTGGCCCATCTGGTGCAGCTAGACCTGGGCTTTCACCAGCGCATGTCGCGCGGCGACCTGCTCAGCCGGATGACCGCCGATGTCGAGACCACCGGCGAGCTGTTCGGCCAGATCTTCGGCAAGCTGCTGCAGCGCCCGGCCGAGGCCATCGGCACGGTGGTCTTTCTGTTCTACGTGCACAGAAAGCGGCGGCCGTTCTGGGCTGTGGTTTCGCGCACTTACGACGGTGGCCCGCGCTACGCTGCGGCGCGGCCGGCTCGGCTCGTCGCGCACCTACATGCGCAGCTGGGACGCCGATAGGACCACGACCGCTGCCGCGTGGCAGCTGGGAGGAGTCGCGTGGGGGAAGTCTTGCGCCGTCACAAGGGCGGCCGGTTCATTGGCTACTACCTGCGGTTTTACGAGGGGGGCAGGCGGCGGCAGATCGCCAGCAAGCAGACCAGCTATGCCGATGCTCGCCGCATGCTGCTGGAGCTGGAAGCGCGCATCGCCCGCGGTGAGCTAGGCATCGCCGAGCGCCAGACCACCCCCAGCGTGGCCGCGCTCTGCGAGCGCTTCTTGGGCGAGTACTGTCGGCCGCGGCTAAAAGACCTGGCTCGCTATCGCGCCCAGGCGCGCACGACGCTAAAGAGCGCTCTGCCGCTGATCGGCAGCCGGTCGGCCGGTGCTCTGACGGCGAGCGATGTCAGCCGGCTGCGCGATCGCCTGCTTACGCAATACGCGCCGGGGACGGTGCGCAACACGCTGACCACGCTGAGCACGGTCTTTGGCTGGGCCCAAAGGCAGGGCTTGGTGCGCGAAAATCCCTGCCGCGGCATCGAAAAACCGCCGGCCGCAGCCAGCCTGGAGTTCTTCTCGGCGGCGGAGGTGCGCGCGCTGCTGTCGACGGCCGCAGCCCGGGCCCAAAGCGGCGAGGTCGAGGCGCAGCTGGCGCAGGCCCGCCTGTGGCTGGCGCTGCACACCGGCCTGCGCAAAGGCGAGCTGTGCGGTCTGCGCTGGTGCGACCTCGATCTGCCGGCGCGACGACTGACGGTGGCGCGCAGCTATGCCACCACGCCCAAGTCGGGCCAGCCGCGCAGCCTGCGCCTGCCTGAGAGCGTGCTGCCGATCCTCGCCGACTGGGCCGAGCGCTGCCCCCGCACCGCTGAAGGGCTGGTGTTCCCAGTGCGCCGGGCCGGCAGCTGGACGATGTCGCGCCACACCAGCGAGATGCTGGGCCTACCGACCCTGCTGCGCGAGGCCGGCTGCCGCCTCTTGCCGCACGCCTGGCACGCGCTGCGCCATACCTTCGCCAGTCACTTCATCATGGCCGGTGGCAACCTGCTGTCGCTGCAGAAGATCCTCGGCCACAGCGACGTCAAGCTGACGATGATCTACGCTCACCTGGCGCCGGATTTTCTGGCCGAAGAGATGAACCGCGTGCGCTTCTAGCGGGCATTCGCAGGGCGCAGGGGCATCCGCCCCGCTGCCAGGCCGAGGCGCTGCGCGGAAACGACGGTGATTGAAGCGGGCCAGAGATTGCGGTACAGCGGGCGCATGTTCGTCTGCAACCGGCCGAGCCGAGGGCTCTCTGCTTGGCCTTGGCCCCGACCCAAGGAGCGCGCGTGAGCTCGGCTATCGCTGAGAACGAAGCCATCTATGACCAGCTGTGGCGGGGCGTGCCGCTGGTGCCGCACGAGCGCTGGCCGATCTGGAGCGACCTAGCCGCCGAGCTGCAAGCGGGAGAGCGGGCGCTGGAGCTCGGCTGTGGCACGCTGCCGCGCCTGCCGGTGGCGGGGGGCTACTTCGCCGATCTGTCGCGGGCCGCCTTAAAGCGCCTGTCGGAGCACGGCGGACACGGCGTACGCGCCGCTGGGCCCCTGCCCTTCTGCGACGGTGCCTTTCAGGTCGTCTGCGCCTTTGAGGTCCTGGAGCACATCCCCGAGGATCAGGCGACGATCGCCGAGATCGCCCGCGTGCTGCGCCCCGGCGGCGCCTTCTTTGTGTCGGTGCCGGTCAATCCACAGCTGTTTACCGCCTTCGACACCGTCTGCGGCCACGTGCGCCGCTACGACGCCGAGGCGCTGCAGGCGCAGCTTGCACACGTTGGGCTTGCGATCGAGCGCTGGACCACCCAGCCCAACAACTTTGGCGCCTTCACCGGGGCCCTGGTCGGTGGCCTGCTGCGCGGCCTGGCCTACTTCCCGCGGCTGACCATGCGGCTGAAGCGGCAAGCGGTGCAGAACCAGCTCAACCGCACACACGCCTGGCGACAGGATGCCATCGCTCACAGTCACACCGACGGTGGCTTGATCGCCATCGCGCGACGCCGCTAAGACCACAGGCCCGCTGGCGATTGGCTGCACCGATCCGCCTGGGTCGCGCATCCTATTTTCCGCGGATGCAGGAGGACCAAGATGCGTAAGCAACGCAGCCAGGGTGCCAAGTCCTGGCTAGGAGCAGTGCTGGCGGCGGTGCTGCTGTCGGGCCTGGGCTGCTCTGGCCTCTCGTTTGTGCCCGATCGCAGTCACGGCTTTTCTGCCCACGTCACGACCACGACGCGCGGCCCGCATCGCTTCTACATCTATCACCCGCAGGCGACGGCTCTGGGCGGCGATGGTCTGAGCCAGAAGCTGCCGGTGATCCTGTATCTGCACGGCGGTGGCGAGCGCGGGAAAGATGGCGTGATGGCGACGCAGGTCGGGCTCGGGCCGGCTGTGCAGGCGTCGCTGGGCTTCTTTCCCTTCATCGTCGTCTTTCCGCAGTGCGATCCGTCGAGCTTCTGGGCCCTGCCGGAGATGGCCGAGCGGGCCATGGAGGCGGTCGAAGTGGCGCTGCGCGAGTACAACGGCGATCCCGACCGCATCTATGTCACCGGCAACTCGATGGGCGGCTTTGGGACCTACTATCTGGCGGCGCGCTATCCCGGACGCTTCGCTGCGCTGGCGCCGATCTGCGGCGGGGTCAAGCCACCGCGCTGGGTGCCGATTCCCGCCGCCGGCAGGCTGATCGACCTCGACGGTGATCCCTACGCGCAGATGGCGCAGAAGCTCGGCCAGACGCCGACCTGGATCTTTCACGGACGCCGCGATCCGCTGGTGCCGGTGGCGATGTCCCGCAAGATGTCGGCAGCGCTCAAGCAAGCCGGTGGCATCGTCCGCTACACCGAGTGGCCGAGCACCGGCCACGCCGCCGAAGAGCCGACCTATGCCCACCCCGAGCTGTTCCAGTGGTTCCTGCGCCAGCGCCGCGGCCAGCCCAGCCCCGATGCCAACCAGGTCGATCCGACCAGCCTCGCGCCCTAGGGCGCGATCAGGGAGGTAAGGATGGCGGCCCAGTCGCGGAACAGCGAGAAGTGACCGCCGTCGGGAAAGAAGTGCGGCACGCTGTGCGGTAGCTGGGCTTGCAGATAGCGTCCCATCTGCGGCGGCACGATGCTGTCGCCGTCCCAGTACCACAGGTGCAGCTCTTTTTTCACCTCGGCCAGGCGGAAGCCCCAGGGAGCGACCAGGATCTGCGCTTCGCGTACCAGGCCGCGCACACCGCGCCGGCTGGCCTCGGCGCGATAGCCCAGGATCTGCGCCGCGATCTGCGGATCGGCCAAGAGCGCGCGATCGTCGGGCGAGGCCTGAGCAACGACCGCGGCCAGCGCCCGAGCCGGATCCCGACGCACGGCCTTGTCGTGCCAGGCCAGAAGGGGATGCAGCGCCCAGCTCGGCCAGGCAGCCAGGCGATAGGCGCTGCGGTAGTCGGAGTTGACGCCAGAGAGCGCCCGCGGTCGATCAAACGGGGCCGGCCCCGAGACGATGGCGGCCCGGCTCAGCCGGTCAGGCAAGCGATAGGCGCAGGCCGCGACATACGGACCGCCGGCCGACACGCCAAACAGCGCGAAGCGATCGAGCCTCAGGTGATCGGCTAGCTGCTGCAGATCGGCCGGAAAGTCGAGGAGGGTACGCTCCGGCTGATAGTCGGACAGGCCATAGCCAGGTCGGTCGGGCGCGATCAGCCGCACCCCCAGCCTCGCCGTCAGCGCGTCGTCGGGATGGCGCATGTGGCGCGAGCCCGGATTGCCATGCAAAAAGATCACCGGCTGGCCGGCTGTCAGATCGCCAGACTCGCAGAAGCCGAGGCGGCGGCCATCGCGCAGACGCAGGATGCCTTCGCGGCACAGTGGCGCAGCGTCCCTCATGCGCTGGGATCTTCGCCGGCGGGTGGCGGCAGCGGCTCGGCCTGCTCAGCCAGCCAGGCCGCGATGCGGGGCCAGACCTGCGTCGGGCCCTTGCTCGATGCCGACAGACCGATGTGGCCGACGGGAAAGCGCAGGGTGGCTTTGACCTGGCTGCCGACCAGCTGCAACAGCGGCTCGCTCATCGGCGGTGGCGCGATGGTGTCGTGCTCGGCAATCAGGTTCAAAAGCGGACAACGAATGCGCCCTAGATCGATCGTCTCGCCGCCGACCTGCATCCGCCCCTGGCAGAACAGGTTGTGCTGATAGCAGTCCTTGATGTACTGGCGATAGACCTCGCCGGGAAACGGCACCGCGTCGGCGCCCCAGCGCTCCATGGCCAGAAACGTCGTCACGTAGTCGGGATCGTCGATGCGCCGACAGACCTCCAGCCAGCGGGTGAAGCGCTGGACCGGCGCCGCGGCAAAGAAGCCGCTCTCTAGCACCTGGGTCGGCACGTTGCCGTAGGCATCGACGAGGGTATCGACGTTAAAGTGCTGCGCCTGCGTCCACAGCGTGTAGAGGCCGCCCTGGCTGAAGTCGACGGGCGTTGCCTGCGCCACCACGCTGCCCAGGCCCTGCGGATACAGGCTGGCGTAGGCCAGGCTCAGCGTGCCGCCCATGCAGTAGCCGTACAGCGCGAGGCTGTCGGCGCCACTTGCGCGCAGCGTCCAGCGCACCGCGCCGCGCAGCGTCGTGCCGAGGAGCTCGGCCCAGGTCATGTGCTGCTCGTGCGGACCAGCGATCCCCCAGTCGATGGCGTAGACCTCGAAGCCGGCCCGTGTCAGGTACTCGATCAAGCTTCGCCCCGGCAGAAAGTCGAGGATGTACCAGCGGTTGATCATCGAGTACACAAACAGGATCGGCGTGCGATAGCGCCGACGCGGTGCCGGATAGCGCAAGAGGCGCAGCGGGCCGCGGGTCCACACCACCTGATGCGGTGTCGGACTGAGCGGCGGCTCACGCACGCCGGCCGCGCGCTCGATGATCGGCCGCAGATAGGGGTAGGGATTGATCGCCTGCTCGCGCAGGGCAGCCATGACCTGGCGCGAGAGCTCGACCTGGCTGCGCACAAACGACCCGACGCGGTGCAGGGTCGCACTCGGCTGTGCCTGGTCTTTCGAGACCTTCGAAGACGAGGAGGACATGCAGTGTGCTCGGGCCTCAGGGAGCTTCGTTTGACTTGGCGGCGCGGCGCTGCTGCTCGAACAGATCGATCATCAGCTCGACCTGTGTGCTCAGCGCTTCGAGCTGATCGCTCATGCGATGCAGCTGCTCATGGACCAGCGCGACCTCGGAGGCGGTCGGAATGCGCAGCCGGCGCAGCACCGCTTCCAGCCCGGCATGGCGCCGCAGGCGAAAGAGCGCGATCTGTCGCAGGAGCTCCCCCGTGAGCTTGAGCCAGCGCGGATCCTGGGCCAGCTTTTCCGACACCGCGGTCAGGCGGGCCTCTAGCAGGACGAAGCGCTGTCCCGTCGGCGTCTCGGGGCTGGTCAGGCGGCCAAGCAGCTTGAGTCCGCGCGCCAGGCGATTGAGCGGAGGCGCACTCGCGGCGGGACCCGAAGAGGTGTTTGCGACCGACATCTTGCTTGGAGCCTAGCGCACTTGGCGGGCAAGGAGCGTGATATCGTGCCGACGAGCGGAGGAGAAGAAGCGATGTACATCGGGGACTGGATGGAGCGCGGCGAGCGCTATTACGCCGAGTCGACGGCCGTAGTCGACGTAGCCAAAGGTGAGGCCGGTCGGTTCAGCTATCGCCAGATGAATGCGCGGGCCAATCAGCTGGCGGGCTATCTGCGCGATGTCGCCGCGCTGCGCCCTGGCGATCGCGTTGGCATCGTCGCCATGAACTGCGTCGAGTTTCTGGATACCTTCTTTGCCTGCTGCAAGCTGGGCGCGGTGCTGGTGCCCTTTAACTGGCGCAGCCACCCGCGCGAGATCGCAGCGCTGGTGCAAAAGACGGGGCCCAAGGCGCTGCTGTACAGCGATGACTTCCGCGCCGGGCTGGGCGAGATCGCGGCCAGCGCCGAGTGCCAGAGCGTCACCACCTGGCTGCACCTTGACGGCCCCGGCCTGGCCAACAGCCAGCCTTATGCCGCGGCGGTGCTAAGCCGGCCCGCGCAGCCGGTCGCCAATGAGGCGGTGCGCGAGGAAGATCTGGCCTGTCTGCTGTTTACCGGCGGCACAACCGGCCTACCGAAAGCGGCCTGCATCTCGTATCGCATGCTGGCCTGGAACACGCTGAACACCGTGATTCACGAGCTAGCGCGCGGCGATGTCACACTGACCCACACGCCGATGTTTCACACCGGCGCACTGTTCGTGCACACCCTGCCGCTTCTGACCCTGGGCGGCAAGGTGGTGATCATGCGGCGCTGGACGGCCGACGACATGCTGGCGCTGATCGAGCGCGAGCGGGTGACGGCGCTGTTCTGCGTGCCGACGCAGTACCAGATGATGATGCAGTCGCCGCGCTTCACCACGACGGATCTGAGCAGCCTGCGCTTTCTGACCAGCGGGGGGGCGCCGCTGCCGGTGCCGATCATCCACGCCTATCGTCAGCAGCACGGCGTGGTGTTCAAGCAGGGCTTTGGCATGACCGAGTTCGGGCCGGGAGTCTGCTCGCTTTCCCCCGAGTACGCCGAGAGCAAGGCTGGCTCGATCGGCAAGCCCAACTACTTCATCGAGGCCCGCATTGTCTCTGCCGATCACGAGGGCGACAGCCGGCCGCTGCCGCCGGGCGAGGTCGGCGAGCTTGTGCTGCGCGGCCCCTGTGCCTGCTCGGGCTACTTCCAAGATCCCGTCGCCTCGCGCGCCGCGGTCGATGGCGAGGGCTGGTTCCACACCGGCGACCTGGCGCGCTGCGATGCCGACGGCTTTTACTACATCGCCGATCGCAAAAAAGACATGTTCATCTCGGGTGGCGAGAACGTCTATCCCGCCGAGATCGAGAAGGTGCTGTACAGCCACAGCGCCGTCGCGATGGCCGCGGTGATCGGCGTCGCCGACGAAAAATGGGGCGAGGTCGGCTGCGCCTTCGTCGTCCCCCAGCCCGGACAGAGCGCCAGCGAGGAGGAGCTGCTCTCGCACTGCCGCGCCCACCTCGCCAAGTACAAGGTGCCCAAGTCGGTGCGCTTCCTCGACGCACTGCCGCTGTCGGCAGCGGGCAAGATCCTCAAGCGCGAGCTCAAAGAGAGATACGGCCGCTAGGACTTGCTGAGGTCCGGCTCGCGCACCTCGTCGATCGAGGTCACGGCGGCGAGCGGCGTCTGACTGCCGGCGATGACGGCGATGATGCCAGGCAGGTAGCGGTCCATCGACGTCACGTTGGCGTACACGATGTGCGAAAGCAGCATCGGCGTAAGCTCGGCGTCCTCGATGTCCAGGCTGGTCTTGTAGCGGATCTCGCCGTCATCCAGATCGAGCTCGAAGTTGCCGAGGATCAGGCCGTAGTTGGCGCGCGTCAGGAACTCGGCCATCAGCATGCGCTTGCCGTCGGGGGCCCGCAGCGGACAGATCGAATAGAACACCACCTGGCGCTGTGCTTCGCGGGTCTGGGCGTAGCAGGTCCAGTTGCCGCTGCTGCCGGTAAAGCCCAGGCGCAGGACATCGCGTCGTTCGAGGCGCTGATACTCCCAGCTCTCGGCTTGGAAAAACCCCTCAACCAGATCGATGAGCATCGCCGCAGCCTAGCGCTTGAGCAGTCGCACAACCGGAGCCAGCTTCAGCACCAAGTTGCCGGTCGGGAGCGCGTCACCCGGCTTGAGGTGAACATAGGACTGCACCAGGAAGTTGAGCGGCACCGCCGGATTGCGGATCGCTTCGACGACCACCGCGTGGGCCGGCGTCTCGTCGGGGATGACCAGCGACTTCTGCTCCTGCGTGAAGGTGCCACCGCGCGGAATCGGGCCGATCCAGTCAAGGTAGATGGCTCGCGGGTCGGCAGCATTCACCAAGCGATCCGGCCCGACAAAGATCTCGAGCTTGTCGATCTGCAGGTTGGTGTTGTTGGTCAGCGAGTAGTTGATCGTCATCTCGCGCACCGCATCCGCCGAGCTCTGCGCGATGCCGGTGGTAAAGGCGGTGTCCATCGAGAAGTCGATGATCACCAGCACACCGACATAGACATCCGCCACGCACTGCTTCAGCGTCATGTCGCACTTGGGCGTGATGCGGTTGTCGATCAGACCAAGCTGGTTGCGCACTAGATAGACACACTGCGCATCCGTCGTACACGGATAGGTCGGAATCGGCAGCGCAAAGCTGTTCATCAGGTCGAACGTGACGTTCTGCTCGGCGAGACCGATGTTCATCTCGGTGGTGCCGAGCGTGCCGCAGCTAGTCGCCGACAGCCCAGAGATCGCGATCATGCCCGCCGCGAGCCACCCTGTCAGACGTCGCTGCGCAGTAGGCGGTTGCTTCGCGCTTGCCGCGGCCGGCTGGCCCGCCCCCGGCCCCACAGACGTCCGCGACCAAGGCCACAATCGAGTCGGTAGAGAGCTAAGTTTCGCAATAAGAGAGTCCTGCATTCTTTCATCGTATCATGGAGGTCCTTGGCTTAGAGTGAGCGTCATGATGCAGAGTCTGCAGTCGCTGCCTCCCGTCTATATCCTGGGAGGTTTTCAGACCGACTTCGGTCGCCACATCACCCGCGAAGGCAAGGGACTCATCGACCTTCTGCGCGAGGTGTCGGCCGGCGCACTCGCCGATGCGCAGCTAGAAGCGAGCGACATCCAGGTGGCCCACGTCGCCAACTTCGTCGGCGAGCTAGCCTGCCAGCAAGGACACCTAGGCTCGCTGTTGCTGGAAGCCGAGCCGCGCTTTTCCGGCCTTCCGACCAGCCGACACGAGGCCGCCTGCGCCTCGGGAAGCGTCGCCACCCTGGCTGCCATGGCCGACCTGCAGAGCAACCGCTATGACGTGGCCCTGGTCACCGGCGTCGAGATCATGCGCAACAAGAACGCCGTTGAGGCGCAGGCCCTGCTCGGCTGCGCCGCCCTGGTGCCCGAAGAGACCAGCGGCATCACCTATCACTGGCCCAAGCTGCTGTCGGACGTCGGCGATGAGTATGCGCGGCGCTATGGCCTCGATCCGCTGCACCTGCGCGCCATTGCCCGCAATAACTTTGCCTGTGCGCGCAAGAACCCGCGGGCTCAGGGCCGGGCATGGAAGCTCGATGAGCGCTGCTTTGCCGATGATGATCAGCACAACCCGGTGATCCACGGTCGGCTGCGCCGCTATGACTGCTGTCCGGTCACCGATGGCGCGGTCGGGCTGATCCTGGCGACGGCGCCGTTTGCCGCTCCCTACGCGCGCAAGCGGGGTGTGCCCCTGGATGCCCTGCCGCGCATCAGCGGCTTTGGTCATCGCACGGCGCGCATGCGCCTCTCGGCCAAGCTGCAGGACAGCCGCAACGAGCCGTACATGTTCCCCCACGTCCGCGGCACGATCACCGACGCCTTCGCCCGAGCCGGCCTCACGGGCGTCGATGAGCTAGATGCCATCGAGTGTCACGACTGCTTTACGGTCATGGAGTACATGATCCTCGACCACTTCGGCTTTGGTCCGCCGGGCTGGCCGATGCAGGCGATTGAGGATGGGCGAGTGCTGTGGGGCGGACGGACGCCGGTCAATCCCAGCGGCGGCCTCCTGGGTGGAGGACATCCGGTTGGGGCCACCGGCATCCGCATGCTGCTCGATGCGGTGCGCCAGGTACGCGGGCTAGCCGGGGACATGCAGGTCGCACACGCCCGTCGCGTCGCCACCTTGAACATCGGCGGCAGCGCGAGCACCAGCGTCTGTTTTATTGTGGAAGGTCGCGGAAAGTAGGAGCTACCGGGGGAGCGCGTCAGCACCGTGCAAGAGGTGCGACGCGCGCGAGGCGCGAGGCGGAGCTAGTAGCGATCGCCGCCGCGGCCGCCGCCGCCGAAGCCACCACCACGGCCACGGCGATCACCACCGCCACGGCCACCACGGCCACCGCCGCCGAAGTCGCGATCGCCGCCGCCGAAGCCGCGACCACCGCCGCCACCGCCGCCACCGCGATCTTCACGCGGACGAGCCTCGTTGACGGTCAACGTACGACCCTCAAACTGCTTGCCGTTGAGGGCGGCAATGGCCTTCTGGCCGTCCTCGTTGGTCGACATCTCGACAAAGCCGAAGCCCTTGCTCTTGCCGGTGAGTCGGTCCTCGATCACTTGCGCACTGCTCACCGCGCCATACGGCGTGAAAAGGCGCTCAAGGTCGGGGCTGGTCGTGGAATAGGGCAGGTTGCCAACATACAGCTTCATGGTCATCGTACGTTCCTCAGTTGCAGGGACCGGCAGTCAACGGGGCGGTGCCGGTGCGTGGCCACTCTGCCGGAGAGCGCATGCGATTGGCAGAGCTTCGTCAGTACAGTGCGGCACCCATCTGTCATCGCACGCAGCCGGGCGATACAGGGGTAGCCAGGGGGCGGTGCCAAGGTTGGCGCCGTAGGGGACTCGGTGGGAAGCATTGCGTCTGCGTCGTTTGCCACTGCTCAGAGCCTGGTCACTCGCGGCTCTTATCGATTACGTCGGCCCTTCGGTTCGGCCGGCAGCTTTCTCGGTCTGTGTTCAGGCGGTCATTGCGGCGGGTCATTCAGGAGCGTGTTTGCTCGGCAAGTGGACAAGAACTCGTGGCAGCGCTCGAGCAAACTTAACGACGAAGATCGCAGCCTACAACCACTCAGAGAATGAGATTTTGCGGTTTTGCCTGCGTTGGCGTCAAGCAAATAGTGCCCGCGACAGAGCCACATAGGGCAGAGCCTTGGAGCCTGCGCTGCGGTCCGGGCTCACCGTCGGCAGACCACGACAGCTAGCCGAGCTGCTGCATCTGCACCAGGCGGGCGTACTCGCCGCCGGCCGCCAAGAGCTCTTGGTGCGTGCCGGTCTCAACTACCGTACCGGTGTCGCGGCTCATGACGTGGATGCAGTCGGCATGCTGCACCGTGCTCAGGCGATGGGCGATGACCAAGCAGGTACGACCGCGCATCAGCTCGCGCAGCGCCTCCTGCACATGATGTTCGCTGTCGGCATCCAGGGCGCTCGTCGGTTCATCCAGGAGCAGCACCGGCGCGTTGCGCAGCAGGGCTCGTGCAATGGCGATGCGCTGCCGCTGCCCACCGGACAGCCGATCCCCGCGATCGCCGACGACGGTCTTGTATCCCTGGCCGCCAGGCAGCCGCAGGATGGTGTCGTGGATATGCGCCCGCCTGGCCGCCTCTTCGACCTCGGCCTGCGTCGCTTCCGGCCGGCCATAGCGGATGTTGTTTTCGATGGTGTCGTTAAATAGAAACAGATCCTGGGAGACCAGCGCGCAGTGCTGCACCAAGCTGGCCTGCTGCACGCTGCGGATATCCACACCATCGATCGTGATGCTGCCGCCGGTAACATCGCGGAAGCGCAGCAATAGATCGATCAGCGTCGACTTGCCCGAGCCCGACTCACCGACCAGAGCCACCACCTTGCCCACCGGCAGGCTCAGGTTCATGCCGCGCAGCACCTCGGCTCCAGCGCCATAGCTGAAGCGCACGTGGTTCAGCCGGATCTCGTGCTGCGGCCGCGGACAGGGGGGCGCACCTGGACGATCGGTGATGCGGCTCTCTTGATTGAGCACGGCAAACAGCCGCGCCGCAGCCGGCATGTTTTCTTGGATCTCACCGTAGGCCTTGGTGCCGGTCTTCATCAGCGTGGTCAAGCGGATGAGCGCGGTGATAAAGGTCAGCACGCTGGAGCTATCCATGCGGGCATGGGCAATGGCCGCCGCGCTGCCCAACACCACGACGCCGATCAGCGCGAAGGACATACCGCCGACCAGCGCATCGCTCTCGGCGCGAGCCAGCGCGATCTTCATCTTGGCCGCATACAGCGCGCTGTTGGTGCGCTCATAGCGGGCGCGCTCAGCCGCAGCGGAGCCCATGGCCTTGATGACCTTGATGCCACTTGCGATCTGCTCCAGCGCCGTAAAGTTCTCGGCCTGGCGCCGCCGCGCCCGCCGCGACCGCCGGCTGACCTTGCGCAGCAGCATGCTCAGACCAAACGCCCCCGGCAGGAGCGCCAAGAACACCACCGCCGAAAACTGCCAGTTCACGTAGAACAGAAAGACCACCGTGCCGATGGCCTCGGAGTGGGTGGGGAGGCTG
>CAZVMD010000198.1:0-13090 GCA_964628555.1 uncultured Myxococcales bacterium | reverse complement strand
TCCTCAAGCTGGTGCGCGGCACGCGGGCGGCGCAGACGCTGACCGGGATGTTCGTACTCGGCGGGCTGTTCTTCCTCGCCAAGCGCCTCGATCTGTTCGCCGTCTCGTGGCTGTTCGAGAAGCTGATCGACTACTTCATCATCTTCTTCGTCGTCATCTTCCAGCAGGACCTGCGCCGCGCGCTGATGCAAGTCGGGCAGGGCCTGTTTACTCGCCACAAGTACGAAGAGACCTACGTCATCGAAGAGGTCGTGCAAGCCGCGGGCGAGCTGGCCAAAAAGAACATCGGCGGCCTCATCGTCATCGAGCGCGATGCCGATCTCAGCGAGCACCTCGGCGAGGTCGGCGTTGAGCTGGATGCGCGGGTCACCAAAGAGCTGCTGGTCACGCTGTTCGTGCCCGACCCGCAGAACCACTTGCACGACGGTGCGGTCATCATTCGTAACCTGCGCGTGCAGCAGGCCGGGGCCGTACTGCCGCTCTCGGGCAACGTCAAGCTCGACAAGCAGTTTGGCACCCGCCACCGCGCCGCCATCGGCATCACCGAAGAGACCGACGCCGTGGTGGTGGTGATCAGCGAAGAGCGCGGCGAGGTCTCGCTGTGCTTCAACGGCAACATCGCGCACAGCCTAGAAGCGGCGATGCTGCGCAAGGCGCTGCTCGGTCTGTTCCAAAAGAAGAAGCCCAAGCCCAAGGGGCAAGCCGCCGAGCCGCGCAAGGGGGCGACGACCGGCAGCGCCAAGACGACCAGCTCGGCCCAAGGCGCGCTGTCGGCCGCCGATGAGTCGGGCGCCAAGAAAGTGCCGACCGAGCTCTTGGCGCTGTTTAGTACGCAGCCGATCTCGGGGCCGATCAAGCTCGATCCCAAGGCGCCCAGTCCGACCGCGACGCCGCCCGCCGCGACGGGGGGTGCCGCCGATTCGACGACGGTGCAGACCTCGGCCAAGGCCATGCTGGCGCGCGCCGAGCAAGCCAGCACACAGCACAGCGCCAGCCAGGCCACGCCGCGCGTCACCTCGCCCTCGCAGCCACCGGCGCCCCGCAGCGAGTCCGGCGCCGCTGAGCAAGTGCCCAGCCAGCTGACCGAGCAGACCACGGCCAAGTTTCGCATCCCGATCTTGGAGCCGCCCGCGCCGGCCGCTCCCGAGGTCGCTCCCGCCAGCCCAGCCTTGCCGCCGACGGCAGAGGCGCCCCAGAGCCCAGCGGTCGAGCGCACTCCGCCCTCGCCATAACCCCCATGCGCGAATTTCTCTACAAACTGCTCTTCGAAGATCTGCTGCTCAAGATCATCGCCCTGGTGATCGCCGTCGCGCTGGTCTTCGTCGTGCGCACCGAGCTGGAAGCCAGCACCGCCCTGCTGGTGCGCGTGCGCTATGGCGAGCCGCGCGGTCGCCTGCTGATCAGCGAGCCCTCGCCCCCCGAGCAGATCAAGGTCCTGGTGCGTGGTCCCTGGGGCCGTGTGACGCGGGCCAGCCGCGCTGCGCTGGAGCCGATGCGCATCGACCTCGGCGAGCTGTCGGATGGCGAGCTGCGCTTCTCGCCCGAGATGGCGCACCTGCCCGAAGGCCTCCGCGTCGAAGGCTATGAGCCACCGAGCATCTATCTGCGCTTCGCCAACGAAGCCAAGGTAGCGCTGCCGGTGCAGCTGACCACCGAGGGTGAGCTGCAGGAAGGCTATCGCCTCAAGAAGAGCACGCTGTCACCGACCACCGTGGTGGTGCGCGGGGCGCGCAACGTGCTGGAAAACATGCGCAATGTGCAGACGCGGCCGCTCAATATTGCCGGCTTTACCGGCGCCGCCACCGTCAACGTCGAGCTCGGCCCGCTGCCCAAGTTCGCCTACTACCTGGATCAGCCCTCACCGCGCATCAGCGTCGATGTGCTGGTCGAGCTAGTCGAGCGACGCTTCGCCAACGTTCGCATCAACACCAGCGGCGCGCCGCAGAACGCTCGCCTAAATCCAGAGGCCGCCACCATCGTGCTGCGCGGCCAGAGCCTAGAGAAGCTGCAGGATGTGCCGGTGCTGATGGTCGACACCGCTGCCGACGAGCGCAAGCCGACGGGGACGACCTACATCAAGCGCATCCAAGTGACCGGGCTGCCCTCTGGCATCGCCTACGAAGTCACGCCGCGCGAGGTCGAGGTCACCGTGGTCCGCCCGGCGCCGCCGGAAAAAGAGCCGCCGCGCAAGCCCTAGGGGCAGCTGGGAGCGCAGCCACTATTTAGCGGGCGGCGACGCTTCCCTCGTCGGCAAGCGCGGGCACAGCCAGTCCGTGCTCGGCCGCCAACAAGAGGGTGCGCAGGCAGTGCGGATTGTTGTGCAGATAGCTGCGCCGCAGCGTCGGACTCGGCAGGTCAGCGAGGCGCGCCGTAAGCTGCTGCAGGCCTAGCTCTAGCGCAGCCTGCGCCTGCTCCGCCTGCCCGAGCGAAAGACGGAGCTCGCTGTGGGCCAGGTGGAACGCGACCTCGAAGGGGCCAAAGTCGCTCGGCTGTCCGAGGGCCGCCAGCGCCGCTTCCGCTGCTGCACAGCCCTCGTCGAAGCGCTGCAGCGCATGCAGGCAGCTGAGCTGCGTCACCGCCAGATCGACGAGATAAAACGGCACCATGACAAAGCCCGCCATGGCCTCGCTTATCAGCGGCAGCGCGCTCTCGGGCTCACCACGCTGCAGGGCCACGCGGGCGCGGATCGCCTGGGCAAAGAAGGCGAGGTTGCGCACCTTAAGAAACGGCGCCGTAAGCTCGATCGCCTGCTCCCAGTCCGCTCCCTCTGGCGATGCACACAGAGCGCGCGACAGGACCTGCCGATACAGCGTCACCAGCCCGGCCTCCTGCGTGGCGAACACCTGCGCCCGGCGCTCGCGCATGCGTCTGATGACGCCGACGTAGTCGCCCAGCTCCAGCCAGCCGAGCTCCAGGATGTGGCAGCTCATGTGGAACTCGGCCATGGTGTCGGCGCAGTCGTGGGCCAGCCGCTCACTCTGCTCGCCGTACTGGATCGCGGTGTAGGGACGGCCCCAGCGATACAGCGCCACCTGGGCCAGCGAGCCGTCGAGGTAGTAGCGCAGGCTGGGCGTCTCGGCCACCGCCGCCTCGACCTGCGTCTGCAGGCGCCGCCGCAGGGCTTCGACCAGCATGCGCGGAGCACCCAGCGCCGCCCAGCTGGTCAGGTAGCTCAGCGAGTCGATATAGGCCACGCGCCCTTCCAGCTCTGGCTCGGTAGCCAGCACCTGTCCAAACAGGCGGCTCGCTTCCTGCGGCCGCTGCAGGATCATAAGGGTCGTGATGGCACCGGCGGCGGCGCGGCTCCAGGCCAGGCTGCCTGGCTTTAGCACCGCCAGCGCATCGATGGCGCGACTGGCGTGGCCCTCGCTGAAGCGGCCGGTCCGATAGGCGATGGCTGACTCGACGCTGGAGAGCCGAGCCAATAGTTCGCGATCCTGCGAGCAGCGCGCGCCGCGCTCGACCTGCCGCAGCGCCCCCCGATAGTCACACTGCTGGAAGCAGCGCTCGGCCCCGCGCCAGTACTGCACCGCGGCGCGCTCCAGCTCGCCGCCGCGCTCAAAGTGTTCGGCGATGATCGAGGCTTCGCTGCTGACCCGGCTTAGGTATTCGGCGGCCAAGCGATGACCCGTCGCCCGATCGGCCGCCGACAACAGCGCATACGCCGCATCTTTGACCAGCGCGTGGCGGAACGAGTACTCGCTTTCACCCGTCGCCAGACCAGGTTGGCTGGGCTGGATCAGCTCCGCCGTCTGCAAGACCGACAAGCCCCCCGAAAGGAGCTGCGCCGCGGCCGGTAGCTCCAGGACGGCTGCGATTCCCTCGCGGCTAAACGCCTCGCCAAAGATCGAAGCCGCCAAGACCAAGCGGCGCGGGCCCGGCTCCAGCCGACTCAGGCGGGACTGCAGCATGGCCACCACGGTCTCTAGTTTCTCGTCGGCGTTGCCTGCGGCGCGGGCGCGAATCAGCTCTTCTAGAAACAGCGCGTTGCCGCGCGATAGCTCGATCGTCTCAGCGATCGCCTGGGCCGGCGTCTCGTCGCCCAGCATCTGTCGCAGCAGGCGCTCGCAGGCCCGGCGGCTCAGCTCTTTGAGGGTCAGGTCGTGCAGCTGACAGCCGGCCCACAGCTTGGGAAACGTGGTGTTGACCTCGGGACGGGCAAAAGCCAGCACGCACAGCGGCGCTTCTCGCTGCTCTTGCAGCGCCTCGTGCAGCAGGTTGACGGTCAGCTCATCGCTCCACTGCAGGTCGTCGATCACGATCAGCACCGGCGCCACCCGACACTCGGCCGCCAGCCAGTCGAGAAACGCACGGCGCACGCGATCGCGCATGATCGGCGGCTGCTGTCGCGCCGCCTGCAGCATCGGCAGACCCGCCTCGGAAAGCGGCAGCTGGCAGAGCTCGCACAGAAAGATCGCGACCCGATCCCGATCGGCCGGCGGCAGGTGCTGCGTCAGCCGTGCCTGCAGCCTCTGCCGCTGCTCGGCCGGCGTCAGGTCCGACTCCACGCCGCAGAGCCGCCGCAGCGCGTGGCCCAGCACCTCATACGGAGCAAAGGAGGTGCCCAGCTCCGCCCGCGCCAGCAGCCGCACCCAGGGCTCGCTCCGTCGATCGAGGCGGCGCAACAGCTCATGTCGCAGGCGCGACTTGCCCAGGCCAGGCGGGGCCGTAACCAGGACCGCGTGGGCCTGCGCTTCTTCCTGGCACACCAAGAGCC
Source organism: uncultured Myxococcales bacterium (assembly GCA_964628555.1). Taxonomy (GTDB): domain Bacteria; phylum Myxococcota_A; class Polyangia; order Palsa-1104; family JAEUJZ01; genus JAEUJZ01. Next base: position 8,373 of record CAZVMD010000198.1, on the reverse strand, counting down.
GCGTCTCTAGATAAGCCAGCTCGACCTCGCGACCGACACAGGGCGTGGGCTTGCCCAGCAGCGGACGACTGGTGTCGACGTCGCGATCGGCGCCGCGCAGCAGGCTGCGACCGTGCTGCACGATCACTTCGAAGCGGCCCTGCAGCAGCTTGGCGCTCAGCGGATCGATGAAGACTCCAAGCGCCGCCGCCGCCTGCGCATCCTCGTCCAGCCCATGCAGCGGTTCCGCCGCTAGATCCACGACCTCGCCGACCGTGGCGCCTCTTTGGATCGAGCCACGGCCAGTCGCCAGCGAGACCACCGCGTGCGGCCACTGCGCTTTGATCAGCAGGGCCGCCCGGGCCGCTCGGCTGACCTGATCCTGGGCACTGCCCGAAGCCGGTACGGTCACAATCAGCGAGCCATCAGCCAGCGAGTCGGGCCGCACCCCCAGCTCTCCCAGTGTCTGAAACAGCACGCGCCGATTTTCGTGGGTGGGCGTCAGCCCCTCAGTGGTCAGGCCGGGCAGCGAATCCGGTGTCGCCAGCGGCGCTGCCAGGACGATGCTGAACAGCCCCTGTTCGTCGGTAGCGAAGCCCGTCAGGATGGCCGCAGGCATCGCCACGGTATCGGCGACAGCCGGCCCCGCGCCCGCCTGGATAGCCCAGAGCTCTCTGCGCACTCCCTCGATGCTGTCAGGTCGCGCCGACGGCTCTTTCTGCAACAAGCTAGCGACCAAGCGGAGCAGCCCCGGCGGCAGTCCCGGACGTCGCCGCAAGAGCGGCTCGGGCTCGGCGAACAAGATGCGGGCCAGTACCGCGGTGTAGTCGCTGCCCGAAAATGGCGGCTGCCCGGTCAAGCACTCGTAGATCACGCAGCCCAGCGAAAACAGATCGGCGGCCGGCGACAGCTCACGACTGCCGCGCACCTGCTCGGGTGCCATGTACTCTGGCGTTCCCACGACAAAGCCGGTCTGGGTCAGGGTCGGCGAGCGCCCCGCATCGCTGGCCAGCGAGCGCCCCAGCGAGAGCGCCGACATGCGACGAGCGATGCCGAAGTCGAGCAGCTTGACCTGGGCCACATCGCCGCCCGGCAAGAACAGGTTGGCGGGCTTGATATCGCGATGGATAACGCCGCGCTGGTGCGCGAAGGCCAGCCCATCAGCGACTCGCTCGATGCAGGTCAGGCAGTCGGGCAGCGACAGCGGACCGCGCAGCAAGCGCTGACTGAGGTCTTCGCCGTCGAGCCACTCCATCGCCAGGTAGCGCTCGCCGCTTGCGGTAACGCCGTGCGTGACGTAGGCCACGATGGCCGGATGGCGCAGCTCGGACAGCACCTGCGCTTCGCTCTGAAAGCGCGCGCCCTGACCAGCCAGGCCGGGATTCGGCTGCAGGATCTTCAGCGCGACGTGCTTGCCGGTCTGCAGATCGTAGGCGCGATAGACCGTGCCCATCCCGCCGCTTCCCGCCGCGCCCGTCACCAAAAAGCGGTCGCCAAACAGGCTGCCCGACGGCAGGGCCAGATCTTTCATCCTCGTGAGTATACCTGCAGCGACGGCATCTGTGCGGCGAGCTGGGGCCGCAGCGCGGCTCAGGTGGGTCCGCTGCCTACCCCGCAGCAGACCCCGCCCAGCGACGACCGCCCGGGTCTGGCGCGCCTAGGACGGATACCGCATCGACAGCGTGCGCAGCGGATCCGCCAGCCCATAGCTGGCCGCGAGCAGCGTCGCGAACGTCGCCAAGCTGGCGTAGACCTGCGTCGCTTCGAAGCTCTGAATCAGCAGCGCTCCCGGAGCCCACAGAAAGATCAGCCAGGCCAGCGTCTCGCCGAGTGCCGACAGATCGCTGCCTAGCTGCACCAACAGGGCCAGGAGCGCCACCGGCACCGGCAGCAGCAGATAGATCGCCACGAAGCGCGCGGCTGGATCGTTCGCCGCCGTCAGCATGCGCACAATCTGCCGCAGCGGGGGCTCGCCATGCCAGGGCAGAAGGTACAGCGCGGCCAAGAGCGCGATGCTGCCCAGTCCCAAGAAGCGCGGTAGCTGCGCCCACGGCACCTGCGTCCGCGACAGCAGCGTGGCACAGAGGAGCGCCGCCACACAGCCCACCGCAATGCGCAGCGGCAGCGGCAGCGGCAGGCTGCCCACCACCGCCCAGGCCGGCAGGGCCGCAAAGCTGATCAGCGATCGGAACAGCGCCGGTACCGGCAGCACAGCCGAGGTCAGCAGCACCGCCCCGGACAGCATCAGGGTCCACAGCGAGACGAACTCCGCCGTCGGTGCGCTGGCAAGACGACCGACCCCGCTCTCGCCGTGGCGGGGAAGCAAAAACGCGAGCAGCAACATCAAGCCGGCGAGGCCCGTGATGAGGCGAATGCGCTGCGGAAACTGCGGGAGGGTCAGCACAATAAAACGTAAGGAAGGTAACATTTAACGCTCGGTCAAGTCGAGCGTTTGCGGCAGGACTGGCCCGCCTCTCGCCGGCTGCCGTCGCAGCCAGCCCAGGCTCCAGCGCTCCCTCCCAGGCCCGGCTCTGCCCTGAAGCCCAGCTACCCCACGGACCCGGTTTTGGCCGTGTGATCCGGTGGGCAACCAGGCCCTCCGATCGGGCCGCCCAAAGCGCCTAGCCCCGCCGCCCAGCCCCGGCTTGAACCGCCGCAAAATATGTTGCTCGTGCCAACACTGTGCTGGCATAAGCTCCTCTTATGATTTTTCAGATCCTCAACGACCTACAGTATGGCCAGCTCCATCTCGCCCTAGACCGCGAGACCGGCCTGCGGGCCATTGTCGCTCTGCACTCGACCCGTCTCGGCCCTGCCATCGGCGGCTGTCGGGTTTACCCCTATGCGGACGAAGCTGCCGCGGTGACCGATGCCTGCCGCCTGGCTCGCGCCATGGGGTACAAAGCCGCGCTGGCCCGGCTGCCCCACGGGGGCGGCAAGGCCGTCATCTGGGCCACTGAAGCCATGCGCCGGCCCGGCTTTGATCGTGCGGCGCTGTTCACTGCCTTTGCCCGCTTCGTCGACTCGCTGCACGGCGCCTACCTGACCTGCGAAGACTCGGGCACCTCGACCAGTGACATGGATGTGGTGCGCAAGCATACCCGCCATGTCCTTGGCACCTCGACGGCGCAGGGCGGCTCGGGCGATCCTTCGCCGTTTACCGCTCTGGGCTGCCGGCGTGGCATCGAGGCGGTCGCCGAAGTCATCCTCGGCCGCAAAGACGGTGCTGACCTGTCCGGCCTGCACGTCGCCGTTCAGGGCGTCGGTGCCGTCGGACGCTACCTCGCCCTTGAGCTGCACAAGCTCGGCGCCCGCCTGACCATCGCTGACATCGATCCCAGCCGCGTCGAGCGCGTCGCGGGCGAGACCGGCGCCCAGGTCGTCAGCATCGACCAGATCTTCGATGTGCAGTGCGACATCTTTGCCCCCTGCGCCCTCGGTGGTGCCATCTCGACTGCCACCCTGCCCCGCCTGCGCTGCCGGGCGGTCGCCGGTGCCGCCAACAACCAGCTCGAGTCGCCGGCCATCGGTCGCGAGCTCCAGGCCCGCGGCATCTTCTATGCTCCCGACTACGCCATCAACGCCGGTGGCTTGATCAACGTCGCGCAGGAGTTCGCCGGCTACGACGCCGACAAAGCCCGAAGCCGCGCCAGCGGTATCTACGCCACGATCCGCGAGATCGCCGAGCGCACCCAGAAGACCGGCCGCCCGCCCGGCGAGCTAGCCGACGAGCTAGCCGACGAGATTATCGCCGCTGGCCCGCAGGCCCTCGCCACCTAGCGGCCTCGTTCCCCCCCCTTCCTCGCCGAGGCAGCCATGTCGCAGTCCCCCACCCAGACCTATGTCGATCTGGAAGCGCGCTATGGCGCACACAACTATAAGCCGCTCGATATCGTCGTCGCCGAAGCGCAGGGCGTGTGGGTCACCGATGTCGAAGGTCGCCGCTATCTCGACGGACTCAGCGCCTATTCGTCGCTGAACCAAGGCCATCGCCACCCGGCGATCATTGCCGCCCTGGTCGAGCAGGCCGGGCGCGTGACCCTGACCTCGCGCGCCTTCCGCAACACCGAGCTCCCGTACTTCGAGCGCGAGCTCTCTGAGCTGGCCGGTCTGCCGCGCGTGCTGCCGATGAACACCGGCGCCGAGGCCGTCGAGACCGCGATCAAAGCCGCGCGCCGCTTCGGCTATCGCCACAAAGGCATTCCCGCTGACCAGGCCGAGATCATCGTCTGCGCCGACAACTTCCACGGCCGCACCGTCACCATCCTCAGCGCCTCGACCGAGCCCAGCTACCGCGCCGACTACGGCCCGTTTACCCCCGGCTTTGTCGTCGTGCCGTTTGGCGACAGCGACGCGCTTGAGCGCGCCATCACCCCCCGCACCTGCGCCTTCCTCGTCGAGCCGATCCAGGCCGAAGCCGGCGTGCTGATGCCACCGCCCGGCTACCTCAAGCGCGCCGCCGAGCTCTGCCAGCGCCACCGCGTCCTGCTGATCCTCGACGAGATCCAGACCGGCCTTGGCCGCACCGGCCGCATGTTCGCCAGCCAGCACGAAGGCGTCACGCCCGACGCCTACCTCCTCGGCAAGGCCTTAGCCGGCGGCGTCTACCCCGTCTCTGCCGTCGTTGGCACCGATGAGCTGATCGGCGTCTTCGAGCCCGGCAGCCACGGCAGCACCTTTGGCGGCAACCCCCTCGGCTGCGCCGTCGCCCGCGCCGCCCTGCGCGTCCTGCGGGAAGAGCGCCTCGCCGAGCGCGCTGCCGAGCTAGGCCCCCCGTTCCTACAGCGCCTCGCCGCCCTGAAGAGCCCCGTCGTCCGTCAGGTCCGCGGCGCCGGCCTGCTCATCGGCATCGAGCTATCCTCCGCCGCTCGCCCCTTCTGCGAGGCCCTGGCCCAAGAGGGCGTCCTGTGCAAAGAGACCCACGACAAGGTCCTGCGCTTCGCCCCCCCGCTCATCATCACCCAGGCCGAGCTCGACTTCGCCTTCGAGCGCATCGCCCGCGTCCTCACCCAGAGCCGCCTCGCCCACGCCGCCTAACCCCCTCCCCCCGACGCCCGCCTCCCTCCCCACTCCCCGAAATCTCCGACGATTTTTCTTGCCCCCGCCCCCCAACCCCTGATAGAAAACCCCTCCGTTGCATCGCTCGTTCACGCGAGCCTAACAACCCAATAGTCCCGGGGCTGTAGCTCAGTTGGTAGAGCGCTAGAATCGCACTCTAGAGGCCAGGGGTTCGACTCCCCTCAGCTCCACAAGAAACCCCGTCGGTGAACCCCGGCGGGGTTTGGTGTTTCTGGAGTCCGAAAACCCGTTGTGGACCGGCTGTGGACCAGACTATGAGGGGGGCAGGAATACGCCATGAACCAGTCCCCCCTTTTCGCATCCCTGTCCATTCCACCGACTGTCGAACTTACCCTGAAGCGCATGAATCCTTGGTGGGAGGGAGGAGCGATGGTCGCGCTCCCTCCGCATCGAAGGCACTTAGTACGGCAGGTCCATCGTCGCCTTAAACAGGGATTAGCTCCCATTGTGGTGCTGAAAGGAGCGAGGCAGATCGGTAAGACGACTTGTCAGCAACATGTATTGCGAGATCTGCTTGATTCTGGCGTACCAGGTCGATGCATTTTGCGAGTTCAGTTCGACGAAATCCAAGCATTCGATAAGATTGGCCTAGATCCGATCATCCGTCTAGTGGACTGGTATGAAAAATCTGTTCTAGGAAAGACGCTTAATCAAGCAGCTAGCGATGGAGAGCATACCTACCTGTTCCTAGATGAAGTTCAAAATCTGGACGAGTGGGCACCACAGCTCAAATCCCTTGTTGATAGCTCTACTACGAAGATTATTGTAACTGGAAGTTCCGCCCTGCGCATTGGCTTAGGACGCGATAGTCTAGCCGGTCGCATTACGACAATCGATGCCGGAGTTCTGTCATTAACCGAGATTGGGCAATTACGGAACATCAAACTCGGTGATCCATTTCTTGACGAAGACAAAATAAGCAGTCTGGCCGAAAAAGGCTTCTGGGAAGATTTGGCTGCGCATGGGCGTCAGTACGCTACAGCGAGAGATCAAGCGTTCTCGGCTTTTTCCGAGCGCGGAGGATATCCGTTAGGACATGCACATCCCAACACTCCTTGGCCCGATATCGCTCACCAACTCAATGAAAACGTAATCAAGAGAGTCATCCAGCACGATCTGCGCCTCGGGAGCCGTGGCCAGAGACGGGATGCATCGCTATTAGAGGAGATATTCAGGCTGGTTTGTCGTTACATCGGACAGGCCCCCCCCGTTCATACGCTAGCCGACGAGGCCCGTCGGGTTTTTGGGGCGAATCTTGGTGACGAACGTGTCCGCCAGTATGTGCAATTTCTTGCCGACGCACTACTGGTGCGAACGATTGATCCATTGGAGATCCGATTAAAGAGAAAAAGAGGGAGCGCAAAACTATGTTTGGTTGACCATGCATTGAGAGCTAGCTGGCTTGCTGAAGTCGTCCCGATTGCTCCTGATGAATTAGCGCGACATGACACCTTGGCGACATTGGCTGGTCATATCGCAGAAAGCAGTGTTGGTGCAATTCTGTCAACAATAAGCAATATGAATATCAATCATCTGCCCGAGAGAAAAGGTGAGCCTGAAATTGATTATATCCTGACCACAGGAATCGTTCGCATACCCGTAGAAGTGAAGTACCAGTCAAGGATTGATCCAGTCAGAGACACCGAAGCCCTACGAAGGTTCATCCAAAATAAGGTCAACAATTCTCCTTTTGGCATATTAGTTACACGCACGGAGTCTAGCGACTTAAAATTCGATCCGAGCATTATTGCGATTCCTCTGTCCAGCTTAATGCTGCTTGCATAGAAGATTTGCCTCACACGAGCAGATATCCAGAGTAGTGGTTGGGTCACAATCAGCAGCTATCGGGTCGCAAATGATGAATTTACGACCTAATGCTTACACTGGTTCATGGTTAACCCGGCAGTAGCTGCGCCACCGCTCTGCGGGCAGGCACGATGGCGGCGCTTCCTGGCTGAGCGTAGCTCTGTTCGGTGATGCGGGGGGATTCGTGGCCTAGGGTGGCGGCGACGACGTGTGGGACGGCCCCGGCCTGAATGCCCAGGGTGGCGAATAGGCCGCGCATGCTGTGGGCGCAGACGGTGGGGACGCGGGCGGCGCGGCAGATCTTCTGAACCCAGCGGCGGGGCCAGTCGCGCCAGTGTTCGCCGAACAGCGGCGCCATGGGGAGCTTGTCGCGCTTGAGCGCGAGTAGGTAGGGGGTCAGCACGGCGGGGACTTCGACGCGGCGGCGGCCTGCTTCGGTCTTGCTGTGCGGAATCCATAGCAGCGTCCCCCCGGCATCCAGATCGCGAGCGGTGCGCTCGACGACCTCGCTTGTCCGCAGGCCCATCAGCAGCGTGACCATGGCGGCGACTGCGCCGGCCTCGCCCTTGTCGGCCAGGGCTCGCGCGTGGGTCAGCCAGCGGTGCGCCTCATCCACGGTTAGCTGCGGCTTGCCGTGCTTACGCCGTCCCATCGGCTCGATCCCGTCGATGGGGTTGCGCTTGAGTAGCTGTTGCTTCACAAGCCAAGTGCAGAAGGTGCGCGCCTCGGCCAGTGCGTTTTGATGGGTGTCGGGCTTCTGCTTGGCGGTCAGCGTGGCGTAGTACTCGGCACACTTCCCCGCGGTCAGCGACTGAACGGACATGGCCGTGCGGGGAAAGAAGCTGCGCAGCCGGTAGTCCGTGGTCGTGATGCTGCGCGGCTTGTTCCCCTTGGCGGTCTTGTATTCGGCGTAGCGGGCTAGCGCATCTTCGATGGTGACGGGTTGTCGAGCGACGACACGATCGGCGATGGCTTGCGCGATGCGCTTCGCCCGCTGGGGAGTGTCGGCAGTCGGCGCCCACTCCCTGCGCCCATCCACGATGATGCGGCAGCGATACTCCCCCTCTCGATGTGGGTAGGGGCCGGTAATGCGAACCTTCGCGGCGGCGATGGGCTCAATCATGGCGCCCCCCGTTCCCGCTCGCAGCCAGCGCAGCCCGTGCGGCCTTCGCCGAGTCCTCAAAGCGGCAATCGACGACAGCGTCCGAGAACGCAATCGACACCAGCGCGAACATCGGCGCAGAGCGATGGCGGAACCACTCGACAGCCACGCGCAGCGCATCCGCGTCGCGGCGCATCGCCAGCACGCGCCAGATCTTCCGCGGGCCGGTGGTGTAGCTGTTTAGTCGGTCCATCGCTGCGCGTTCGCCTGGCTTGTCGATGTGGAGCAACGCAAGAATGCGAGGCGGACTCAGCCGCAGCGACGGGGGACGACGACGAAAAGACGCTTTTGTAGCAGGAACGTGACAGGGCATACTCCCTCCCGGTTCGCGTCGGATGTTTGCTTGC
>CAZVMD010000197.1:0-13167 GCA_964628555.1 uncultured Myxococcales bacterium | reverse complement strand
CCGTGCTTGCCCCGTGCTTGCCCCGTGCTTGCCCCGTGCTTGCCCCGTGCTTGCCTTGATACACGCGAGAGTATACTCTCTCATGTATGTCATCGAACCAGGCCATCCCGGCCCCGCTTCTGGCCGCAGCCCGCCGCATCGTCAAGCAGCACGGGCCCCAGGGACTGACGCTGTCCGCGCTGGCGGTCGCGCTCTCGGTCTCGCGTGCGACGGTGGTGCGGCGCTGTGGCAGTCGCGAGGCGCTCTTGGATGCACTGGCCGATGCGGGCACGGCGGTCGGCGATCGCGCAGCCGCCCGCACCCGCATCCTGCAGGCCGCCCGCGTCGTCTTTGGTCGCAGCGGCTTCGAGGCCGCCTCGATCGAGCAGATCGCCGAGGAGGCCCGCGTCGCCCCAGCCACGATCTATCGCCACTTTCAAGACAAGGAAGGGCTGGTCGCAGCCTTTCTGGAAGTCGCAAGTCCGCGCTCGCGGGTGCGCGCCGTGCTCGATAGCAAAAGCGGCCACCTGCGCCGCGATCTGCAGCGCGTCGCCGAGGTCATGCTGACGCACGCCAAGGCCGACAGCGGCAGCCTGCGGCTGGTGTTCATCGAGGCCCTGCGCGGCACGCCGCTTTTGCCCCGCGTGCGGGCGATGTCGCCGTTTCGCACGCTGCACGCCCTGCAGGCGCTGATCTCTGCCCACCTGCCGCCCGAGCGCCGCGAACAAGCGCCCGAGCTTGCCCAGGCCTTCGCCGGCCTGCTTCTGGCCTTTGGCTTTATCGGTCCGCTGCTCGCTGAGGTGCCGGTCGGCGATCCGCAAGCGCGGGCCCAGTTCATCACCGACCTATTTCTGCGCGGCGCCCGACTGCCGCAGAGGAGGCGTCATGCACAGCGCTAATTCACAGCCTCTTTGTCTCGAGTTTTCTCAGATCGGCCGCCAGGACCTGTCGCGGGTGGGGGGCAAGGCGCAGAACCTCGGCGCGCTGACCGCGGCGGCCATCCCGGTGCCCCCAGGCTTCTGCCTGACGACGGCGGCCTACGATCGCTTCCTCGCCGCGCTGCCCGATGCCGAGGCGCACTTCGCCGCGCTGGAAGGGCTGGATGGCCAGGACCTCGCTGCGGCTCGTCGCGCCGCCGAGGCAATGCGGCAGGCGCTGGCCGCACTGCCCATGCCCGATGACGTCGCCGCGGCTCTGGCCCAGGCGCACGAGCGCTTGGGCGAGGAGCACGGGCTGGCGGTCCGCTCCAGTGCCACGGCCGAAGATCTGCCGGGGGCGAGCTTCGCCGGTCAGCAGGACACCTACCTCAACATCCGCGGCCGCGCGGCGCTGCTCGATGCGGTGCGGCGCTGCTGGATCTCGCTGTTTACCGATCGCGCCGTGCTGTACCGGGCCCGCAGTCGCTTCGGTCAGCGCGCCGTGCGCCTGGCTGTGGTCGTGCAGCGACTGATCGATCCCGATGTCTCGGGCATCCTGTTTACCGCCGACCCGGTGAGCGGCCACCGCGGGACGCTGTCGATCGACGCCGGCTTTGGGCTGGGCGAAGCGCTGGTCAGTGGCCTGATCAGCGCCGACCTGTATCGCGTCGATCGCCGCAGCCAGCAGATCCGCCTGGCCCAGCCGGGCGACAAAGCGTTTGCCATCCGCTCGCTGCCGGGCGGTGGAACCGAGCGACAGGCGCTGCCGCCGGAGCAGCGCACGGCCCGTGCGCTCGACGATGCGCAGGTGCTGGCGCTGGCCGCGCTGGGCGAGCGGATCGAGGCCTTTTACGAGGGCGTGCCGCAGGATATCGAGTGGTGCATCGCCGACGGGCAGATCCACATCGTGCAGGCCCGGCCGATCACCTCGCTTTATCCCCTGCCCGCGCCGCGCGCCGAAGATGGCCGGCTGCACATCTACTTCAGCTTCGGTCACGTGCAGATGATGCTGGAGCCGATGCCGCGCCTGTCGCGCGAGGTGTGGATGTACTTCTTCCCGGCCGGCAAGGGCGATCCCACCACGCGCACCGTCGCCCAAAAGAGTCCGTACCTAGCCGCGGCAGGCAGCCGCCTGTACGCCGACATCACGCCACTTTTTCGCGTGCCGCGCCTGCGCGGGCTGCTGCTGTCGGCCTTGGGCGTCATTTATAGCGATATGGCGCGCGGCCTAGCTCTGCTCGGCGAGCGCCTGGCTACTGAGCCGCCCGAGTCGCTGCGACAGCTCCTGCCAGCCGTGCTGCGCGTCGTCGGGCCGGTGCTGCTGCGCGTGCCGCTGCGGATCCTTCACGGCAGTCCTGAGGCCGGCGCGGCAGCCGCTCACCAGCGCATCGAGGCGCTAGTGCAGCAGGTGCGCCACAACATCCTCGCCCCGGCAACGACGGCGGGACGGCTGCGGGCGGCGATGTCCGAGCTACACGGCCTGTTCGCCAACGTGCGCATCCCGCTTTCGCGCATGGCCGCTGGCCTGATTGGCCATCGCCTGCTGCTGCGGCTAGCGGCGGGCGAGTGGGCGCGCGAAGTGCGCGGCGCGCTCGATGATCTGCTGCGCGGCCTGCCCGGTAACGTGACCACTGGCATGGATCTGGAGGTCGGCGACCTTGCTGATCTGGCCCGTCCGCACGCCGAGCTTGTGGCGCTGCTGCGCGCCGAGCTGGCGGGCGTCAGCTGGCCGGTCCTGCGCAGCCGCCTCGCCGCCGTGGCCGGTGGTGCAGAGTTCCTCGTCGGGCTAGATGCCTTCCTTTCCTGCTATGGCGACCGCGCAGCCGGCGAGATCGACCTGAGCCGCCCGCGCTGGGGTGAGGATCCCAAGGCGCTGCTGCGCGCCATCGGAGGCGGCCTAAGCGCGCCCGAGGCGGGCAGTCACCGCCGTCGCCATGCCAGCCAGGTCGAGGTCGGCGAGGCGGCCCAGCGGGCGCTGATCGCGGCGGCTGGGCGCGGTCCCTGGGGCAGGCTACGTCGCCATCTGGTCGAGCGCCTGTGCCGCGTGGTGCGGGCTGGCCAGGGTCTGCGCGAGCACCCCAAGTTCCTGCTGGTGCGCCTCCTGGGCACGCTGCGCAGCGTCGTGCTGACCGCCGGCGAGACGCTGGTCGCGCGCGGTCAGCTGACCCGCCGCGATGAGGTCTTTCACCTCGGCTTCGACGAGCTCTTGCAGGCGCTAGAGCAGCCCGGGCTGGACCTGCGGACGCAGGCGGCCGAGCGGAGCGCTGGGCTGGCCCGCGACCGCAGCCGCCGACCGCCGTTTGTGCTGTCAAGCGAGGGCGAGACCCCGACCCTGGCGCCGACGCAGCAGGATCTGCCACCGGGCGCCCTGCCAGGCACCGCGGCCTCGGGCGGCGTGGTCGAGGGGCGGGCTCGCCTGGTGCGCGATCCCGAGCACGAGACCCTGCAGGCCGGCGAGATCCTGGTCGCCTCGTTTACCGATCCCGGCTGGACGCCGCTGTTCGTCCACGCCGCTGGCGTGGTGACCGAGGTCGGCGGCCTGATGACGCACGGCGCGGTGGTGGCCCGCGAGTACGGCATTCCAGCCGTGGTCAGCGTCGCTGGCGCGCTCGACAAGATCGCCGATGGCCAGCGCATTCGCGTCGATGGCACGCGTGGCTTTGTGCAGATCTTGGAGGATGCATGAGGGCCGCCGTCGTCGTCCTTCTGCTGTTGACCCTCGGTCTGGGCCTGGTCTGCTATGCCAGAGGTGGGCTGCCGCTGTTGTGGGATGGCCTGCGGGCGGGACTGCGCGGCATGGGACCGCTCCTGCCTTTGCTGGTCGTGATGTTCGCGCTGGCCGGCTTTGCCGAGGTGCTGCTGCCCAAAGCGGTGGTCGGCACCTGGCTGTCCGAGTCGTCGGGCCTGCGCGGCATGGCTCTCGCCACTGTGCTCGGCATCCTGACGCCGGGCGGTGGCCCGATCGGTCTGCCGATTGCCGCGGCGCTGCTGCGGGCCGGGGCGGGCCTAGGTGTTGTCGTCACCTACCTGAGCAGCATGGCGCTCCTGTCCTTCGTGCGCATCCCGCTTGAGCTCGGCATCTATGGCCTGCGCCTAACCCTGATCCGCATCCTCAGCTGCCTGCCGCTGCCGATCCTGGCCGGCCTCGTCGCTCAGCTGCTCAGCCAGCTCGGCGCTCGCCTGTCGCGCTAAGGTGGCGCAATGTGCTAATCCCCGCCCGTTTTGTCCGTCCGCCCGCCGAGCAACTGAGGCAAAATGGGGGAAGGTATGCCGAGGTTCTTCCTCAGTCGGTGGAGCAGGCTCCGCGGGAAAGGCGGACACGGCGCAGCGCCGCTGCGTGTAGCCGGACGTCTGTCGTCGCTGGGCTGGCTCCTGCTGGCGTCGGCCAGCACTGCCACCCTCGGCTGCGATGCCAGTCCGGGTCTGTCTTCGACGCTGGCTTCCGCGACGGCGGCCGGTGTCCAGGGAGCCGCCGGGCAAGAGGCCGCCCGCGTCGCGCTGCCGCCACTGCCGCCGCTGGCCGGCGACCGCCTGCTGTATCGCTTCTGCGATCACGCCGGTGAGGCCACTCTGGAGCTTACCGAGCCAGGCCCCGGCGCAGCTGAGACCGGCAGCCGAGCGAGTCCGAGCCTGCGCGAGCGCTTCGCGGCGTTTGACTCGCCGTACAAGATGGCCAGCCCCTATAGCGGCCTGCGCGGCGAGGCCGCCCTGCGCGTCATCGAGGTCGCGATCGCCGAGCCAGCCGTCGAGAAGTACCCACGCCCGACCACAAGCGCGAGCCCGGCGAGCAGTGGCGAGTCGGCGCCCCGCTTCGACCCGGTGTGGAATCGCTATCGCGGCGTCTACGAGTCCAAGGTCGCGCTGTTTGCGCCCGCCCCAAGCTGCTATCGCTATCGCCTGCCGCTGCCGCCCCGCGGCCTGCTGTCTTTTCACTACGCCGCCATCCCACCGCAGAAGACCAGCGACGGACGCAGCCTGCCCGTCGAATTCAGCGTCAACCTCGACGGCAAGCGGCTGTGGGCAGCCCAGGTCGGCCGCGGCAAGGCGGGCGAAAACCCCACCGCTGTGGGCAGCAGTCCAGGCGCGCCGCCAAACGCCGCCAGCCTCAGCCCACCGGGCCACTGGCTCGCGGCCAGCGTCGAGCTGCCGAGCGAGCCCGGTCGCCCAGCCGGCAGCCCACCGCACGAGGTTGCGTTCTGCGCGACGCTGGTCCGGCCCGAGCCAGGCGCGACCAAAGAGGCCAGCAGCCGCAGCGAGCCCGCCCCGATCGGCACTGCCGTCTTTGGCAGCCCTGAGCTATGGTCGCTCGACGAGGGCGCGGCCGGTCCCAGCGTCCTATTGGTGCTGATCGACACGCTGCGCGCCGATGCGCTGTCGGCCATGCCCGGCCTTAGCAAGTACAGCCAGAGCAGCGTCAGCTTCCAGCAGGCGATCACCGCCGCCACCTGGACCCGGCCGTCGCTGCTTGGCCTGCTCGGCGGTGATCTGGCAACTGCCGTCGGCCAGAGCGCCGAGGAGATGATCCCGAGCGAGCGCGAACGCAAGCGCTTCTATGCCCTTGACCGCCGGCTGCTGCCGCGCGCCCTGCGCGATGCCGGCTACAAGGTCGCCTCGATCGGCAACAACTTCTTCCTGCTCGGCTATCCGCAGATCGGCCTCAGCCTTGGCTTCGACGAGGTCGCCGATGTCCGTCACCCCGTCGAGGACACGCCGGCCATCAGCCGCGCCGCCATCGCGTTTCTGCAGAGCCAGGCCAGCCGCGGTCGCTCGTTCTTTTTGCAGCTGCACTACGACGCGCCGCACTGGCCGTACACGCCGCCGACCGAGCACCAAAAGGGCATCAGCGACGCGCAGGTAGCACAGCTGATGGGCATCCCCGAGAGCGAGCGAGCCGGAGCGCGCCTGGATCCGCAGGCCCGCGCCTACCTCGGTGAGGCCGCCTACGCCGACGCGCAGATCGGCCTGGTCTTGGCCGAGCTAGAGCGCCTCAAGCTGCGCGAGCGCACGCTGGTGATCATCGTCGGCGATCATGGCGAGGTCTTCGATCCGCGCCACAACCACTACGTGCAGTCGCTCAAGCAGCCGACGCTGTATCACCACGGCTGGTCGGCCTATGACGAGATCCTGCGCGTGCCGCTGCTGCTGAGCATGCCGGGTCGGCTGCCGGGCGGGACGGTGGTAAATAGTCAAGTCCGCTTGACCGATGTGGCGCCGACCGTGCTGGAGCTCCTGGGCCTAAGCAGCTATCGCGCCGTGCTGCCCTCGGGCGGGCGGGGTGATGGACAGAGCCTGCTGCCGCTTATCTTCCGGCCAGCGGGCGGCCGCGATCCGGCGAGCAGCGACGATGACAAGCTCGGTCGCCCGGCCTACGCCGAGGGCCAGAACATCCGCGCGCTGCGCTACGCTGGCTATCTGTACCTGCGCCGCGGCGACGGTCGCCTGCAGCGAGCCCAGGGCAACGACGGGGTCGGGCCGGTGCTGCGCGTCGCCGAAGAGCTGTACGACCTTAAGGCCGATCCGTTCCAGCACAACGACCTCCTGGCCGGCTACTACAGCCCCAGCAAGAGCCCCCCGCGCGAGGGAGCGACGGGCAGCAGCCCACTGCCGAGCCCAAAGAGCGGCGATCCGCTCGCCGATCCGCAGCTTGGCCCAGTGCTGCAGCGCCTGCGCGAGGAGTTTTCGCGGCACACCCCGCAGGCTCCCGAGCAGGGCCTGCCGCTCGTGCACCTGATGCTGGCGCCCGACGCGCGGGCCGGGCACCTGCTGGCGGGGACCCTGGTGTCGAGCGATCTTGGGCTGGCGGTGCAGGGCGTGCGCAACGGCGAGGTGGTGCCGCGTGGCCCGGGACGCATCGAGATCAAGCTGCGGGCCGGCGGGGTGGTCGATGTGCTGGTCGATCCAACGGCGCGGCTGGAGCTGAGCCTGGCCAAAGATGGGCTGGCCGTGACCCCGCGTGAGCTGCTCTTGGGCCCGTTCTCGCTGCCGCTGTTGCCGGGGCGCCCCGAGGGCAAGGGCCCGGCCAGCCCGACCGCCAGCAGCCCCGCGACGACCGCCGGAGGGGGCGAGACCGCCGCGAATGGGGCACCGATCGTCCTTGAGGGCGCGCTGCTCGATCGACTGAGCAGCAGCTATGCCCCGGTGCCGGGCGAGCGCGGCGAGATCCTGATCTGGCGCGACCAGACCGCCCCCGGCCTGGCCGCTGCGAGCACCAGTGGCAGCGCCGGTGCAGCCAGCGGTGCCAGCCCAGGCGCGACTGGCCCCGGCGGTGCAGCCCGTGGCGCTGGCGAGGTCGAGACGCTGATGCGCGACTGGGGCTACGCCCGTCCAGCCGCCCCGGCCGCCGCAGCCAGCACCGCACCCGGCACAAAAAGTGCCAGCCCAGTAGACGGCGGTCCATAACGCGCGACAGTCGCGGTATGAACAGCGCATGCGAGTCGTCCCTGCGCTGTGCCTGCTCCTTGCCGTTGCCTGCACCTCGTCGCCGGCGGACTCTCCCGCGGATCTGGCGGGCGGGGATCCAGATGGCGGCGGTCCACCCGACCTCGCCGAGGCCCCGCCCCCACCTGAGGCCTGCGAGGCCAAGCCGCTGCCGACCGGCGAGGCGGCCAAGTGCGATGAGTTTCTGACCTATGCCCCCCCGCGGGCTGCCAAGCAGATCGCGCTGGCTGGCGAGTGGAATGGCTGGACGCCGCAGCCGCTGGGCCCGCCCGACCTGGAAGGCCGCTATCACGCCAGCCTGCGCCTCTTGCCCGGCGTCTATGGCTACAAGCTGGTCCTCGACGGGACCGAGTGGCGCCTGCACGAGCGCAATCCCTACCGCAAGTACGTCGGCGGGGTGGAAAACTCGGGCCTGCGCATCGCCGACTGTCACCAGCCCAAGCTCAAGATCGGCCTGGCCTCGCTGCTGGTGTCGCGACCGCCCGTCGCTCCCAACGGGCGCGGCGTGTTCAAGGTCCGCATCGAGAGCGTCCCGGCCAGCGGTCAGAGCGCCGCCATCTGCAGTGTGCAGAGCGGCCTGCGTCGGCCCGATACCCGCTACACCTCGGCTGCCGATCTGACGCCGCTATCGGCTGAGCAGCTTCGCCTAAGCCCCGATCGCAAGAGCTTCACGATTGAGCTTGCCAACCTGCCCGACGGCAAATACACGCTGAGCCTGTCGGCGGTGGTCGGCGGGCGGCCCAGCGAGCCGCTGCTGCTGCCGTTTTGGATCGAGGCCGAGAAGTTCGCGCTGTCCGACACGCCGCTTTACATGGCGGTCACCGATCGCTTTGTCGACGGCGATCCCAGCAACAACCAGCCGGTGGCCGGCGTCGAGAGCGCGGCCAACTTTGTCGGCGGCGACCTGGCCGGAGTGACGCAGAAGATCGAGTCGGGCTACTTCGACAACCTGGCGGTCAAGGCGCTGTGGCTGACGCCGTTTTATACCCAGCCCGACGGAGCGTACCCGGATCAGGGCGGCAAGCATCAGGTGGCTGGCTACCACGGCTACTGGCCGATCAAGGCCCGCCAGGTCGATCCGCGCCTGGGTGGGGCAGCGGCGCTGCACCGCTTGGTCGAGGCCGCACATCGCCGCGGCATCCGCATCCTGATGGACGCCGTGCTCAACCATGTGCACGAGGGCCACGAGTACTTCACCGACGCCAAGAAGCGCGCCTGGTTCCGCACCGGCTGCATCTGCGGCACGACCGGCTGCGACTGGACGGGCAAGCGGCTGGAGTGCCTGTTTTCGCGCTACATGCCCGACATCGACTGGACGGTGACTGAGGCCTCCGAGCAGTTCATCGCCGACACCCTGTGGTGGATCGAAGAGTTCGACCTCGACGGCCTGCGCATCGATGCGGTCAAGCACGTCGAGGATCTGGCGATCTGGAACCTGGGCACGCGCATCCGCGAAAAGTTCGAGCAGGCCGGCACTCGCTATCCGCTGATCGGTGAGACGGCGATGGGCTGGAACGACGGGACCATCGCCGACAACCGCGAAAACTACGACACCATCAAGCGCTACATGGGAGGCAACGCGCTCGATGGCCAGTTCGACTTCGTCTGGTATCACGGCGTGGCCTATCGCGTGTTCGCCTACGAAGACCGGCGCTACCTGCACCTCGACTACTGGACGCACGCCAGCCTCGACCAGTTCCGCCCCGCGACCATGGTGAACTACTTAGGCAGCCACGATACTACCCGGTTTATTACGCAGGCGACCTATCGCGATGCCTCAGGACCGTGGGCGCGCGACATCGCCAACCGCAAGTGGAGCGAGGATGGCCTGCCGCTCGCTCCGCCCGATGACGAGCCCTACGATCGCCTGTGGCTGGGCATGCTGTCGCTGATGACCCTGCCGAACACGCCGCTGCTTTACTACGGCGACGAGTACGGCGAGTTCGGCGGCGGCGATCCGGACAACCGTCACCCGATGCGCTTTGGCGCTGCGCTGAGCAGCCGCGAGTCGCGCCAGCAGGCGCTGACCGCTTCGCTGCTGCGGGCCCGGGCCAGCCGGCGGGGGCTGCGGCGCGGCGACTTTCTCACCGTGCTGCCCGGCGAGGATGTGTACGCCTACGCTCGCCTCGATCCCGATCCGCAGCAGGTGGCCCTTGTCGTCCTGAACCGCAGCCGCAGCGTCGCCACAGCAGCCCTGCCGCTGCCGCCTGAGCTGGGCTGGAAGACGGGCGACAAGCTGCGCGATGCGCTCGGTGGCCCCGGCTATTCGCTCAGCGGCACGCTGCTCAACGTCAACGTCCCGCCCCGCACTGCGATCATGCTGGTGCGCGAATAAGGCAGCGACCGCGGTGGTCGGCAGCGGATGCGCCCCACAGCCGCCGGCAAATCAGCCATGATGGGCCCACCCTGCAACCTGGAGCGTGACCCGTGAGCGTGATCGCCAATGTATTTGTCGGACTCGTGGCTCTGCTGCACAGCTACTTTTTGGTCCTAGAGATGTTCCTCTGGGACAAGCCGACAGGGCTACGCGTCTTTGGCCTGACGCCCGAAAAGGCCGCGATCAGCAAGACCCTGGCCGCCAATCAGGGCCTGTATAACGGCTTCCTCGTCGCTGGCCTGGTCTGGGGCCTCCTGCGCGGGGCCGCCGGCAAGGACATCAAGATCTTCTTCCTGTCCTGTGTCATCGTCGCCGGTCTGTTCGGCGCAGCGACGGTCAGCAAGCGCATCCTGTTCGTTCAGGCGGTGCCGGCGGTCCTCGCGCTGGTGCTGACGCTGCTCGGTTAAGCGGGTCAGAGCGAGCCGCGGCGCTGCTGCTGGGCGTCGGCTTGCTGGACGTCGGCGGGCCGGGGCGATTACAGGTGGGTGGCGCCCCAGGCGACGGGGAGGGCTTGATAGCAGCTGAGCGCCGGCAAGGGCAGGCAGCGCTCGGGACGCGAGACCGCGAGGCTGCCATCGACGCAGACCAGGGCCGCATCAGCCTCGGGGAGCACATCGAGGAGGGGCGACTGCGAGCCACCGGCCTCGACCGGACAGCGGATGGGCTGCAGGGCCGACGAGGCGCCAAGCACGTACGAGGCGCCGGCGCTGGCGATGGCCAGCGCGTGGCCGACTGGCCCCCACTTCCAGCTTGGCTGACGCAGGACCGGGGTCGACGCCAGGATCGCGGCGCGCTCGGCATCCCAGACCACGACCCGACCCGCGTCGACAAAGGCGATGCGCTGCGCATCCGGCGAGACCGCGTGCGGCCCGACCGAGGCGCCGACTGCCAGGGTCCCGACCAGGGTCGCCGCCCCGCCCGAAAGCGGCGCCAGCCACAGCGCCTGCCCGCTGCGCATAAAGACGCCGCGCGGCGAGGCGGCGATCGTGCGCAGGCGATGGAAGTTGCGGTGCGTCTCTTCACCCAGCGGCCAGGCGTCGACCGGCCCCAGCCGCCCGACGGAGCCATCGCGCAGATCGACGGCCAGCAGGCGATCGAAGACGAAGTGGCCACCGTGTGCTGACTGCCGCCCGACGACGAGCAGGACATAGGGCGTGCCCGCGACCGGGTAGGCGCCATCGACCACGACACCAAAGTGGCCGCGCATGTCGGCTGGAAAGCGGTACGGCAGCGGCTGACCGTCCAGCGCCAGGCCTTGGCCAGCGACGACGCGCAGGGCTCGCCCGGCGTGCTGCACGACCTGGACCTCAGAGTCGGCAGGCGCAGCGACCGTCGCGAGGCGCGTCTGCGTCCACAGGTTGGCCGTGGTCTGCCGCCACAGGGTATCGCCAGCCAGCCGCATGCCGACGGCCCCTTGCCGCACCAGCACGGTCGCCTGCGGACCACGGAACCAGCGCAGGCTGTCGCCCTGCCGAGCCAGCAGGTCCTGGCCCTGCAGCAAGAACTGGCTGGCCGCGATCGCGCTCTCGCCCCAGGGCGTGTCGAGCCCGTCGAGCCGGCGCCAGGGATCGGCCTCTGACTCGCGCCAGGCGGCACCGCTGCCATCGCTTGCGCGCACCACTTGCAAGCGATGCGCTGGCAGCACCTCGCCACGCAGGGCCCGGTGCGGATCGTAGCCTTCGACATTGACCACCCAGGGCGTGCGCCGCCCCAGCTCTCCGGTCGGCGAGACTGCGACCAGGGCACTGGCCTGCCGCACCTCCAGCGACAGCGGTGGCCGGGTGATGTCGATGACCGGCAGCGACGCACTAGCCGGCGCCGGCTGCGGCGTGCCAGCGCTGCCGACGATCAGGCTGCGGCCGCGCTGACTTACGACCCAGCCCTCGCTGGTCACCGAGCCAAGCTGAACATCGGACAGCAGCGGCGTCGAGCGCCCCAGCAGATAGACATCCTGGCTGCGGTTTTCGTGCTGCAGCAAGACCACGGCCTGCTCGCCATAGACATCGATGCGCTCGACGCTGTCCTTCGCTGCGAAGCGCTGTCGTAGCCGCTCCTTGCCGCCTTCGAGATCGCGCTCCAGCACCTCGGTGCCGCGCACAAACAAGAGCGAGCGCCCGCCAGACACCGCTGCCCCGACGCGACTTTCGACCAGCGGCTGCAGCGGCTGGCCGGCCCGATAGCGATACACGGCATAGGGGCGGCGCGGGCCGACATACACCGTAAGCACCGCCTCCTGCCCGACGGGCTCGGCGCGCAGCAGGGAGGCCGAAGGCAGGTGGTCCGCCAGGTCCAGCCAGGGCTGGCCGTGCCAGAGCAGGCGGCGATGCTCCGTCTGATACGAGAGGAGGAAGTACGGCCCGGGACGGTCGGGCAGCGGCGGCAGGCGAGCCGCGATCCAGGCCGGGGCGGGATAGCGCTGCGGCAGCGGGCCCGGCGAGCCCGGCGCCCCACCGGGGCTGGCCGCCGCGGTCGCCGTCGCCCAAAGCAGCGGCAGGAGCCAGGCGCCGCAGCCCCCCCCGATCGTCTGCCCGACGCCTTGCTCATGCCCATGAGCGTACACCCAAGGGATGCTGGCTTTGGCCGCGGCATCGCGCCCCACCCGACCCCCCTCCTCTGCTACGCTGACAGCGCCCCGTTTTACCCCACCACCACAGCCCGCCTGGGGAGCCGCCATGAGCAAGCGTCAGCACCCTGCCCTGCGTCGAGTCGATGCGACGCAGCTTTCGATTGAAAATCCCTTCGACGTGCCGATCCGTCTGTTCGCCAGCGAGCAGGTGCAGATCGAGTCCGACGCCGTCGATCAGCTGCTGAGCTTTGTGTCGCTGCAAGGCACGCTGCGCGACATCGCGCAGGCCGAAGCGGCTTCGACCATCGCGCCGTTTCTGGGCGAGGCGCAGCCGGCCCTGTCGCGCGTCGTGGTCACGCCCGACTTTCACAAAGGCTCCGGCATCCCGGTCGGCACCGTCGCCGAGGCGCGCGACTTCATCGTGCCGCAGGCCATCGGCAACGACGTCTGCTGCGGCATGCGCCTGCTGGTCACCGACATCACGCACGACGAGCTAGCGCCGCACCTCGACGCCCTGCCCGGCCCGCTGCGCCATACCTTTTTTCGCGGCGGCCGCGATCTGCCGATGTCGCCGCGCCAGCGGCAGGCGCTGCTGCGCGAGGGGCTGTGGGGCCTGCACGAGACGCAGGCCGACAACGCCGGCGCCGGGCTGTGGCGCCTTTACGATCCGCGGCAGCAAGAGGCTGACCTTTCCCGCGTTCACTTCCAGGGCGTGCTGCCGGCCCGCGGTGTCTTCGCCTTCGACGACTACATCCAGGGCTCGGGAGCCAGCGATGGCCGCGACACCCAGATCGGCTCGGTCGGCGGCGGCAACCACTTCGTCGAGCTGCAGGTGGTCGAAGAGGCCTTCGGCTCGACGGCGCACGACTGGGGGCTGCGGCGCGGCGCGA
>CAZVMD010000196.1:0-13307 GCA_964628555.1 uncultured Myxococcales bacterium | reverse complement strand
GGACCCCCTGGTACATGTCGCCGGAGCAGACGCGGGGGGAGGTGCGGACGATGGATCGGCGGACGGATATTTATAGTTTGGGGGCGACGCTGTATGAGCTGGTCGCGGGGCGGCCGCCGTTTCATTCGCAGACTACGGTGGATGCGCTGGTCGACATCATGCACCGCGAGGCGCCGTCGCTGAGTCGGGTGGTTAGTAACTTGCCGCCGGGGCTGGATGCGGTGGTCAGCAAGTGTCTGAACAAGGAGCCGACGCATCGCTATGCGACGGCGCTGGAGCTGGCGGGGGATCTCGCTCGGCTGCTGGACCGGCAGAAGGTGGCGGCCAAGAAGCTGGGCCTGTGGCATCGGCTGCGCTTCCGCGCTCGTCACAACCGGCCGGCCGCGGTGGCGCTCTCGGGGCTGGGTCTGAGCCTGCTCTTGCTTTTGGGCTATGGCCTGTACAGCCGGATGCAGGCGCACCAGCAGGAGCAGCGGACGCGCGAGCAGACGGCGATGGCGCAGCGGCTGGGGCAGGCGCTGGGGCAGCTAGAGGCGCTGGTGCAGCTGGCCTATGCCATGCCGCTGCACGACGCGCGCTATGAGCTGGCTCAGCTACACAAGCAGATGAGCGACATCGAGGCGGATGCGCGGGCGCAGGGCGAATTCGGCGGGGCGCTGTCGCACTATGCGCTGGGCCGCGGCCACCTGGCGCTGCATGAGTGGCGGCCGGCGCTGGAGCAGCTGCGACAAGCCGAGGCGCAGGGCATGGTCAGCGCCGAGCTTCACTATGCGCTGGGTCGGGCCCTGGGCGCGCTGTACAGCCAGGAGCTCGCCGCGGCGCAGCGCAGCGGCGACGAGAGCTTCCGTCGCCGGCGGCAGGGCGAGCTGGAAGCCGAGTATCGACAGCCGGCCCTGCGCTACCTTCGGCGCAGCCGCAGCGACGGGACGATCGCCAGCAGCTATGCCGCCGGGCTCATCGACCTATACGAGGGACATCTGGACGCGGCGCTCTTGCAGGCCCAGCTGGCTCGACGACAGCTGACCTGGAGCTACGAGCCGCTGCGGCTGATCGGCGAGATCCACCAGGCCCGCGGCCTGCGCTACAAGGAGCACGGCGAGTACATCGCCGCTGAGAGCAGCTTCGAGGCCGCGCTGCGCGCCTTCGGGCAGGCCGGCGAGCTCGGGCGCAGCGACTACCAGATCCACGAGGCCATCGCCGAGGTCGGCATCCTTCAGATGGAGCTGGCCGAGACGCGCCGCCAGGATCCGCGGCCCTATCTGCCGGCCGTTTTGCGCGCTGCTGAGCACGCGCTAGAAGCCAATCCACTGGCGTCGGCAGGCCATGCCAAGCGAGCGTTTGCGTATCTATTTATTGCGCAGTACCTAGAAGCACAAGGAATCAACGAAGATCGAAGCCAGACTATTGCGTCGCTAATTTCAGCTGGGGAGCAGGCCGTAGCCGCACATCCGAGCGATGAATACTCGCATGACGCACTGGGAAATGGCTATGTATTTCGTGCTAAGCAAGCATCAGAGCAGCTGCAGGCCTTCGATCAGGATCTTGCGAAAGCCCGACTGCATTTTCAGCGCGCCCTTGCGCTCAATCCGCGCTTCCCCTGGGCCTACAACGATCTTGGCGGCAGCTACATGGTCCAGGGCGATGATCTCCTCGCTCGCTTCGCTGATCCCAGCGCGGCCTATGAGCAGGCTATCGCCGCCTTTTCGCAGGCGGTCCGCATCGACCCCGATTACCTGATTGGATATGCGAATATTGCCCTAATTTATTCAAATTTATCGCGATACACCGTCGAATCCGGCAACGACCCAAGCTCCTTTAATCACCGATGCCGCGCGGCTGCCGATAAAGTCCTTGCTTTGGCTCCAAGCGATGTATCCGCATTCATAAATATTTCATTTTCTAATATCATGGCGATTATTCACAAATTCCACATTATGAGCCCAGATCTCGCAGCTGCGGTTGCCCAGGCGGATGCTCATATCGGCCGCTTGGCCGCGATATCGCCGGGCTCAGTCATTGCCGCACAGCATCGAGCCATGGCCTACTATTTCTTGGCCCGCTCGCAGGCGCAGCAGGGAAAAGACAGTCGGGCGGCCAGCGCCACCGCGCGCAGCGCACTGGCCGACTGCCAGGCGCGGCAGCCGAGCCAGGACGCCACCTGCGCTGGGCTCTCGGCCCTGCTGGCGGCGCTGCAGGCCGAGCAGGCCGGCGACCGCAGAGAGGCCGAGGCCGCCGAAGCGGCGGCGCTGACCTGGGCGGCGCGGGCGCGTGAGCTTGCCGGCCACGATCTCGATGTGCTCCTTGCGGCGGCCGAGACCTACTGGCGGGTGGCGCGGGGGCGCGGGCGGCGTGGGCGGGCAGTAGCCAGCGAGCTTACGGCGGGCGAACAGGCGCTGCAGCCGGTCCAGAGCCGAGCGGCGGGCTGGGGCCGGGCGCAGCTCGTCGCGGCTGGGCTGGCGACGCAGCGCGGGCTTGCCAGCCGCAGCCCCGCCGAGCGACAGACCTGGCTGCGCCGAGGCCGGGCGGCGCTGGCAGCCGCCGTCGCCAGCAACCCCCACCTAGGCCGGAGCTACCCTGAGGTCGCTGCGGACCTGGCAGCGGCGGCCCAGGCCAGCCCGCCGCGCTAAGCCACAGCCGAGCCGCGGCCTCGCCGCAAAAAGCAGCCGCAACCTGCCCACCTCGCAAATCGCGTATCCTCACCAAGCATGGCGATGCCGTCGGAGCTGCAGGGAATCCTGGCCGGGCTAGTGGCGCGCTTTGCCGACTCGCGCCGGCGGCTTGCCGATCTGACCGGACTCGACTGGGCCTGCGAGAGCACCCGTCGTCGCTCGCTGGCCAGACCAGGCCCCACCACCGACGGCAGCGAGCCGCCTGTCGTGGTCGCCGACGTGTCGATCGACGCCTCGCAGCACCCCTACGACGGCGATGGCTGGCGCATCGGCATTGCCATCAGCCGAGACAATCGCAGCTGCCTGTGGCTCGATGCCAGCTCACACGCCAGCCGGCCCGGCTTCCTGCTGCGCAGTCATGGCCCGCTGCCCACCGGGCTGCGCACAGCGCTGCAGCAGGGCTTCAGCCTCACGCCCTAGCGCGGCGGGGGCCGACGCCAGTCACCCCGATTCAGTGATAAATAATCTTTGAATAATATATTTATTCTGATTAATAGACGCACAGACGAGGGATCGTCGGTCTTCGTCGTTTGCGCCCTTGACTCCGGCCCCTAGTCGAGCAGTGCCAGGTCTTCCCCGTCGCTGACTAGGCCGGTGGCAAGCAGGTAGGAGCTCAGGTGAGCTGGGGTACAGCTCGGCAGGGGCTGGTCGCAGCCGAGGAACGGCAGCTCGGGATGACGGCGGCGGCTGAGGCAGACCGCGCCCTGCGGCGACCACACCGCCTCGATGGCGTCGAGCGAGCCGCTGTGCAGCGCCGGGCTGAGCTGGTCGCTAAGGTAAAGCGGCGTGCCATCGATGGTGTGGGTGCGACGATCGCCGCAGTAGGCCGCGCGCTTCATGTGGACGCAGGCCTGGTGGTGCTCGACCAGCGACTGGGGGCCGCTCTGTCCGACGGCGGTGCCCCAGGGACGATACCCCCAGCGCATGCAGCGAGCGACCGAGCCGCTCTCGCAGGTGGCGGTCACCAGGCCGGGGCCGTCCTGGCGCGCGCCGTTGAGCGGATCCCACTGCGAGCCCTGATAAAACACCGTGCGCTGCGCTGTGCCGTCGGGGCCCTTGCAGTAGGGCGCAAAGCCAGTGCCCAGCAGGCCGGTCTGGCGATATTCGAGACGGTGCCCGTGGACATCGCCAAGCTGCGAGTCCACAGGCTCGCTGCTGGCGAAGCGCAGCTGATAGCTGCCGCCGAGCAGGCCGGTGAGGCTGGGGACCTGCAGCTCAAGCGTAAG
The DNA here is from genome assembly GCA_964628555.1 of uncultured Myxococcales bacterium. Lineage (GTDB taxonomy): Bacteria > Myxococcota_A > Polyangia > Palsa-1104 > JAEUJZ01 > JAEUJZ01. The sequence continues at coordinate 9,412 of CAZVMD010000196.1, read as the reverse complement.
TCCGACCAGGGCACTGCCCTGCAGCGGCACGACGAGGCCCAAGCTGGTGCGCAGCTCGATCGTCAGCTGGCTGCCGGTGGTGGTGATCGACTGTACGGTGCCTGCCAGCAGCCCCTGCTCGGCGCGCACCACCTTTGCATCGGCCGCGACCAGGCCGACATCCAAGCTGTACCAGCCGCGGGCAACATAGCTGCCATCGCTGCGCCGAGTGAAGCCATCCATGAACCAGGTCGCCGAGGTGCTGGCGAGCCCAATCCAGCTCTCGGGCTGGCTGGAGCCGACGTGGATGCCGGTGCCGTTGGTCTTGCGCCCGCTGTTGGTGAGTGGGCCGCTCGTCTCACCGGGCGGCTCCTGCCCGTCGCTGCCGCAGCCGACTGCGGTGACCATGGCGAGGCAAAAAGCGAATGAGCTACGCATAAGGGAACCTCTTCATCGAATTTCTAGATGTACTTATCAAAATGCGTACCAATCCGATTCGTAGCCCTCGCGAGGGAGGCGCGCTCGGAGCGGCGCTGCGATGTCTCAATCTGAGACCGGGCGCGGTCTCGTCTCAGGCTGAGACGAGCTGTTTTCCGTCGCGGGTAAGACATGTCGGAGCCAGGCCAGACAGCCGCCCGGAAGCGCTCGCTACGCCCAGCTCTGGCCTGCGCCCCTGCCCTCCCCCGCTCTGCGGCATCTTCCGGTAAAGTCTCTAGTGGCATCCATGAGCCAGCGCGGCGAGACCACCCACGACCTCGAGCCGGCCCGCCCGGCGAACCGGCTCTTGCCGCGGCTGCTGTTGCTGTTCAGCGGGACCTCGCCCCTGCGCAAGCCGTTTGCCATCCCGCTGCCTATGAGCCCGCTCTCTCTCGGGCGCTCGGCGGTGCAGCTGCATCCCACGCTGGGCGAGGACACGCGCATGTCGCGCGAGCACGCCCTGGTGATGCACGACCCAGCGCAGCATCAGACGCTGCTGCGCGACACCAAGAGCCGCAACGGCAGCTTCGTCAACGGCAGCCAGGTCAGCGAGTGCAAGCTACGCGACGGAGACGTCATCCGCTTGGGCAACAGCCTGTTCCTCTTTCGCTCGGCTGGTGAGGCGCTCAGCGACGGTCCGGCCGGCAGCCTGATCGGCCACTCGGCGGCGGTGGCGCAGCTCAGGGGGCGCCTGGCGCGGGTCGCCTCGTCGAGGAGCTCGCTCTTGTTTCTCGGCGAGACCGGCAGCGGCAAAGAGGTCGCGGCGCGCTATGTCCACGAGCTCAGCCGACCGGGCACGCCGTTTGTCGCCGTCAACTGCACCGCTGTGCCCGAGACCCTGGCCGAAAGTCAGCTGTTCGGCCACACCAAGGGCGCCTTCACCGGGGCCCAGGCACACGCTGGCTTCTTTCGCGCGGCCGGCGAAGGCACGCTGCTGCTCGACGAGATTGGCGACCTGCCGCCGAGCCTACAGCCCAAGCTGCTGCGCGTCTTGGAGGAGCGGCTGATCTTTCCCGTCGGCTCGGTGGTCGGCCAGCCGCTGCTGGCGCGCCTGCTGTTTGCCACCAACTGCAACCTGGCGGAGGCGGTGCGGGCCGGTAAGTTCCGCGCCGATCTGTACTCGCGCCTGGCCGAGATCGTCGTCGAGCTACCGCCGCTGCGCGAGCGCCGCGAGGACCTGTTCGAGCTCTGGCAGCGCGGCAGCCCGAGCGAGCCAACGCTGAGCCTGCCGGCCTCGCTGGCCGAGGCACTGCTGCTGCACAGCTGGCCGTTCAACGTGCGTGAGCTTGTGAAGCTGGCCGCCGAGCTAAGCGCGACCGGGGATGCGGCCGCGATTGAGGCCCGGCTGCGCAGCCAGCTCTTACCGAGCCCGACGCCGACCCGGTCAGCGGCCCAGGAGGCCGATCCGCGCCGCCAGCGGCTCTTGGATCTGCTGCAGGAGCACAAGGGCAACGTGGCGGCGATCGCCCGCATCCTCGACTGCCCACGTAAGACTATCTATCGCTGGCTGGACGACTTCGGAATTGACCTAGATAGCTATCGAGCGTAGGCGGCGCCGTCGCAGGGGCTAGGAAGCTAGGGCCGGCGCGGGGAGACTTCGCTGGCTGCAGGCGGGCGCCGGCTGGGCTCGCGCTCGCTGCCGACGGGGGGAGGGCTGTCGCCGGGGGCCTGAGCGGCGGGCGGCCCGGCCGGATCGAGGAGGATGAAGTCGACGCGGCGGTTCTGCGCCCGCCCCCTGGGGCTGCGGTTGTCGGCGATCGGCCGGCTGGGGCCGTAGCCCACGGCGGTCACCCGCTCCTCGGCGATGCTGTGCTGCACCAGCCAGCGCCGCACGCTCTGGGCCCGTCGGTTGGACAGGTCGATGTTGTAGTCAGCGCGACCGCGGCTGTCGGTGTGGCCCTCGATCGACAGCCGCTTGATGTGTGGCGAAGCCAAGAGCGCATCGGTCACCGCCTGCAGCACCGGGAAGCTCTGCGGCAGGATGAGGTCGCGGTTGGTGGCGAAGAACACCGGCCGCAGGATGACTAGCTGGCTGCCCTTGATCTGCACCAGGCTCGGGCAGCCGTGCTTCTTCGGATCGGGATGCGGCGCCCCGGCTACATCCGGGCAGGCATCGACGCGATCCGGCACGCTGTCGCGATCGCGGTCGGGCGCCGGGCAGCCCGGACGATCGGGATCGGGCTGCGCCCCGGCCGGCTCATTCGGACAGCGGTCGAGCGGATCAAGCACCCCATCGCCATCGCGATCCCCCGCCGGGCAGCCCAGACGCTGCGGATCGGGCACCGCTCCCGGTGGCTGATCCGGGCAGAGATCGTCGCGATCCGACACCCCATCGCCATCGCGATCCGGGAGCGGACAGCCGAGCCGCGCGGGATCCGGCTTTGGCCCCTGCGGCGTATCCGGGCATAGATCCTCGCGATCCGACACGCCGTCGCCATCGCGATCCGCCAGCGGACAGCCGAGCCGCAGAGGATCGGGCCGGGGGCCCTGGTGCAGGTCGGGGCAGAGGTCTTGCGGATCGGCGATGCCGTCGCGATCGCGGTCTGTGGGCGGGCGCGGGCAGCCGGGGCGCTGCGGATCCGGGGTGGGGCCGGCGGGCTCGTCGGGGCAGAGGTCTTGCGGGTCAGCGATGCCGTCGTGGTCGCGGTCGCTGACCGGCTGGCGCGGCGCGCGCGAGGGGGCATAGGCCAGGCGCAGGAGGGCGCGGACATCGGGGGTGCCGGGCTGACGCAGGGCCCCGCAGCCGACCGCAGCGCCAAGCTGGAGGATGCCGCCGAGGTTGTAGTGAGCGCCGAGCAGGAGCTCGAAGCTGGTGTAGCTGCGCGAAAACGGCTTCTCGGTGACGACGGTGCTCAGCAGGAGCTCAGGCCCGAGGGCAAAGCGGCGCGGCAGGTTGGCGTAGTGCACAAGCGCGCCGAGCTGCAGCTCGGATCCGACGGTGCTGCCGTCGGGCTCGCCGCTCTGTCCCAGCGTGGCGGTAGGGCGATACAGAAAGCCGGCCAGGGCCGACCAGCGGATGTGGTGGCCGTACCCCGCGAGCACCAGCTTGGGCAGGATGCGCAGGCCGGTGTCAGACGAGGTCGGGGTGACGACGCTGGAGTCTCCGCCGAGGGCACGCAGCGGGATGTAGACACTGGCGCCCAGCGACAGCGACAGCGGGCTGCCGTCGGGCTGACCAAACAGGCGGAGCATGGCTCCCAGCCGCGGGTCGCCGACGCCCAGGCCCGCGGTCGGCGTGACCCCGGCCGCGGCGGTGCCGCGCTCAAGCAAGGTCAGGGGCAGCGAGGCATGGAGGGTCAGCCGGTCGAGAAACGAGCCCGCGAGATCGAGGTGGCCAAGGAACTGGTGCTCGATCACGGCGCGCTCGCTGTGGCCTTGGCCGCTGCTGATGCCGAGCACAAGCGGCTGGTGGGCATAGTTGAGGGTCAGGCCGGCGGCGAAGTAGCGGGTGCGCGAGTACCACGGATGGTCGACCCAGAAGGACCACTCGCCAGCTGGCGTCGGATCGTAGCGGTTGAGGGTAAAGCCGCGATTCTGCGCCGCCCCTTGCGGGGTAGCGCCAAGGCTGGCGAGCAGGAACGCGAGAGCAGTGCACAGGGGTAGACGTCGATTGGGGTGCATCGGTGTCCTCACGAGTTGGCGAATAAGGAGCTGCAGAGCCGGCGCGCGGGCGGCGCGGGAAGTGGCTAAAGCGAGCCGAAGCCACTGCGCAGCGACGGAGTCCGGGGAGGCGGCGCCCAGCCGGACTGAGCCGCCGCGGGCGGGCGCGGTGCGCCGCTAGTCGAGGTGGGGCTGCGACTCGGCGGCTGCGCGGCGACGAGCCGAGAGCGCCAGCCACAGCGACAGGCCAAGCAGGACGAACAGCGCCGGCAGCGAGGCCGCGGTGTCCGCCGAGTCCGAGGCGGTGTAGCGACAGCCAATCAGCCCGCCGCCCTCAAACTTGAAGCGGCTAAGGAGGGTCGTGCGATCGACGGTGTTGTCGGCTGGGTTGGGATCGCTGGTCAGGTTGCCGCTGTCATCGCTGCCGCTGACCGTGGCGTGTAGCGGTAGCTCGGCGCCGGGGCGCGGCGAATGGACGGTCAGGCGCACCTCCGAGGCGGGACCGGGCGGGATCGGCTGCGTGCGCGTGCACACCACCTGCGCGCCATCGACCGAGCGAGCACAGCTCCAGCCCTCGCCGGCGTCGATCTGCACCTGCGTGTCGGGCGGCAGGTCATAGACCAGGGTGGCGCCCGGGGCAGGCTGGTCGCCGCGATTCTGCACGTCGAAGATATAGGTCACCGAGCTGTCGCGATCCGAGACCTCTTCGCGCACGCTGATCGACAGGTCGGGACCCAGCGGCGGCAAGCTGACCAGCACGCTGTCGCTGACGAAGTTGTCAGCGGGGTGGGAGTCGATGAAGCCAAGCGGGGGCGTGAGGCTGGCGGCGAAGTCCTGGCTGCGGCTCTCCGGCGAGTCGCCCGCTGACATGCGCAGGACGTAAAGCAGCCGGCTGCCGGCCGGCAGATCGACGCGGGTCGCGATCGGGCCAGAGCCGCTTGCCGCTGGGCAGGTGGCGCCGCCGGTCGCGCTGCAGGTCCAGCTTAGGTCCGGCTGGCTGGGCGCCGGTCCGACGGCGAGCGACGCGCCCTGGCTGGCCTGCGGGCCGCTGTTGGCGACGGTCAGCGTGTAGCTTAGCCGGCTGCCCGGGGGCACGATGCCGCCGCCGGGGCTGCGCGAGAGCGAGAGGCTCAGATCCGTGGGCAGCGCCTCGCAGATACGGAGCTGGGGGTCGCAGCGTCGGCCGGCGCAGTCGCTATCGCTGGCGCAGCCGCAGCTGCCACCGGAAAGGCATAGCCCACCGGCGCCGCTTGGGCTGCACTGGCCGCTGACCCCGACCACGCACTCGACACAGGTCCTGCGGCTGGGGTCGCAGACGCGACCGCTCGGGCAGTCGCTGGAGGCCTGGCAGACACACTGGCGCGGCGTCGCACTGCTGTCGCAGATCGGCGCCAGCGGGCCACAGTCAGCGCTGCGACTGCAGGTCGCGATGACCACCGGGGTGCCGCCGGGGACGCTGCTGCCGTGGCTGCTCTGCCAGGTGGTCGGCTGGGTAATGCCCTGGCTCTGCGCCGTCGCCCCGAGCGCGCTCAGCTGGGCCTGGTTGACGATCGTGCCCTGGGCGTTGGCGTCGATGATGACGCGAAAGCGGAAGCTGGCCGACTCGCCGACGGCGAGGTCGCCACCCAGGCTGCTGCTGGCGCCGGTGCCGAGGCGGACGACGACGCTGCGCGTGCCGACCACGTATTCTCCCTGATCATCGCCGGCCGTATCCGTTTTAATGCCTACATTGGCGCCCGCCGTGATCTCCAGCGAGCCGCTGACGAAGCTCAGCCCGGCCGGCAGGACATCGGTCACGGTCACGCCCTTGCCCAGGTCGTTGCCGCTGTTCTGGGTGCTGACGGTGTACTCCAGGGTGTCGCCGGGCAGGAAGCGGCCGTCGCCCCGGCTCAGGTTGCGCACGCCCTTGTGGGTGGCCGAAAAGACCGGCCGGATCGTCGAGATGGCGGTGACAAAGACGCCCAGGAAGTACTCGTCGCCGCTCGTGGTCGCCGTCAGGTTGAGCTGGGTGGCTCCCGGGCTGAGGCGGGAGGTGATGTCGAGGACGTCGCTGTCGTAGCCAGACATCGAGCTAGGGCGGCCGGACATCTGCGGCAGGTCGCCGCTGCGCGGGGCCAGCCCATCGAGCACGGTGCTCGATCGATTGAAAAAGTTGTTGGCTGGGTTGTAGGCGTTGGCGAGCGGGCTGCCGTTGAGCAGGAGCTGATCGCCGCTGATCTCGTTGTCCCCCTCGTAGGCGATGACGCCGAGCTTGGCGCCAAAGCCGCTGTTCGGCACCGAGAAGCCGACAAAGCTGAGGCTGGTGCTGCTGCCGGCGGCGGTGCTGACCCGCTCTAGCCCGTCGTGCAGCGCCAGGTTGCGCACCGGCGCGCTGTCCAGGTGATAAAAGACGACGATGTTCCAGGCAACGAAGGCGACGTCGCGATCGCGGCTGCGGACATCGATGGTCTGGATCGCGCCGACGCGATAGGCGCCGCTGCCATGGGCGCGGACCTCCTCGGTGATGTCGGCCGAGCTCTGATAGTAGTCAAGCCCGTCCAGCGTTAGCGTCTTTTGGGCTGCGCTCGGCGCCGTTACCTGCCGCGCAAAGACGCTCGGGCGTTCGAGCGTCACCGTCGTGCCAGCCCCAAGGCCGGCGCTGCGCTGGGCCGCCCAGTACAGCCGCGCCATCACCACCTGCGCCCCGGTCGGCAGCGATAGGACCGCAGTGCTGCGAGCCAGCGCCGGATCGATGAGGTTGGAGGCCGCGGCCTGCGCGCTCGCCGGATAGTCCGAGCGCCACAGGATATCGACGCCGGTGTCGCCATCGGGGAGCACGCCGTTGCAGCTAAACAGACCGAGCAGGCCGACCGGCACACTGCCGACCACCGGCTTTTCCACCCGGCCATCGCGGCAGTCAAAGCCCGCGGTGTTGCCGAACACAACGAAGTCGCCGTGATCGTCGAGCACATAGCGCTGCGTGGTGGCCGCGCGAGCAGCCGGTGAAAACAGCGACGCCCCCAGCGCCAAGAGAGTAACCAGGCGCAAGAGCGGCAAGCGTGCCGATACGCGATGACGGTGTCGTGCAGAGCGAAGAGTCTCCATGGCAGTCCCCCTTCCCAAGGTGGTGTGTGAAGTTGAAGGGGGATGGCCCTGCCTGCTGGCTCTGGCCTCCCCGCGCGCCGAGCATTGCAAGTGCGCTGCCAGCTCAGCGGAGGTCCCAGGCGGCCGCCGACCACGCCCCAGGTCACGAGGCCAGCGGCAGCGCAGCGATGAAAACGCCCGAGTTTCGCGGGGTTGTCGGCGCGGCCGCGGCGAGCCGCCTTGGCACGAGTGCGAGCCGCTGACCCGGAAGGCGTGTCACATGTCCCGCACATGGGTCAGCCACCTCTGCGTGCTCTCCCGGGTGGGTCGCTCCGCGCGCTGGCCAGTCAGGCAGCGCAGGCTGCCGGCCGGGTCGGCAAGAGGCAGGCCCTGCGAGCTGCGAAAGCGGCCAAAGTCCGCTCAGTCCTCGACGCACAGCGCAGGAATTTCGGCCCTGCACAGCTGGGTTGACTCTCGCTGCAAACGATGCAAACTCGCTGCGGTCCATGCCGAGAGGAATCGCGTGAAAATTGAGCGTTTTGCCCGCCATCGCGGCCGCGTCAATCCAGCCGTGGTGCGTCCCACGAGCTGGTGGCTAGAGAAGCTCCGCCGTCGCGCCGAGACGATGTATCGCGAGCCGACCGATGCGCTGCGGCAGGCGGTGGTGTTTCGCTCCCCGCGCGAGCAAGCCGCCTGCGTCGCCTTCTTCAACGCCGCCTACCGCGCCGAAGAGTCCGGCATGACCCAGGCCCATCGCTTGGCCGAGCAAGTCCGCCCGCGCGATCCCGAGCTGGCCGAGTGCCTGATCCTGTACGGCAACGAAGAGGGCTGGCATCGCGAGCTACTGACCGACTTCCTGCCGCGCATCGGCGGTGAGGTGCGGCCGATGGGACCGGTGACCGGCACGTTCTATCGCGCCTACGATCGCGCCGAGCACATGGAGTCGATCATGCTCACGAACTTGATGTTCGAGACCATCGGCGCCACCACCTACCGCATCGCGCTGGGTCGGGTGCGGCAGCCAGCGGTGCGCGCCATGCTCGCCATCCTGACGCGCGACGAGTCCTTCCACGTGCCGCTCAACGTCCACTTCGTGCGCGAGGTGCTCAAGCACGACCCCTCGTTTGCCACCGGGCTGCGGCTGCGCGCGACGTACTACTCGGTGTTCTCGGCGCTGATCCTGTCGTCGTGGGCCAGCCGACGGGTGGCGGCGGACTTCGATGGCATCAGCTTCCGCGAGCTGTCGACCGCCTATGTCGAAAACCTGTCGCGCATCTTTGCCCAGTCGCCGGATCTGGCGCTGCGACCGCCGCGGCCGCTGCTGCGCCTGTTCGGCATCGATGCGCGCAGCCTGGTGCAGAGCAAGCCGGGCAGCGACCTGCTCTCCACCACTGCTGAAGCCGCCGAAGCCGCCGCCGAGCGCGAGCGGGTCGAGGTTACGGCGCTGTAGGGACTGGCGCCGGCAGCGCCGTCGCGGCCTCGGGCTTGCGGCCCTGCAAGAGAAAGTTGCCGGGATGGGTGGCGCCGGCCACAGCCTGCTGACTGACCGACAGGCCGAGGGCCGCAAGCTCGTCGCGAAGCTCGCGCAGCGCGCGATAGTAGACCTGCGGTGCCCGGTTCCAGCCCAGGCGCACCATCCAGCGCTCAAACAGGCGCGTGCGCCCGGCCTGACTGTCGGCGCTGCCATCGGTCTCGCGCAGGAGAAGCTGGCCGCCGGGGCGCAGGGCTGCCACCGCCCGCCTCAGGATCTGACGCTGGATGTCGGGCTGGTAGTAGTGCAGGACATCGCAGAGCGCGACGACGTCGCAAGCCGGCAGCACCGCCTCGCGCACATCGGCCTCCAAGATCGCGCAGGCGGCAAGCTCGGCGGTGGCGATGCGGGCGGCGGTCAGCTTGACGGTATCCCAGTCGATGCCCAGGCTGCTGCGCCCCTCGCCTAGCTCGGCCAGCGCCACGCCCAAGAGCGCCTGACCGCAGCCCAGATCGACGGTGTGCGAGCCGGGAGGGATGCGCAAGAGCAGCTCGCGATAGCAGGGATCGAGGCGATACTTGGCCCGCGCGTAGTAGCGATAGCGCGGCAGCGCCCGGTCATAGCGCCGCGCCGCCCGCTGCAGCGCCGCGTCGATCGCCGCCTCCTTCTGCTCGGCTGGCGACAGCGGCTGGCTCTTGTGCTGCGCCTGGCGTCGCCGCAGCAGCACGTAGGTCAGGCCACCGACGAGCAGGCCGAGCCCCGCGCCGAGCAGCGTGCCGCCGATCAGCCAGGCGACAAAGAAGCGCTTGGCCAGCGCAAACG
>CAZVMD010000195.1:9249-13338 GCA_964628555.1 uncultured Myxococcales bacterium | reverse complement strand
GATCCCCAGGCCAGCTCGCGCCTGCACTTCCGTCTGGGTCAGCTGCGCCTCGCCATGGCCCTGGAGAACGCGCAGAAAAAGTACGCCCTCGGCGCCGAGACGCTGGTCATCGCCGAGTTCCGCGAAGCCGCCAGGCTCGACCCGAGCAACGGCATCATCGCGCCCTGGGAAGACACGATGGAGATGGCCCTCCCGGCGATCTTTGAAGACTGGGTCAAGGCCGTCCCCTTGGCGGAGCGCGGCTTTCAAAACGTCGCCAAGAACCCACTCGGCAACACCCTGTCGCTGAGCGGCACCACCATCGGCTTCCCCCTGAGCACCGGCATCCCGCAGCGCACCGCCAAGCTGCTTGATGACTGGCGCTGCGAGGGGGTGGACTTCTGCAGCCGCAACACCGCGCACGCGCCCTATGCCCGACCGGGCCTGAGCTACCACTTCGCAGAGGCCTACGCCCGGGTGGGTCAGCGCGACAAGGCGCAGCGCTATCTGCGCGAGGCCCTGAGCTCTCCCGGGGCTGAGCAGTGGCCGTATCGCGCCGTGGCGCAGAGCGCGTACGATCAGCTGGATGGGTTCCTCAAGACCTTCGCCGACCTGGGCCAAGACGGCTCGGCCTTCCGCATGGTCTACGCCAATCAGCCAAGCGGCTGCCTCTTCTGCCACCAGAAGTAAGCGGCGCCTGGCGCGGGCTGCGCGAGCGGCCCATGGAGCCGGCCATGCCGCAGATCGATGAGGCCACGGGCCAGGTGCGCTTCAGGATCGTCTACGACGGCCCAGGCCAGTCAGGCCGCACTGCCAACCTCAGCTGGATCCTGCGTCACCTCGACCCAGACGATAAATGCGCACCGGCTGGACACAGCCTGCGACAAGAAGATGGGTCTTATTGGGTGGCCCGGCACGGCCTGCTCTGGGCTTCGTTTCGCCAGCGCGCGCTGGAGCCGCAGCTCTCGGGCCAGCAGGCCTGGTTCGAGCTCGCTGTTCCGCGCAGAGTCCTTTACCACGACGAGCGGCGACGGGCGTGTCTAGACGGTGTGGATGGACTGGTCTTTGTCGCCGACTCGCAGGTCGCGCGCTTTGAACACAACGTAGAAGCGCAGGAAGAGGTGAGCGCGAACCTGGCAAGCCATGGCGTTGCGCTGCGCGATCTGCCGCGCGTGCTGCAGCTAAACAAGCGCGACCTGCCCGACCTGGCGCCGGTCTCTGCGCTGATCTCGGCGCTGCGGGTCGGCGATGAGCCGGTCTTTTTCGCCGTGGCCACGACCGGCGTAGGCGTGCTTGAGTCGTTCCGCGATGTCGCCCGCCAGATCCTGGCCCGCTACCTAGCGTCCCGTCGCTGAAGCGGGTGCAAGAAGCGAGCGCTCAGGGACCGGGCGCGGACTTTGACGCGGGGCAGACGAGGCGCTGGCTGGCGGTGCGCTGGCAGCCGGTCAGCGCCGTGTAGTCGCGCAGCGCGATGATCGGGCGGTGGCTGTAGTTAGCGCGCACCGTCGCTGCTAGCACGGCCTCGACCGGGTTTAGCTGGCCGTCGTCAAAGTCAAAGCCCGTTGGCCAGCGCAGCTGCGGCGTGAAGTGCTGGCGGCTGCGGATGTACCAGTCCTGCGCCAACAGATCGCGATTGAGGAGGTCGAGATCGCGGCGCGATGAGCGCACGAAGCGCTCGTACCACAGCCCGAACATCAGGCCGTCGCCATGGCCGATGATCAGCGCACCCGGCGGCGCTTCAGCGACGATGCGGCGCACCTCGCGATCGAGGGCATGACGGCCGTGCAGATCGGCCTGCTTGACGTTGCGCAGCAGCACTGTGCCCACCGTGCATACGGCCAGGCCAGCGACCACATAGCGGGCCACCCCGGCCAGGCCGCGCTGGGCAAGACCGGCCCTAGCCACCGCCGCCAGCCCAAGCCCGATCGCGGCAGCGAAGCACAGCTCGGTCGGGATGAAGTAGCTGCGCAGATCCTCGATGTCGTACAGCCCAGCGCCGATCAGGTTGCCGAGCACCGCCACCGCCGCGACGGCCAGCCAGCGCCGGATTGGGCGCGAGCGGTCACCGGGCTCGCGCAGCGCCCAGTAAAGCGCGATCGCAGCGCCGAACAGACCCACGATCATCGTCAGGTGTCCGGCATCTGCGGCAAGCGCGCAGCGCTCCACGATTCGCCGGAGCACAGCCTGCGCATCGCCGTGTAGACGGAAGCGATACTGCTGTCCCGAGATCATCGCAAAGAGGCGTGACAGCGTGTCGGGATTGCCCCAGCTCAGCACGGGCTGTCGCCGCGCCGCAGCCAGCAGGCTCAGATAGGGCAGCAGACCGACCCAGCCGGCCAAGCCTGCCCGCCACAGCAGCGACCGGCTCCACGCGCCGCTCAGCCACAGGGTCAGCGCTGCCGCGGGCAGCAGGTGCAGCAGCGTCAGGTGATGGCACAGCCCCAGGCCAAAGCTCAGGGCCAGCCAGGTGCTGCGCGCTGCGCGCCGCTCGGCCGAGAGCAGCAGCCGCGTCAGCTGCCACAGGACAAGGGCGACAAACAGCGCGTGCAGCGCATACACCTCGGCGATGACGGCCTGGTTCCACACCGTCCCCAGGAAGCAAAAGACCCAGGCTCCGCTTAAGGCCGGCAGCTCGACCGACCAGGGCGAGGGCGCCTCGACAAAGTGGTGCAAGAGCTCGCGCAAGAGCTGCAAGAGCAGGCAGGCCGCCGCCAGGGTAAAAAACGCGCTGCTGACATGCGCCACGTCGATCGGATCGGCGCCGCGATATAGCCCGCACAGCCCACGCAGCAGGAGCAGATACAGCGGATAGCCCGTCGGATGGGCGACTCCGCCGGTGACCGCCGCAGCGACCAGCTCTGCTCCGTCTTCGCCGCGGTGGGCCTCGGTAAGACCGCTGGGCAAGCAGGTGATGTAGATCGGCGCCACGCTCAGCAGCAGCAGGGCCTGCGGCCACAGCTGGGCTCGCGACGCCAGGTAGGCAGAAGCAGCGCGGACAAGCGCGCGCAGCGGGGCCGGCAGCGCGGACGCCACCTCTGCCAGGCTGGGCAGCATCGACGGCGGATCGGCCGGCTGAGGCGCAACCCAGCGGGCGAAGGCTTGCTCACAGCGCGGGATGGCGTAGCTGCCCAAAAGGGCCAGCGCCGCGCCCGCCAGCAGGTCGACGACGTAGTGAAAGCGCAGGTAGAGCGTCGATAGGATGAGCAGCGCAATCGGCCCAAGATAGAGCCAAAACAGCGGCCGGAGCTGGCGGTAGGCAAAGATCAGAATCACCAGTCCCCAAGCGGTATGCAGCGACGGGAAACAGTTGCGCGGCGCGCCGCTGAGCAGCGCTTGGTCGTAGCTGATGCGATCGGCGATCGCAACCCACGGCGCCGCCAGCCAGGTGGCAAGCTCAGCGCTCTGCGGCAGGGCTTGACCGCTCGACAGCGCGACGTGGTAGTAGCGCGCAAAGTAATAGCGCGGCCCGATCACCGGCACGCACAGATAGCCGAGATAGCCGATCAAGCCGACCAGCGTGAAGGTCAGCATGAAGTGGCGAAACGCGGTCAGGCGCCCACTTAGATACAGCAGGCCGCCGCTTAGCAGCGGATAGATGTACAGCGACAGATAGAAGAACGAGAACCAGGCGGTGCGCTCTGGCGTCACCAGCGACTCGAACCACAGCGTCGGGTGCTGCGGGAACAGCAGCAGATCGAGCCGCATCAAGGTCTCGTCGTACAGCACCGGGCGCAGGCGGCCGACCAAGCCGAGGATGTTTTCGTAGGCGACCAGCAGAACGACGAAGGGCCCAAAGTGGCGCGCGAGCGAGAGCGGCGCCCCCAGCAGCGGCCACAGGCGTCGCTCGCGACTGCGCAGGACGCGCAGCGCAGCGAACAGAACCGACAAGCCCAGGATCACGCCGAACAAGCCCAGGCCGCGCTCGACAAACCAGGTCGACAGTGTGAAGCGTTGGAGCCCCGCGATGTGCAGACCGGCCAGCAGGATCAGCACCCCGCCGACCAGCCAGTCCTCTAGCAGCATGGCGCGGCGGCAGCGGGGCTAGAGGCCAAAGGGGGTACTGGTCGAGGTACTGCAGCCCGTCGAGGTGCTGGTCGAGGTGCTGGTGCT
>CAZVMD010000195.1:0-9149 GCA_964628555.1 uncultured Myxococcales bacterium | reverse complement strand
GTGCTCGTGCTCGTCGAGGTGCTCGTGCTCGTGCTCGTCGAGGTGCTACACGAGCCTTCGTCCGAAGACGACCCCCCGCACGACCCAAGCGCGGCGGCATAGCCCGCCGCAACCACCGCTCCGACTCCGACGACCTCAAGAATCCGCTTCATGTGACGCCTCCAGCCCGAGGTGTTAGTGGGTCGGGTGGGGAGGAAGCAAGCATCTTCTGGTCAGCGCGACAAAATCACCACGCTATACGGCCCCAGCGCGACGCCGCCCATGTACGGCAGCCCATCGCGCGCCAGGCTTTGGGCCACGACATCGCTCGACGGCGCGCCGCCAAAGTCGGTGGAGTAGCGCCTGTCGTCGCTGTTTAGCCGCACCTTCCAGGTCCCGCTGGCCGGCAGACCGATGTCGTAGCGGGTGTAGCTCTGGCTGCCGAAGTTGGCGATCACCACGACATCGCTGTCGCCGCCGGCGGAGCGGCGATAGGCCAGCACCTTGGCCGCATCGTTGACGTGATACACCGCGATGTCCGAGCCGGTCAGGCCCGCCGTGCGGCCCGCCCGGTTGCGGCGCAGGGCGATGAGGTCGCGATAAAACTCGACGATCGGCGCCTGCCCCGAGACGCGCGCCCAGTCGAGCGGAGCCGGCGGATCGGCGAAGCGGCCCACCGAGAGGAACTCCTGCCCGGCGAACAGCATCGGCACGCCAGGCGCCGTCAGCAGCACCGCGGCGGCCAAGATCGAGCGCTTGCGCGCCGCCCAGCTACCCGGATCACCCGGATCGATCTGCGAGGGCAGGCGCGTGCCGCTGTTGCCGACCGTGTCGTGGCTCTCGCTGTAGATCAGGCGCTGGAAGGGATCGCCGTTGTAGCGGCCGGAGAGCGCATCGCGCAGCCCGTTGATGTTGCGTGCCCGATCATCGGCGCCACTGACCACCGAGGTCAGCGCCCAGTGAAAGCCGCCGTCCCACTGCGTGTCGAAGCCCAGGCCACCGCTCTCGCTGCGCTCGGTGATGCCGCCATAGCCCTTGAGGTCTTCGGCAATGAGCAGCGCCCCAGGCAAAGTCTGCGCCGCTGCGTTGCCGCGTCGGATCAGCGCCACGCCGCCGGGCACGCTGCCACTGCCATCGATGGCGCGGATGTTCGACACCGAGTCCCAGCGGAAGCCATCGATGCGGTACTCGCGCCGCCAGAACAGCAGGTTGTCGACGATAAAGTCGGCGACCTGCGGCCGGCTGTAGTCAAAGCGTGGACCCCAGGGCGTGCTGCGGTACTTGGGATCGGCAAAAAAATACGGCCCGCTCCAGCCGTCGGCGCAGTCGCCATCGAAGCAGTACAGCGGCGCTCGCTTCCAGCCATCGTAGTGGTTGTAGACCATGTCCAGCACCACCGCGATGCCGCGCGCGTGCGCCTGATCGACGAGGGTCCGCAGCTCAGCTGGGCTGCCGTAGGGCGCATGCGGCGCGAAGTAGCTGTGCGGGTTATAGCCCCAGCCGCGCTGGCTGCCGTGGCTGCTGGCCGGCATCAGCTCAAGCACGTTGATGCCCAGGTCGGAAAGATAGTCGAGCCGCGCAGTCACCGAGGCGAAGCCGCAGCGGCCCGGATCGTCGGGACAGCTGAAGCTGCCGACGTGTAGCTCATAGACGACTAGCTGATTCTTCCCCGGCCGCACATACGGCGGGCTAGTCCAGGCGTAGGCCGCGGGATCGACGATGACCGACTGCCCGTCCTGCACCTGCCGACCATAGGGATCCAGGCGCAGGAGCGCGCTGCCATCCCGGCCCGTCAGCTGATAGCGATAGTGCTGACCGACCTGCGCCGCCGCCACCTGCACCGCCCACACCCCCGGGTGCTGCGGCGCCAGCGAGGTCATCGCCACCGGCTGCGCCGCGAAGTCACCCGCCACTGCCACGGCTCGCGCCGCCGGCGCCCACAGGCGAAACGTCACGCCGGCCGGCCCCGGCGTCGCCCCCAGCGGCGTAGGACCCAGCCAAGCCGTCGGTCCCTCGCTGCCGATCGGGGCTGGGGGAACGGGCTCGCTGTCGTCGATCGGCTCGGCGCAGGCCAACAGGAAAAGCAGCGCAGCACGGCTCAGGGTACGGACCCGCGGTAGGAAGGCCGGCATGAGACCTCGTTAGCGAGAGGAGGTGGGCTGCGTGGCGCGCTGATTGGCCAGAAGGGCGGTGGCGAACCACGCGAGGTTGAGGACGGAACCAAACAGGAACACGACGTTCTTGGGCGCCGACTTCAAGCTCACGGCGATAAAAAAGACCAACGCCACAGCCGACAGAATGACCGGAGAGAGGGCGCGCTGCCCCTGCTGCTGCCGACGGCGAGCGCGGGCAATGCCGACCACCGGTGCGACAAGAAAGACCACGGCAAAGAGGCAAAGAACGATGACGAGGAGCTCGGTAAAAGGAATCATGAGCTCCGGGCACCGTAGGCGATTGCCGGGCCAGCGCCAAGCAGAATCCCGCCGCCCAGCTCCATCGGGATCCTGAGGGCAGAGGCGGTGTCGCTCGACGATCAGAGACGCCCGGTGTTCACGCCGGGCCAGGGGAGCGGCAGAGCTGGTCGGCTCGCTTCACCAGGGTGGGCAGGCGATAGGGGCCGTGCATCGCCGCCACGTAAGCCGCGGCCTGCGCATCGGCCATCCCGATAGCGGTCACAAACAGCGGCTTCCGCCCCATGCCCCGATGCACCGCAACGGCGACGCCATCGTGGAAGGCGGACTTGGCGATCCCGATGACCGGGACGCGCTCGGGCAGAGCCTGATGCAGGTGCGCGCCCAAGCCGGGCTGGCCTCCCGCGAGCCAGACGTGGCCATCGATGATCACCGCCGCGATCGCCGCTTGCGCCGCCACCCGCTGCAAGAGGGTGAGCAGATAGGGCAGCTCCCGCTTGTAAAACTGTCCGGGCTCATAGGCCTGCGGCACAGCGTCCGAGCGCTCCACCAGCTCCAGGCTCGCGGTATCGGCCGACCAGTCCGCAAACCCGACGGCGGCCGCGACGGTGATGCGGTCGTGATAGTGAACATCGACACAAAAGAGCATCAGCGACGGCCTAGCCAGCGCTGCCACCAGCGACGCAGCGAGTCGCCGGGGCCGGCTGGCTCCGTGGCTCGGGATTGGGGTCCGCCACGCTTGGCGAAGGCCTCACGGGCCGCCAAGCGCACTGCGCTCATCTCGTCGGTCAGCAGGGGTTCAAACCCGGCCATCTCGACGCTCGCTGGGAGCTGTTTGAGGAAGCTGGCCATGTAGCTGCGCAGGCCTTCATCACGGCTGTCGATGTGCGGCCGCAGCGAATCGGGTAGCAAGGCCCCCGCCGCGTGCAGCGCTTTGCACATCGCAAACAGTGCCGCTGCGTCGGTCTCACGCGATAGCGCGGCATTGAGGGACTCGGCAAACGCGGCGACGCAGCCCAGGGCTTGCAAGGCGTGGACGGCGGCTTCGCGCCCCTGCGGATCAGGATCCGCCAGACCCTCGGCGATCCGCGGCGCAAAGGAAGCGCCTGCTCGTTCCAGGGTGCGCAGGGCGGTGGCGCGCAGCCAGGGCTCGTTGGCGCTTTTGGCCTGCAGCAGGATCGGGTGTGCCCGCTCGGTCAGCGGCTCCGTGCGCCCCAGCGAGCCGAGGATCTCCACACGCTGCGCCACGGACTCCGTTGCCATGAAGGCCGCGAGCAAGTCCTCTTCACTGCCGCCCCGCGTATAGCCGAACGCCGCCACCGAGAGGCCGGCGCTCAGCTCGGCCAGCCAGCGCTCATACCAGTCGAGAAAGGATCGATCCCAGACAAAGTGCGGACGCCCATCGCCGACGTACACCACGCGCCCCCGGGCCGGCCCACTTACGACCAGTGCGCAGTACCCGCCGCAGCCTTGCTCGGCGATAGCGAGCAGCCCCGCGTAGGGATCCGCGACGACGCCGGCAGCGCTTTCAAAGTCCGGCCCGTAGTCCACGTCAGGGAGCAGCCGCGACGGACGGGCCAGCTGGCCGGCTGGCTGCTCTGAGAGAACCTCCCAGGCCGAGAGCGGCAGCAGCCCATAGTACGGGCCCGCCCCGCCTTCACCGACGTGCTGCAAGAACGCGCGATAGTCTGCCGGCAGCACCACAGCGTGCTTTTGCTCGAAGGCAGCTAGCTGCGCCGTCGTCAGGCAGCGCCCGCGGGCAAAGCGATGCGCCTTCACCTGAAACTGATGCTGATGTTTCTTCCAGCCAGCCGCGCGCAGACCGGCCAGCGTTTCGACGATGCGCTGCAGGCGGTCAAACAGCAGGTTCTCTGAACCAGGCAGATCAGGTGACAGGTGACTAGCCATCCGCGAGCGTCTCAAGCTCGGCGCACCATATCAGGTTGCTGAGCCAGGCGACGCGGCGGGATCTTCCGGCTGTGGCGCACCCAGCCAAGTGCCGAGGTATCGGCCAGCCGTCCGCGCCCGGGCTGACATCGGCGGGCGCAGCTCGATGGGAGGCAGCCGGGCGAGCGACCACCAGGCTTTCACCATGAGCCGCGCCAACCAGCGGCGCTCTGTCAGCCACCATGCCCGCCGGTCTCCGTCGCAGCAGGGCCAGAGACTGGCTCGCAGGTGAGGAACAGGCCCTGCCCGCAGCCTGCCGTACGGCGTGGGCCGGGCGCGACAAGATCTTTCACACCGCGCTTGTGAATCGCGGCAAGGTACTGTTCAAGGAGAACGATCCGCATGCGACGAAGAAGCATGATCCAGCTGACCGGAGCCCTGGCGGTCCTCGCCGGGATGGGGCCGGGCCGGGCGCGGGCCGCTGACGTCCTCAAGCTCGCCACGCTTGCCCCGAAGGCGAGCCCGTGGGGACAGGTCCTCAGCGTCTGGGAAAAGGCGGTCAAAGAGAAGAGCGGTGGCCAGCTTGAGCTGCAGATTTTTTACAATGGCGTGCAGGGCGACGAGGCCGCGATGGTGGCCAAGATAAGGTCTGGTCAGCTCGGTGGCGCCATCGTCACCGCCGTCGGTCTGAGCAAGATCCATAAGCCCATCCTCGCGCTGCAGTGCCCCGGGCTGTTTGCAAGCTGGGCCAAGCTCGACAGGGCCCGCGATGCCATGAAGGCAGAGTTCGAAAAGGGGGCCAGCGACGCTGGCTTCCGGATCGCCGGCTGGGGCGATGTCGGCAGCGTGCGCATCCTGTCAAAAGGCATTGCCGTGCGGGTGCCCGACGACATCAGGGGCAAGAAGCCGTCTATGTGGCGGGACGATGCCATCCAGCCGGTGTTCTATCAGACGGTGGGCGGGGTAGCGCCGGTGCCGCTCAACGTGCCCGAGGTGCTGCCGCAGCTCAACACCGGCGCCATCAACATCGTCTTTGCGCCGCCGCTGGCCGCCGAGCAGCTGCAGTGGTCCTCGAAGCTCGATACTATCCAGAGTCTGGTCCAGAGCTATGCCATCGGCGCCCTGGGGTTTTCGCAGAAGCTGGTCGACTCACTGCCCGCCGATCTCCGGCAAATTCTCCTCGATACCGCCAAGGTCGCGGCGAACGCGCTGACCAAGCGCATCCGCAACGAAGACGATGCGGCCTTTGGTCGCATCAAGGGCAAGATGACGGTGATCGACTGCACGGCAGACGAGCGGGCCAAGTGGGACGCCCTCTTCAAGCAGGTGCGCAGCAAGCTTGGCCAGGGCACCTTCGCGCCGGAGCTCATCAGCAAGCTGGAGCAGCTCGGCCAGTAGCTGCCGCGCGCCCGTTTGCGGAGCTTCATGGCGAAGGGCTCGCAGGCGCTCCCTGGGCAGGCCAAGCCGTAGCGAGGGGGATGGCCATCGTGCCCGCCATCGCCAGCCCGGCGGCTGTCCTAGCGTCGTGCCGCCGAGGCTGCGCCAGGCCCCAAGTGGGGCTTGGCACACCGCTTAGGACAAATCTAGCGGGGCAGAGCGCTGGCGCGTCTAGGGCACGTCCTGTGAAATCCGAGCCTGGGTTTGCCGACCTCTCGCACATCGTTGATGAGGTCACGGACGCGATCACGGTGGGTCTTGTCCGCCTCCCGTGAACCGCCGGTACTTCCGTCCTTGGCTGCGTCGACATTTTCGCGATTGGCAGGCATGGCTTGGCTCCCTCCTGTTTGTGGCCCAGCGCTCGTCCGGACTCCCGACCCGTCTGCTACGTTGGCAATGCCGGGCTGGAGGTTGCCAAGACATACTCGCATAGACTGCGCAAGCCGCGCAGTGGCCTCGACTGTGCGAAAAAGCAACCACGCCGGCTCAGCAGCGCTGCCGCCATCCCCACCTTGAAGTGCAGGCAGACCGCGCGCCAATCGACGGGGCACTGGCGCATCGACAGACCCATCACGACTGGGACAGGTCCTGTGCAGACTTCATCCCCGCGGGGGCATCGTGTGTCCCTGCTTGGTCTGAAGTTTCAGACAGCCCATGCCCTGGCTTATCCCCAGCGCATCAGCGCAGCGACGGCGCCAAACAGCACGGCGGCTCCCGCGGAACAGGCGAGCAGGATGCGACCTTCCTTGCGTGCAGCCTGCGCCGCATCCACGCCCGCGCGCGTCAGGGCCGAGTCTGGGTGATGCAGCGAGAGCGCCAAGCCGCGCGGACCGCTCTCGATCACGCCCGATGCATCCAGTGCATCGCCTTCGGCGATCACCGCCTCGCAGTACACTTCGCTGGCCGAGTAGCTGCCATCCGACCAGCCCTTGCCGTTCTGCTGGCTGCTGGTTCCCAGCGTGATGTTGAGATGCTCCTTGCTCCACCGCACCAGGACCGAGCCACGTCCATCCGAGATTCCCCAGTCGCTCGCGCTAAAGGTATGGCCATAGCTCTGCGTCGGCGTGTCGGGATTTTGCGACACACTCATCGTCCACTGCACCCAGGCCACGCAGGGCTTGGCGGAGGCGGGAGAGGGCTGCACGCTGCCCGTGGCCTTGCCGCGTACGCGGACTTGTCTGCCCACAAAGTCCTGGCTCAGGCGCGACGGATCAACCAGCGGGATGGCTTCCATGCGCTGGGCCCGCGCCAAGCTCAGCAGCCCCCCCACCAAGCAGAGGATCGCGACGAAGGTACCAAAGCCTGCGACCCCCAGGATGACGGGCAGCGGAACACCTGGCGCAGCCAGCAAAAGACCAGGCATCGTCCGTCCAAGCTCGATCCACACGCGGCTCCTCCGCTCTGGTGAAGCTCCCTGGTGGTCGACAACGACGACGACCTGCAGTGTCACCAGCGATGATCCAAATTGTATCAGCCCCGGCGCGCTCTCCTGAAGTGCTGGATCGGCTTGGCTGCTCTGCCGCAGGCAACTGTTAAGCAGGGAACATCGAGCCCAAAGTCCGGTGGCTGGCGTAGACCAGGCGTGGAGCCACGCACGACCGCTACCCGAGTCGGGCTACTCACGGCGGCCAACAGCAATGAAGCCTCGTTCGCCGCGAGCGGCGCACGCTCTTGGCCAACCGCTTTCACCGCGCTCTGCTGCCGACTGAGCAGCTTCTCCGGCTGAGTATCTTGTCCGGGCTGACCGGCGCCATCGCCTGGCCCAGCGCAGGGGCGCGGCGCCCACCTGCTCCCTCCGTCGCGCCGACCACTGCCGCCCCGGCAGCGCAGGGTAGGCCGCAGACGATGTCGGAATTGCCCGGCCGCGCCACCGGGCGGGATATAGTGGACTGTCTGCGGACAGCGAGGAGGGCGCATGTCCAGCTATGAGTACGATCTGCTGGTGATTGGCTCTGGCCCAGCCGGCCAGCGCGCGGCGATTCAGGCGGCCAAGCTGCGCAAGCGCGTCGCGGTGATCGAGCGCAAGGCCTCGCTGGGGGGCGTCTGCATCAACACCGGCACCATCCCCAGCAAGACGCTGCGCGAAGCCGTGCTCTATTTTTCCGGCTATCGCGAGCGCAGCCTGTACGGCGCCTCGCACGTCATCAAGTCGAACGTCACGCTGGAAGACCTGCTGTTCCGCACCTCGCACGTCATCCGCCACGAGCTCGACGTCATCCGCCATCAGCTGATGCGCAACCGCGTCGAGCTCTTAAGCGCCGATGCCTCGCTGATCGATGCCCATACCGTACGCCTAAGCTCGCTCGACGGCCGCGGCCATCGCGATGTCACCACCGCCCACGTCATCATCGCCACCGGCACTCACGCCACCCGCGATCGCAAGATCCCGTTTGATAACCGCACCATCTTTACCAGCGACGACATCCTGCAGCTCGACAGCCTGCCGCGCACGCTGGCGGTGATCGGCGGCGGCGTCATCGGCTGCGAGTACGCATCGATCTTCGCGGCGCTCGGTGTGCGCGTCACCATCATCGACAAGCGCCCGCGCCTGATGTCTTTCGTCGACGCCGAGATCATGGATGCCCTGGCCTATCACCTGCGGCAGCAGCGCGTCACCCTGCGCCTCGGCGAAGAGGTCAGCGCCCTCTCGCCCATCCACGACGAGCGCGGCGAGCGGGTCAAGATCGAGCTGAAGAGCGGCAAGCAGATCGTCGCCGAAAAGGCGCTGTACAGCATCGGTCGCACCGGCTGCACCGAGTCGCTGAACCTGCGCAGCATCGGCATCACCCCCGACGATCGCGGCCGCATCCCGGTCAACGAGCACTATCAGACCAGCCAGCCGCACATCTATGCCGTCGGCGATGTCGTCGGCTTTCCCAGCCTGGCCTCGACCTCGATGGAGCAGGGCCGCCTCGCCGCCTGTCACGCCTTCGGACTCGACGCCAAGAGCGTGCCCGGCCTCTTCCCCTACGGCATCTACACCATCCCCGAGATCTCGATGGTCGGCCGCACCGAAGAGGAGCTCACCGACGCTGGCATCCCCTACGAGGTCGGCAAGGCCCACTATCGCGAGATCGCCCGCGGCCAGATCACCGGCGACAACACCGGCCTGCTCAAGCTCATCTTCCACCTCGACACCCGCGAGCTTCTCGGCGTCCACATCATCGGCGAAGGCGCCACCGAGCTAATCCACATCGGCCAAGCCGTCCTCTCCTACAACGGCCGCATCGACTACTTCATCCACACCGTCTTTAACTACCCCACCCTCGCCGAGTGCTACAAGACCGCGGCCTTCGACGGCATCAATCGGATGTAGCCCGCCCCGAGCCGCCGACGCGCTGTCCCAGAGCCGCGCCGAGTATTTGCCTGCCGTCCCGGTGCGCATTGTTCATCGGCAGCGCCGAGCCTTTGCGGTATCGTGTTGCCCGATGTTGG
>CAZVMD010000194.1:0-13402 GCA_964628555.1 uncultured Myxococcales bacterium | reverse complement strand
CCGCGCGGCATCCTGGTCAACGCCGTCTCGCCCGGCGTCATCGTCACCGCCATGAGCGAGCGCATCCGCGAAGAAGGACACGACGAGGCGCTGTCCAAGATCCTGCTGCGCCGCTTCGGCCAGCCCGAAGAGGTCGCCCGCGTCATCGCCTTTTTGGCCGGCCCCGCTGCCTCGTACATCACCGGCGCCATCCTGCCCGTCGACGGCGGCTTCAAGCTGGCCTAGCGAGGGGGGACTCGATTATTTTAGATTTAAATCTAAATATAGAACATATATTTTATGTTAGTGATTTGAATTGATGTCTATATTCGCGGATATTCTATTTCTGATTCAGGCTTTCTCGCCCCCCGCTGCCTAGCCGACGATGGAGTAGCCGCCGTCGACGTGCAGCGTCTGGCCGTGAATCATCGCGGCGGCGGGGCTGGCCAGGAAGGCGACGACCTCGGCGACATCGTCGGGTGTGCACAGGCGAGCCAGCGGCGTGCGGCTGGCCGCGATCTCTAAGAGCTGCTGGCGATTGGGCAGCTGGGCCAGCGCTCGGGTCGACACGATGCCGGGGCTGACCAGGTTGATGCGGATGCCGCGTGGGCCTAGCTCCAGGGCGAGGTGGCGGGCGAGTGACTCCAGCGCGGCTTTGCTGGCGCCGAGCGCGGTGTACTGCGGGATGGCTCGCACGGCCCCCAGCGAGCTTATAGCGACGATGGCGGCCCCAGTGTGCAGCAGCGGTGGCGCCGCCGGGCGCTCGGCCAGGCAGCCCTGCACCAGGGTCAGCAGCGAGCGCGCGTTGACATCGAACGTCCACTTGAGGTGGCGCGCGCTCAGCGCCGTCGCGTCGCGAAAGACGCCCGAGGCGACGTTGCTGATGAGCAGATCGACGGCTTCCAGCTCAGCCTGCAGGCGCGCGACGAAGTCCTGGCTGCTGGCCTCATCGCCGAAGTTGACGCGCAGCACGCTGCGCGGCGGCGAGCCGAGCTCGCACAGCGCCTGCCGCGTCGCTGCAGCACCGTCGTGATCGGAAAAATAGGTGAACGCGACCGTGGCCCCGGCTCGCGCTAAGCGCAGGCAGATGGCGCGGCCGATGTCGCTGGAGCCGCCGCTGACCAGGGCTCGCTTGCCGGCTAGATCGACGCTGGGCGCCATCAGTGGCTGGCATCCAGGGCGCGCTGCAGAGCAAAGCGCGGCAGCGAGCGATAGCCCAGGCGATGGGCGACAAGCGCGAGCGGATTCAGCCAGCCGCGCCCGCCGAAGTCCATCTCATAGAAGCCGCGGATGGCCAGCACCACCGTGCGCTCGGTTCCGGCGACGGTCGGCGGCGCGACGAAGCCGGCTTCGATGTACTCGCTGTTCTGCAGGCGCACGCGCTGGCCATCGGCATCGCGCAAAAGCGGCAGCAGGCTGCGTCCTTGGTGATCCTGCACCGACTCAGGCTGCAGCAGCTGACCGGGAAGCGGGCCGGCGGGGGCGACGGCCAGGCGGGCCTGATCGATCTCCCAGAACAGCGGCGTCAGCGATAGCTCGATAGTGACGGTGTCACCGCTCGCCGGCAGGGGCAGGGGCACGACAAAGTCGCGCTGAATCGCCGGGCCGATCGGGCCTAGCTCGACGACCGCGCCGGTGCCGACCGCGTGCACGGTGAGCGGCAGGCCAAGGCGCCGCGCCTCATCCGCGACGCGCTGCGCATAGGGATAGTCGGTGTCGCTCTGCGCCCAGCGCATCAGCACGCCGGCCCCCGGTCCCATCGTCGCCATGTAGTGTACGTAGGCCTCTTCGGCAAACGGCGTGCTGTGGGCGCGCAGCCACAGCAGGGCGCGTGGGCCAGCCGGCCGCGCGAAGGTCAAAGTCAGGCGCTCGCGCGGATCGCTCTTCTGCGCGGCGAAGTCGTGCGCCCGGCCGCTCTCCGCCACATCATCGCTCGCGGCGAGCGCAGCCCGCACATCGCGGCCATGGCTATCGACGGCGGTCTGCGGTGGCACGGCCTCGCGCACCGGCCACAGCTCGCCGCTTGGGCTTGGCAGCACGGCGCTGCCCGGCTCGTGATCGACGACGCGAAGCGACAGCGCATCGATGTGATCGATCTCTTTGAGCTCGTTGACCACCCGCAGGCGATAGCGACCCTCGACGGGCTGCAGGTGCTCCAGGCGATCCCAGTCCTCGCGCTCGGCCCCGGCGAACAGCGCGCCCGACAGCGGATCGGCATCGAGCTGAAAGCGCGCTCCATCAAACGAATAGACGTGCGGACACGAGCCGCTGAGGATGGCGAAGCCCAGGACCGTCGAGCCGAGGCCAAAGGCCGTCGCCCCGGCTCCCAGCAGCAGGACGAAGCCAGCGGCCAAGCCGTCGCCGCGCGGATGCGTCATGACGCGAAAGGCGCGGGCCATGGTCATCGCCCCGAACACCAGCCCGACCACCGGCACCCAGAACAGCAGCACGGCAGACAGCGCGATCGACAGGCTGGGCAGTGGATTGAGCTCCTTCGCCTGGCCATAGCTGGTGCGATAGATCGGCGCGCTGCTCTGCGTCGGGGGCGGGGGAGGCTGGGGGGCATCAGGCTCGCGAGGATCCATGAGTCACCTAGGGGAGGGGGGCAGGATGGGAAGCCGCAGTCGCACCGGCGCGGTCGCGGCTGGGCTGCGCGCGCGATACTCGGCCAGCCGTGGGCCCGCCGCGCCGTGATGATCGAGGATGCGCTCGACGGCGGCTAGCTCGCCGGCCAGGTCGGCACCGCAGTGGCTCGGGCACGGTCCCTGGCGCCGGCGATACTCGACGAAGAACGAGTGCGACAGCACGGCCGCAAGCCCGCGCCCCGCCGAGCGATCCAGCCGGCAGTCATCTGGGGCAAAGGGCACGCGAATGCACGGCGTCACCGCACCAGAGACGCCATCGATGTGCACCGACTCGCCGAAGCGCGAGTGGCAGCCGGTGGTCTGCTCGATGTCATCCAGATCCAGGAGCGGAATCGCCGCTCGCTCGCGCGCTGCAGCGAAGGCACGCTGATAGTCGGCCAAGGCGGACGACGAGAGCTGCAGCGCATCGCGATGAGCCGGCGACAGCGGAAAGTAGCGCGAGTACATGCCCACCGAGCAGCCGGCGGCGATCAGGTCGTCAATGAACTGTGGCTGTGTCAGCGCGTGCTGGTTCTGCGCCGTGACCGTCGTCGAAAAGCCGAAGAACACGCCGTGCTGCCGCAGCCGGTCGAGCGCTTGGCGCAGGCCGGTGTAGGTGCCGGGGCCGCGGCGCGCTTCATGCAGATCGGCCGGGCCGTCGATGCTGACCAAGACCAGCACATTGCCCAAGCGGGCCAGGCGCGCGGCCTGCTGCGCGGTGATGCGCAGGCCGTGCGTGACGACGGTGAAGAACAGGTGCGGCCGCGCGGCGAGGACATCCAGAAACGACTCGGCCCAGGCCGGCGACAAGAACGGCTCGCCCTTGCCGACGACATGAATGATGTAGGCGCCGCAGGACTCTGCCTCGTCGATCAGCCAGGCGATCTGGTCGGCTGCGGGGGGCTGGCCGCGTCGATCTTCTTCGGTGTAGCAGCCGTGGCAGGCCAGGTCGCAGTGCGGATACAGCGCCAGCTGGGCCTGGTTTAATAGCGGCGCCTCCGGCGTCGGGCAGCGACCGGCCAGATAGCGCGCGCTGGCGCGTAGCTCAGCCACCAGCAGCACGCGCAGGAAGCGATCGAGCCGACGCGCGGCCTGCGTCAGCTTGACCTCGCCCAGATAGGCCTGGGCCCGCGCCATCGTCTTTGCGCCGAAGTGCTGCAGGAACCAGCGCACAAAGCGCCGGCTCGGCGCATCGCGTGGCCCGGCGCAGGGCGAGTCGGCAGCCAGATACGAGCGCAGCAGCCGATCGAGCAGGCGGCCGGGCAGGACTCGTCGCACAAGGAGCAGCCCGGCCAGGCATAGCTCGGACAGGTGACGCAGCGGCGCGCTGTTGCACAGCCGGATCAGCGCCGACATCGCCCGGATCGGAAGCTCCCGCTTGGGCGGGGCTGAAAGGGCGATCGGGGAGGCGGGCGGGAGCGCGGACATCGTCGTTTGCGGTTTAGCCAGGGTGGGCACGCGACGGCAAGCGGCCTGCGCGCGCAGCTAGCAGCAGCCTACCGCGATGTCAGGCAGCAGGGGAAGGTCTGGCCGCGGTCGTCGGCGGGCTCGGCGCGAGCTGTCAGTGCAGCGGAGCGCGGTGGCGACGGGCTGGCAAGTTAATAACAATAAAAAAGCCAAACTTGCTATGAAAAACAATAACCACGGCTGGTTATGTTGAAAAACAAATTCCGCATTAGTGCGAATAGATCAGCGTATCAGCAGGCCGACCCGCCACATCGGGCTCGCGCCACAGCAGGCCTAGCCTCAGCGCGAGGGCGACTCCGGGCGGTGCGCCGCCCAGCATGCTTCGCCTGGCTCTGTGCTGGCTGATTCCTTTTTTGTCGGTTCCTTTTTTATCGATTCCGTTTTCCCGGATATCCGGGCTGCGTCGCGGCCAGCAGTGCTTCCTGCAGAAGTGGCACCGCTGCCGCCTGACCGCGCTGACAATGCGCATGGCCGGTCTTCCGGCCGGCTGGCGTCGCGCTGCGCCTGGCTCGCTCCGTGGGGCAGTGCGATACAATCAAGCCGGGTGTCGCAGAGCTCGGCAGCGCTGGCCAAGGTGAAGGTGATCGATCCGTCTGGGCTGTATGGCGGAGCGCTGCTGCTAGCCTGGCTGCTCTTGGCGGGCCCGGTGCTGCCGGGGCTGGCGACGGCGCTTCTGGAAGCGGAGGCGCGGCCACAGCTGCTCTTGGCGGCGACGCTGCTCACGCTGGCTGGCCTGGCGCGCCTGCGGCAGGCCCGTCGGGCGGAAGGTAGCCCGCGCCTTGGCGAGTCGCTTTGGGCTGGGCCCGCGCTGAGCCTGGGGCCGCTCCTGCTTCTGGTCCTGTCGGCGCTGGCCCTGAGCCTGGGGCGCTTCCTGCTGTGGCCCGCCGCGCTGCTGGGTCTGCCGCTGTGCAGCGGCTCATATGCGCTGCTTGGGCTGTATCGGCCACCGAGTGTGTTTCGTCGCGGCCTGCCACTGCTGCTGTTTGTTCTGCTGCTGGTGCCGTTTCAGTTTCACCTCGATGCCATGCTCGGCTTTCACGCGCGGCGCCTGGTGGCCTGGCTGGTCCAGCTACAGCTTGGCTGGCTGTCGATTCCGGCGACCGCGGTGCAGTCGGTGCTGCTCCTGGAAGGCGGGGCGGCGCACGTCGATCTGCCTTGCAGCGGCCTGCGCAGCCTGTGGACTGGGGCGCTGTTTTACGTCGGCCTCAGCGGCTTCCGGCGCACTCGTCTGAATCTACGCTGGCTGTGCGGGCTGGGGCTCTTGCTCTTCACCATCGTCTACCTCAACCAGGCGCGGGTGCTGATCTTGGTGCTGCTGGCGAACGTCTGGCATCGCAGCGATCTCGCCGAGCTTGTGCATGTGCCGCTGGGGCTCTTGTTCTTCCTTTTGGCCTGCGCGCTCGCCTCGCTGCTCTTGCCTCCGCGGCTGACGGGAGCAGGGGGGGGAGACGCTGCGGATCCCGTCCCGCCTCGGCTGTCACGCTGGGGACTGCTGGGGCTCTGCGCCCTTCTGCTGGGCCTGTCACGCTTTGCTGCCAGCAGCCCGCCGCCCCAGCCGCTGCAGGTGCCGGCGGTGCAGCTTCCCCCCGACTGGCGGCTGCAGCCGCTTGTGCCGCAGAGCGCGGAAGTCGATCTGCTGGCCCGCCATGGCGGCGTGCTGCACAAGTGGCGCTTCGTCGCGGCAGCGACCGGCGGGCGTCCAGCTCTATCGGGCACGCTGCTGCTCTCGATCAGTCGATCGTTTCAGGCCCAGCACTCGCCGCATGCCTGCCTGGCCACCGCGGGCTTGCAGGTCACAGAGGCGCGGCGCGTCTGGCTGCGTCCCGACCTGCCACTGGCTCAGCTGAGCCTGGCCCGCTTTGCCGGCAGCGCGGTGTACTGGTTTCAGTCGGCGACCGAGACCACTGACAACGTGCTGCGACGCTCGCTGCCACGCTGGCCAGGACGGGATGGCGCTGCGAACTCGGGGCCGCCGCCGCCGTGGGCGCTTGTGTCCATCCTGTTCGATGGCCCGGTCGAGCTAGAAGATCCCAGGGTCCGCGAGCCGCTCCTGCTTCTGCACAGCGCAGTGGCCGCGACCCTGCGGGGCACTCTGTGAAAGGTACTTCCCAATGAGCAGCGCTCCTTCGGCGCAGCGATGGCCCAAGCTGGTCAAGTGGCTGTTTGCGTCCTTCAACCTGGTGTTCATCGTGCTGGCCTTCGTCGGCCTGCTGCCAGGGCAGCTTGGGCCGCTGTGGCGCGACGCGCTCGGCGGGCGAGCGCCGTGGAGCATGCTTGGCTTTGTGCTGCTGCTGCTTGTGGTGCCGCCGCTGTGCCTAGTGCTGGGCCTGCGACAGCTGCGCGCCGATCCCGATCGCTTGCTGCGGCTGTTCTATGGCGTCGAGGTGCCGCTTCTGGTCATGGCTGGGCTGCGGCTGTTTGTCCTGCATGAGCTGACGCCGGCGCACGGCCAGATCCTCGTCGCGCTGGCCACCGGCGCGCTCGCCTACTTGTATGACCTGCGGCGCGAGCTGAGCGCGGCTGAGCCAGCGCGGCTGCCGCTGTGGCTGCAGCTGGCCGCGCAGTCGCTGGGCTTCTTGGTGGCCGTGTACCTGCTCGTCATCTACACGCCGCCCGCTGCAGTCACCCTGTTTGGCTTCCTGTCGCAGCAGCTAGAGCGCGGCTGGCTGTCGTTGCTGATGCTCTTGTTCCTCGCGCTGCCGTTTTGGCTTGCTGGCGCGCTCTTGTTCGTCGTCGCGCCGGTCATGCAAGTCCGTCTGTATGCTCGATCGCTGCGCCAGCTCTATCGCGCCGCGCAGCAGTCGCTGGGGCCGCGTCGCGCGGCTTGGCTGCCGGTGAGCGTAGCGCTCTTGAACCTGGCGCTGTTCGTCGCGCTGAACCGCCAGCCGCAGAACCCGATGCACGTCCGGCTGCACAGCCCGCTGCAGAGCAACGAAGAACGGCAGGCGCTGCTGCGCGAGAGCGACGCGCTGCGGCGCGGCTTCCTAAACGCCTATCTGGCCGACGAGCGCTACCTGGGGCTGAGCGTTCCGATGAGCTTGCTCGCCGACGAGCTACCGAATGCGTCGCTGCGCATGCGGGCGCGCGGAGCGGTGTATCGACTTTACGGTGCCATCGCTCGCCCGTTCCTTTTTGACAACCAGCTGCTGCTGGGCCCGCGTCAGGAGGCCAGCGCTGGATACGCCCGCTTCTTCGATGCGCCGATCGAAATGGCAGAGCGGCCGGCGATCCTGGCGGCCCGCAGCGCGCGCTTGTTTGCCGACGAGCGCGAGAAGAACTATCGCGCTGACAGTGAGCAGAAAGTCTGGCGCAGCCGGCAGGCGGTCAGCAGCGAGCGGCACGGCGACTGGGCCGAGGTCGAGCTCCACGAGGTATATGAGAGCCAGAGCGGCGCTGGTGAGGAGATCCTGATCTATTTCAGCCTGCCCGAGAGCGCGGTGATCACCGGCCTGTGGACAGCGAACAGCGACGAGCGCCAGAGCGCCACGCCCTTCCTGGTGGCCGCCCGGTTCAGCCAGCTCGAGCGCCGCGGCCGGCGCAGCCCGCAGCACGTGCTGGAGCAGATCGGTCCGCGGCAGTATCGCCTGCGCGCCACCATCGAGGTCGAAGCGCAGGCCTGGCAGCGGGGCCAGGGAAAGGCGCGGCCTTGTCATCTGTGGCTGAGGTACCGCATCCTCGGCGATGGCCTAGGCTTTTCACTGCCGCAGCGCCTCAGCGAGCGCAACGTGTACGACACCGCGGCCACGCAGCGGGTGATCGACGGCCGCGTCCTGGGGGCTAGCGAGCCGCTCCCAACGCAGCTTCTGGGGGCCACGCCAGCCATCGCGCACCAAGCCGTTATCGACGGGGTGCAGGTCCACGCTCAGCCGGTCGCCGCAGCGCCTGAGCCTCCGCTGCATCAGCGCCGCCTGGCCGTGATCATCGATCGCTCGCTGAGCATGCAGCGGGTGCGGTCTGAGGCAGAAGGGGCGCTGCGTGCGCTGCGCGGGCTCGCGCCCGACAATGACCTCGACTTCTACCTGAGCTCGGCGCCGCTGCGTGGGGAGCCGCCGGCGCGCATCGATGATCCGGCTCTGCTGCCAGAGAGTGCCACGCTGTTCTTTGGCGGCGACCGGCTCTACTCGATGCTGGAGCAGTTTCAGGCCCTGCGCGGGGACACGCGCTACGACGGCGTGCTGCTGCTGACCGACGGCGAGAGCCTGGATGCGACGCGCGATCCCGAGCTCGTGGCGCCGAGCCTGCCTCCGCTGTGGCTGGTGCATCTGGGCGGCCAGCTGGGAGCTGGCTACAGCGATGCTGTGCAGCAGGCCATCTGGCGCAGCGGGGGCGGCGTGACCACGACGCTGGCCAGCGCGCTCGCATCGATCGAGCGGGCTGGAAGTGGGGCAGTGGGACAGCTTGTCGATGGCTACCTGTGGACGTTTAGCCCCGCTGAGCCTGGCAGCCCCCCAAGCCAAGAGGCCTTCGCCGCCCTCGCGGCCGCCCGCCTGATTGCCTGGCGCGGTCAGGCCCGCCCCGGCCAGCCGCTTTCCAGCCCCAGCGAGCAGCATCGTCTGGCCGTCGAGTATGGCCTGGCCACGCCGCAGTCGGCGCTGCTGCGGCCGGCCCGCCAGCCGCCCCGCATCGAGGTGCCTGCCCCGGCTATCGATCGCTTCGCGCTCGATGTCCCCAGCGGCGATGACACCCTGCCGGGCTCCTACGAGGTCAGCGGCAGTCCCGAGCCTGCGGTATGGCTGCTGCTGGCGGCCGCGCTGCTCTATCTGGTGTACGAGCACCGGCGGAGCCGAGCCGGTGATCGCAGCCGTCCGCGCGCGCTGAGCTAGCTGGCGGAGGTATCCGCCCCATCGGCGACCACGCCGCTCATGAACAGGCGCACCAGCACGACGGCCCCGTCGGCGGTCGGCTGCGGGTCCTTGGCGGTCAGGTGTGCGAAGACCACGCGCTCGCTGGCGCCGATGACGGCCAGCGCGGTCAGCAGCGGATCGGCCGGTCGCATCAGGCCGTGCTGCATCGCTAGCTCGGTGACGCTTACGGTAAGGGCCAGCACGCGCGCTGCCAGGCGGGTCAGCGGGCGCCGGGCACCAACGGCGGGTCCACGGCACTCCTGCAGGTACAGCAGCACGGCTTCGGGATGCTCCGCCACCAGTCCAGCTAGGCCGCTACCCAGGGTGAAGTAGGCCAGATATAGGCCCTCGCGACCGCTGGCCTGCGCGAGCTGGGCTTGGCAGCCGGCGTAGATGTCTTCGAGCCGGGTCGCGATCGGCGCGAACAGCGCCGTGACCAGCGCGGCCTTGTCGTCGTAGTAGTGATAGAAGCTGCCCTTGGCGATCCCGGCGCGACCCACGATCTGATCGATGGTCACCGACTCGATGCCATGGCGCAGAAACAGGCGCCGGCTAGCGGCCAGCAGGGCCTGCTGCTTGTGCTTGCGGTTGGTGTCGCGTCGGCCGCCGGCCTGCCCGGGGACCTGCGGCGGGATGCGGGCCCCGGCGGGGCGCTGGCGGCGGGGGCGGGGTGTTCCTGAGCTTGACATGTCAGACCTCACGGTAAATTATGACCAAATAGTCAAGTTATGGGTGAGCTATGAACCAACCTAGACCGCTACTTGTGACCGCAGCTGACTTCGCATGCGCAGCCGCCAAGGGGAAGCACAAAACCGGCCCTGGCCTGTCACTGCCGGGGGCGCTGTTCCTTGGACTTGTCGTTTTTAGCCTCGCACGATGTGGCGCTCTGACCACCGCAGAGGACGAAGTACAGGCCAGCCCAGCAGCGCTTCGCGCCTCGGGGGCAGGGGGGGCATTGGGCCCGGTGACTGATAGCCCCAGCTATCGTCCGCCATTGCCGGTCTTGGCTCCTACGCAAATCCTGACCGAGTCGTCAACAATCGCGCCTGGCCGCTGCGCCAACCTGGTGATGGACGGTGACACCCTGGTGCTGAGCAGCCACGGGACAGCAGCGCTGGACGTGGTGACCAAGGTGAGCGGGCGCTGGCAGCTGCAGGCCCGCCTGTCACCAACCCTGCCCCTCGACTACTACCTGGGCTATCCCAGCTGCCTCAGCGTAGCTCTGCAGGGAGACACGCTGGTCGTGGGGGCGCATGACCTTTACAACTATCGATCGGGCTCGGCCTGGATGCCGCAAGGAGCGCTCTTCGTCTTTGAGCGCAGCGGCACGACCTGGGTGCAGCGACAGACCGTGCTCGGCTTTGCGGCAGGTCTACATCTGGGGCTGCAGGTGGCGCTGACCGGGGACCTTGTGGTCGCGCTGGGCATGCCCGATCACCGTCTGGTCACCTATCGTCGCACTGGGAGCGCGGGCAGCCTGAGCCTTGTCTATGCCCATGGGATGGCGCTGCGCAGCGAGCCCCGGCAGCTCTCGCTGCAGGGCTCACGCCTGGCGATTGCCGATGGCAACCCGAGCGTTCAGATCTTCGACTGGGACGGCGTGCGCTTCAACCGATCCGCCGAGCTCAACGGACCCGTCGGCATGAGCAGTCCATCGGCGCAGCTGTATGGCAATCGCCTAGCGGCGCTGTGGGCAGGAACAGCCAGCAAGGACGCACCCCCTGCCTCGCTGGTGACGCTGTACGAAGACGGACCCGGTGGCTGGCGCGAGCTGCAGGTGCTGCGCCACCCGCGCTACCCCAGCCAGAACCACGTCGGGCTCGCGCTGGCCTTCGCGGGAGCAGCGCTTGTGACCCATGAGATAAGCGGCGATCTGCCGCTTTTATACCGCGAGATCGGCGGTGTCTTTTATCCTCGCAGCTGCGTCGATAGCGGCGGCAACAATGCCACCGCGCTTGTCGGGGATCAGCTGGTCGTCGGCGTCAGGCGGGTGTCGTCCTCGTCTTCGACCTGGCCAGCGCCCCGCACCTTCACACTGCCCGCACTTTAGGGGCGGCACGTCGGCAGCGGTGCGCTGGTCGCTGCGGCAAGCACCCGGTGGTCGAACTCGCGAGCCGCAGCGCTCGTGCTGGCTCGGGTGCTGGCCCCGCAGGCTAGGGGTCGAACCTGGGCGCTCCCCGGCAGGCTGCATAGAGCAGGGCTGCGCATAGGGCCGGCCCGAATTGTGACCGCCGGGGGGCGGCCGCAGAATGCCAGCCTATGGGGAAGCGCGTTCTGTTGCTGTTTCAAGAGGGTCCGGCGGCGCAGGAGCTGGCGCAGGGACTGACCAGCCGTGGGCACCTGGTGACCTGCTTCACCGGCCTGCGCGGCGTGACGGAGCGAGTGCTGCAGGAGGCGCCGGACCTGGTGTTGATCAGCTTGGAGCGGAGCGACGCCGATGGGCGCGATGTGGCGCGGCTGCTGCGCCGCGATGCTCGCTGCGCCGCGCTGCCGATTGCGCTGTGCGCGGCGGGCAGCACGCCGGCCGAGGCCCGACTGTCGATGCTGAGCCTGGGAGCGCAGGGCGTGGTGCGGCCAGATGCTGATCCACAGGCGCTGCTTAGCGATGTCGAAGATCTGCTGCTGCGCCGTCGGCCACACGTGCCGGAAAGTGAGGTTGCGCGCTTAGCTAAGCTGCA
The DNA here is from genome assembly GCA_964628555.1 of uncultured Myxococcales bacterium. Taxonomy (GTDB): domain Bacteria; phylum Myxococcota_A; class Polyangia; order Palsa-1104; family JAEUJZ01; genus JAEUJZ01. The sequence goes on along the minus strand of CAZVMD010000194.1, from coordinate 1,810 downwards.
CTCGCTTGGCGTGCTCGACTCGCCACCCGATGCTGCGTTGGATGCGATTGTTGTCGCCGCTTCCGAGATGGCCGGGGTGCCGATGGCGCTGATCAGCCTGGTCGATGCTGAGCGGCAGTGGTTCAAGGCGCGCGTCGGGCTGGAGGCCAGCGAGACACCGCGTGAGCTAGCCTTCTGCGCTCACGCCATCCACGGCCGCGAGATCTTCGAGGTCAGTGACTCGCGAAAGGATGAGCGCTTTGCTGGCAATCCGCTGGTCACCGGGGCTCCGCATGTCGTCTTCTATGCGGGAGCGCCGCTCTTGACCAGCGACGGTCACGCGATTGGTACCCTGTGTGTGATCGATCAGCAGCCGCGCCAGCTTGGCGACAAAGAGCGCCGCACGCTGGCTCACCTCGGGCGAGCCGTGACGCTGCTGCTTGAGCGTGGCGCTAGTGTCCAGCGGGCTCTGCCGGCGGCTGCGGCGCTTGCCAGCGCTCAGGTGACGCCGAGCCAGAGCACAAGCCCAGCGACCAGCCAGGGCCGCCTCTTGCTCTCGTCGTAGTCGCGTGGGCTAGCCAGCCTGGCTCAGTCCTCGATCACGCGCTTCTGGGCTGGCATGGGCTTGGGGCTTGGGACCGACTTTTTGTCAGCAGTGGGCGAGCTGACCACGCTGCTGGCTTTCTTGCTGCGCTTGCCAGGCTTGCTGCGCTTGTCGGGACTTTCGGCTGGCGGTGCCGCAGTCGCGGGCTGCGTCGCAGGGCTTGGGGCCGGGGCGGCATTGGCGAGCGACGCGGCTCTCGGCGCGGTCGGCTCGGCCGTGGTCGCGGTTGGATTGGACGCTGGCGCAGTGACGCTCGCTGGCGTCGGCGGCACAGCGGTCGGGGTGCGCAGCCGCCACAGCCCACCCGCCAGCCCCAGCATTCCAACGGCAGGCAGCAGCAGCAGCAGCGCGCGTCGCCGCCAGCTGCTTGGCACCGCCTGCGACTGCCCGGCGGCTGTGCCGGTCAGTCCCATGCTCGGTGGCTGGGCGGCTGCCAGCGCTGCTGCGGTTGCCACTGGCAGCGACTGACTCAAGCGGCCGCGAGGCAGCGGCGCCAGGTTGCGCAGCGCCTCTAGCTCACCCAGTACCTGCGCCATGCTCGGCCGCTGCGCTCGATCTTTGTGCAGCATGCGGTGGACCAGCGCTGCGACCGGCTCAGGAACCGTCGGCGCTTTGCTTCGCAATGGCGGCGGCTCTTCGATCATCTGCTTGACGACGATTTCACCGTGGCCCTCGCCAGTGAATGGCCGCTCGCCGCACAGCATCTCGAACATCATCACGCCAAAGGAATAGACGTCCGCGCGATCATCGACCTTGCCCGCCCCTTTGCACTGCTCGGGCGACATGTAATAGACCGTGCCCATCATCGAGTTGGTGCGCGTCTTGATCTCCGGCGGCCCGCCCTCCTCGGTGAGCTTGGCGATGCCAAAGTCGAGGAGCTTGGTCCGCTCCCCCCCCGGTAGCTGCGAGTCCGCCACAACCATCACATTGTCGGGCTTAAGATCTCGGTGAACGATTCCTTTTTCGTGCGCCGCGGCGAGTGAGTCAGCGAGCTGGCAGCTGAGGTTGAGTACCTGAGCGAGCTCGAGCGGGCCGCTGGCTTTGCGCAGGCGGGAGCCCAGCGACTCACCGCTGAGGAACTCCATCACGATGTAGGCCGTCTTGTCCGGTAGCTGCCCCAGGTCCGAGACCTGCACCAGTCCGGGATGAGCAATGCGATTGACGGCCCGCGCTTCGTTGAAGAAGCGGGAGATGTATTCCTGGCGGAGGGCGTACTCGGGGTGCAAG
>CAZVMD010000193.1:0-13414 GCA_964628555.1 uncultured Myxococcales bacterium | reverse complement strand
GAGCCGAACTTCTACTTCGGCAGCGCGGGGGCAGAAAGTTAGCGGGTTGCGCGGGTTTGCGCGGGGCGGGAGGGCGATGCGGGGCGGCGGGGCGGGGTCCGCGTCGAGTGCCTACAGCGGGCACTGGGACCACCCTGGGACCACCGATGCCGCGAGCAGAGGCGACTGACTGCAGCTCAGCAGGGCCACCGGGCGAGTCCCGTGGTTACGCCGCTGTTCCGCCAGCCCGCTAGCGCTAATCCAGCCTCGCGCGGCGTCGGCAGGCGGGTGCTACCATGACGACGGTGCGCCATGAAGACTCCCGAGCTCCCCGACAATGAGGAGGAGCGCCTTGCCGCACTGCGGAGCTGCTTCGTCCTCGACACGCCTGCTGAGCCCACCTTCGATGCGCTGACGGCACTGGCCCAGCGCCTGCTGCGCATGCCGATCGCGCTCCTGTCGCTCGTCGATGGCGAGCGGCAGTGGTTCAAGTCGCGGCAAGGCCTAGGCTCGACCGAGACACCGCGGGCGATCTCGTTCTGCGGTCACGCGGTGGCCAGCGGTCAGCTACTGATCATCGAAGACGCGAGCAGCGACGAGCGCTTTGCCGACAACCCCCTGGTCACCGGGGGCCTGCAGATCCGCTTCTATGCCGGCGCGCCCCTGGTTACGCGGGATGGCTATGCGCTGGGCACGCTCTGCGTTATCGACTACGTCCCGCGCGTGCTCAGCGCCGAGCAGCAGGAGATCCTCACTGGCTTGGCAGCGCAGGCGGCGGCTCACCTCGACGGGCGGCGCGAGACCGCGCAGCTAGAGAGGCGGCTGTTGGCGGCGCAGCAGGCCCAGCAGGCGTTTTTTGAGATTGCCGTCGATCTGCTGTGCATCGCCAACCAGAAGCTGGTTCCCGAGCACCTCAACGCTGCTTGGGAGAAGCTGACCGGCCGCACCGCAGAGGAGCTGCGCGAGACCTCGCTGTCCGACTGGATTCACCCCGAAGATCGGCCGGCGAGCCTGGCGGCGCTCAGCCAGCTTGGGCAAGGCGTGGCCTCGGTGAGCTTCCGCAACCGCTTCCGCCATCGCAGCGGCCACTACGTCTCGCTGGCCTGGACCATCACCTCGCACCAAGGAATGTTCTACGCCGTCGCGCACGACCTCACCGCGCTGGAGCACGAGCGCGCCGCCCTGACGCGCAGCGAGGCCCGGCTGCGGGCGATCTTCGATGCGGTAGCCGAAGGCATCGTCATCTCCGATGAGCTGGGCGTGATCGAGCAGGTCAATCCGACGATGGAGCGGATGTCGGGCTACAGCGCCGAGGAGCTGCTGGGGCAGACGCTGACCAAGCTTACGTCTCAGCGCTTCAGCGAGCGGCTCCAGGGACGGCGCGAGAGCTCGCAGGCAGCCGGTGTGCGAGCGCCGCTTGCCGCTGAGCCTGAGACCTGGGGCATTCGCAAGGACGGCACGAAGTACCCGATCTTGGTCTCGCGGAGCGAGTTTATCGACCGCGGAGCCCGCAAGTTCCTGGGGGTGATTCGCGATGTCACTGAGCCGAAGCGGGCGGAGCAGGCACTCGTCGATAGCGAGACGCGGCTGCGCACCATCATCGACACCGCGGCTGAAGCGATCATCATCGCCGATGGCGCGGGAGTGATTGAGGAGGTCAACTCCAGCACCACGCGGCTCTTCGGCTATGCGACCGAGGAGCTGATCGGGCGTAACCTGAAAGCGCTGATGAGCGCCGGCGACGCGGAAGCGCACGACGGCTTTCTGGCCACCTACGCCCGCACCGGCCGGCCGCGCATCATCGGCAGCGGCCGCGAGGTCATCGGCCAGCGCAAGGACGGCTCGCAGTTCGTCGCTGGCCTGGCCGTCCGCGAATTTGTCGTCGCCGGGCGCACCCACTACGCCGGCATCTTGCGCGACTTGACGGAGCAAAAACGAGCCCAGGCCGAGATCCTGGCCGCCAAGAACGCCGCCGAGGACGCGAGCAGCGCCAAGACCCAGTTCCTGGCCAACATGAGCCACGAGATCCGCACGCCGCTAAACTCGGTGCTGGGCTACGCGACGCTGCTCCTCGATACGCCGCTGGGGACAGCCCAGCAGGAGTATGTGCAGGCCATCGGCACAGCCGCAAACTCGCTGCTCGGCCAGCTCAACGCGATCTTGGATCTGGCGAAGATCGAAGCGAACAAGCTCCAGCTTGAGCTTGGGCCCACGGATCTGCGCCTGGCGATGGAGGATGCGGTCGAGATCGTCGCTGAGCAGGCGAGGCGGAAGAACCTGGCTCTGACTTGCATCCTGTCGCCGGACTGCCCCATGCACATCTATTCCGACCCGGGGCGCCTGCGACAGGTGCTGATCAACCTGGTCCACAACGCGGTCAAGTTCACCGAGCGAGGCGAGATCGTCCTGCGCGCTCAGCCGCTGACCAGCGATGGGGGCAGCCGGGTGTTGATCAGCGTGCGCGACACCGGTCCAGGGTTTTCGGTCGAGACCCAGGCCAAGCTATTCCAGCCATTTTCCCAGGCCGACGCATCGATTGCGCGCCGACATGGCGGCACCGGCCTGGGCCTCTCGATCAGCCGTCGCCTGGTCGAAGCGCTGGGGGGCAGCATCGGCGTCGACAGTGACCCTGGCATCGGCACCACCTTCTGGTTTGCACTGCCGCTGCGCGCCGTGCCGCCGCCAGCCATGGCCGAGCCAGCGCTGCCCGACACGCTGCTTGGCATGCCGGTGCTGGTCGTCGATGAGCATGAGGCCAGCCGGGAGCAGCTAGCTGGCATCCTGACTCGCCTGGGCCTGCGGCCGCTGCTGGCCGACAGCGCCGCAGCCGCTCGTGAGGTGCTAGCGGCAGAGCCTCGCTTTCCGCCCGGCTTGGCCATGTGCTCAAGCACCGTGCCGGATGCCCTGCCTGAGGAGCTGGTAAGTGCGATCCGACAGCTCCTGCCGAGCGACTCGCTGCCCATCATTCGCCTGCAAAACCTGGGGGCGGGGCAGGAAGCGAAGCCCCTGCCGACCCCGACGTTTTCGAGCCAGCTAGCCAAGCCGCTGCGCGCCCATCGCGTGGCACGCGTTCTTCATGAGCTGTTCGCGCCGAGCACGGCGTACGGACGACCGAGCCAAGCCAGCAGCCCAATCAAGATCGCGCCGCCGCGCGCCGATCTGCCGGCCCCTCGCATCCTGGTCGCAGAGGACAACCCCGCCAACCAGCGGCTCGCCAAGCTGATCCTGCAGCGCCTGGGCTGCCGGGTCGATGTCGTTGCCGACGGCCAAGAAGCAGTGGCGGCGGCCAGCCTGTTCACCTTCGACGCCATCCTGATGGATCTGCAGATGCCCGAGATGAATGGGCTGGAAGCGACCCAGGCCATTCGCAAGCTGCCTCCCCCGACCTGTCACATTCCCATCGTCGCGCTGACCGCCAACGCTTTCTCGACGGAGCGCGAGCGGCTGATCAGTGGCGGCATGGACGACTATCTGACCAAGCCGCTCAACTTCGATGAGCTGCAGAAGGCGCTGCAGCGCTGGCTGCCTCGCCACTTTCAAGGCAGTCCCGCCAAGAGCTCGACGGACTCGCTGCTGCCGCCGCCCAGCCCCGATGCCGAGCCGGATCTGCAGCAGGATCTCGATGGCATCCGCCAGCGCATGCAAGAGCTCTCTGGCCTGCTGGACAGTGCCTCGACGAAAGAAGTCTTGGCGCTGGTGCGGAAAGACTGGCCCAAGACCCTGCGCGCCGCCGAGTCCAGCCTGCGGGCCGGCGACCTGCCAGGCCTGTGTCGCGAGGCTCATTATCTGGCGGGCAGCGCCCTGCAGATTGGCGCCAACGGCTTGGCCAAGCAGTGTCGAGCTCTAGAGAAAGCGGGGCACAGTCAGAGCAGCGCGCAGCTCCCAACCCTGCTGGCCGCCGTCGCGCAGCGAGTCTTCGAGCTGTTGACGAGGATGTAGCGAGCGCCCATGCCGCCGCTGGTCGGACGACTAACCCGGCGCTGTAGTCGTTGCTCTGCGACGCCCAACTAGCGTAAAAAATCGGGGCGATGAGCGAGGGAAGCCTGCTACTGGCCTTCGATGCGGCCCGCCGCACGATTGGGATCTCGATCCCCACCGTGCTCGAGGCCCTAATTGGGCGGCACTCACACGAGCGCAGCAACCGCCGCCTGCGCAGCTGGGCCCAAGGGCTGCTGGCCGCGGCGCGGACCACGCTGACCACAGCCGGCGAGGAACACCTGCCAGCGACGCCGTGCATCCTGATGTCGAATCATCAGAGCTACAGCGATATCCCGCTTATCTACGCCGCCATCCCCGAGGGCATGCGGCTGCGCATGGTGGCCAAGTACGAGCTGTTTTACGTCCCGATCTGGGGTCGCGCGATGCGCAACTCAGGCTTCATCCCGATCGTCCGCTCGGACCGCAAGAAGGCCATCGCCAGCCTCGAAGAGGCCAAGCGCCAGATCAGCTCTGGCACCTATGTCTGGATCGCCCCCGAGGGCACGCGCAGCCGCAGCGGCCAGCTAGGCCCGATGAAAAAGGGGGGCTTCATCCTGGCCCGTGACATCGGCGTGCCGATCGTCCCCCTGTGCATCGATGGCTCGCACGCCGTCATGCCGCCGCAGGGCTGGCGGCTGCACCGCGACCACCCGGTCCGCATCCAGTTCGGTCCGCCGATCCCGACCGCCGACCGGCCGATCGAGGACGTCATGCAGGAGGTCGCGCGCGCCATTGACCCAGCCCTGGTCTTTGCGGCGCCGACCCCCACGCGGGCGGACTAAGCACGGCGCATGGCGACGGTTAGCGTTCGTAGCCTGTGCGTCGACAAGCTCGGCAAGGCCGGCCAGCCGGCTCGCATCCTGCGCCAGGTCTCGCTTGAGGTGGCCGACGGCGAGCTGCTGGTCCTGATTGGCCCCTCTGGCTGCGGCAAGAGCACGCTGCTGCGCTGCATCGCTGGGCTCGAGCCCGTGGCCAGCGGTGAGATCCTGGTCAACGGCCGCGTCGTCAACGACGTCGAGCCCCGCGATCGCGACATCGCCATGGTGTTCCAGAGCTACGCGCTGTATCCCCACATGAGCGTGCGGCAAAACCTGGCCTTCGCCCTGCGTCTGCGTCGCCAGCCAGAGTCCGAGATTCGCCGCCGGGTCGAGGAAGCGGCCGAGCTTCTGGCCATCACACCGCTGTTGGAGCGCTTGCCGCGCGAGCTGTCCGGTGGGCAGCGCCAGCGCGTGGCCATGGGGCGGGCCATCGTGCGCCGGCCGCAGGTCTTCCTCTTTGATGAGCCGCTGTCGAACCTCGACGCTGCGCTGCGACAGCAGATGCGGGTCGAGCTGTTACGGCTGCATCGTCAGCTGGGCACGACGACGATCTACGTCACGCACGATCAGGTCGAAGCGATGACGCTGGCCCATCGCATCGCGGTGCTGCGACAGGGACAGCTGGAACAGCTTGGCCGGCCGCGCGATCTGTACGACCAGCCGCGCAGCCCGTTTGTGGCCCGCTTCTTCGGCACGCCCGAGATGAACCTGGTGCCCGGCCGGATCGAAGCTGGCCGGTTTACTGCCGAGGTCGGCGGCCTGACCCTGCCCACACCGGGCTACCCGCCGGGCTTGGCGACGCTAGGCATACGCGCCGAGGACCTACAGCTACGCCCCGCCTTGGCGGCCACGCCCGATCCGGGCAGCCTCGGCCAGGGCAGCCTAGAGGTGATCGAGGATCTCGGCAGCGAGGCCCTGGCCCACGTCAGCGTAGGTGGGCAGCCCCTCATCGTGCGGTCGACGATTGCCGATCTGCCGAGCAGCGGCTCGCCGGTCTCGGTCGGCCTGGCTCGCCCGCAGGTACATCTGTTCTCGCGCCTCCCTGAGGCCCGCGAGCGTGAGGCCCGCCTGCAGCCCCCGCCCCAGCCGGGCGAGGTGCAGTAGCCGTGCTCGCCAGCTCCTTGATCCTGCTGACGCAGATCGTGGTCTGGCATGCGTACAGCGGTGCTGAGCAGGCCGCGCTGGAGACCGTGGTTGCTGACTACAACCGTCGCCAGCCCGAGGTCGCCGTCGAGGCTGTGGCCGTGCCCTACAGCAACTTCGCCGACAAGCTGCAGGCCGCCATCCCGCGTGGCCACGGGCCGGACGCATTTATCTTCGCCCACGATCCGATTGGCCAGTGGGTTGGGCTGGGTCTTCTGGCCCGCCTCGATGGCGATGCCCAGGTCGCTGCGGTCCTGCCGCGGCTGTGGCCGCAGACCGTGGCGCCGCTGCGCGAGGGATCGGCGCTGTGGGGCCTGCCGCTGTCGTGGAAGAGCCTGGCGCTGTTCTATCGCACCGACCTAACTCCGCAGCCGCCGCGCAGCACCGCCGAGCTCTCAGCTCTGGGCGAGCGCCTGCAAAAGACCCGCATGCCCGACGGCAAGCCACGCTATGGCCTGGCGTACGAGACGGGCAGCTTTTTTTATCACGCGGCCTGGCTGCATGGCTTTGGCGGCGCGATCATCCCCGAGCCACCACTGCCTAGCCTGCCGACGCTAGAGACGCCGCAGCAGCTCCAGGCCCTGCGCTTTCTGCGCAGCCTGCAAGATCGTGCGACGGTCCCCGAAGACATGACCGCAGTGTTGGTCGCGCAGTTCTTCAACGAAGGGCGCGCCGCAGCCGTCATCAGCGGGCCGTGGTTCGTCGGCGATATCGCCCCCGGCGTGCCGTACAGCGTCGCGCCGATGCCCATCCTCAGCGAGACCGGCCGCCCAGCCGCGCCCCTGACCAGCATCGAGGCAGGCCTACTGTCCGCTCGCAGTCAGCACCCGCAGCAGGCGCTTGCCTTCCTGGCCTATCTGGCCGGCCCGCAGGGGGCGCTGCCTCGCCTGCGCAGCGCCCACCAAGCGGTCAGCGAGCAGAGCGCCTGGAACGATCCGGTGGCCACCAGCGATCCCGTGCTGCGCGCCTTCTTTGCTCAGCTGCCGTCGCTGGTGCCCAGTCCCAAGCATCCCGCCATGCGCGCCTTCTGGGAGCCGGGTGAGCAGCTCCTGCGCCAGGTCCTGCGCGGCACCCCGCCCGAGCACGCGCTGCGCAGCGCGCAGACCATGCTGCAGCACTACCTGGCTCCGCCGCCCCCGCCCGCCGCTGAGACCCCGTACCTGGCGGTGCTGTCGCTCTTGCTGCTCGTTGCGGCAGCGCTGATCGTTCGGCGCGCCTTGTCGCAGAACCGCATCGCCCGCGCCTGGCGAGCCCGCTCGGCCTATGCCTATCTTGGGCCGGCGGCGATTGCACTTTTGACCCTGGCCGCGCTGCCGATTGTGCTCGGGGCGGCGCTGTCGCTGTTCGCTCCCCTGCCCGATGGCAGCTGGCGCTTCGTCGGCAGCGCCAACTTCGCCAGCATCGTGCTCTGTCAAAACAGCCCGTGTCTAGAGCCGCTGGGCTTCTACTTCACGCTGCTGGTTACGATCCTTTGGACCCTGCTTAACATCAGCTTGCATGTGGCGATTGGCGTCGTACTAGCCCTGGCTCTGCGCGAGCCCTATCTGCGCCTGCGCGGCCTGTATCGCGTGCTGCTGATCATTCCCTGGGCGGTGCCGAACTACATCACGGCGCTGATCTGGAAAGGCATGTTCAACCGCCAGTTCGGCGCCGTAAATGGCCTGCTGTCCTGGCTGGGTCTGTCGCCGGTCGCCTGGTTTTCGCACTTCGCCACAGCGCTCGCGGCCAACGTCACCACCAATGTCTGGCTCGGCTTTCCGTTCATGATGGTGGTCACGCTCGGCCACCTCGCGGCCATCCCCAGCGAGCTCGAAGAAGCAGCAATGCTCGACGGAGCCAGCGGCTGGCAGCGCCTGCGTCACATCGTCCTGCCGCTGCTCGCGCCGGCCATGCTGCCCTCGGTCGTGCTCGGTGCGGTGTGGACCTTCAACATGTTCAACGTCATCTTCTTGGTCTCGGGCGGCGAGCCGGATGGCGCGACCGACATCCTGATCACCCAGGCCTATCGCTGGGCGTTTACCCGCGGCCATCGCTATGGCTACGCCGCCGCCTACGCCGTGCTGATCTTCGTCGTCCTGCTCATCCAGTCCGTGCTGCTGCGCCGCGTGTCTGATCGTGGCGAGGCCGAGTGAGCACGGCCAGGCCAGCCGGGTCGCGGCTTACTGGCCCACGTCAGGCTTGTCACAGCGCGACAGTAGCTCGCCGAGCTCGCGCTTGGCCTGCTCGGCATGACCTGGCGATGGCATGGCCAGCAGCAGCCGCGCAAACATCACCCGCGAGCGGCGACGCGTCGCCCGCGCATCGATGCGTCCCTGGCGCTGCGCCTCGATGTTGCCCCGGCGCTGGGGCTGGATCTTGCCCTCCAGCGTGAAGAAGACGCGCTCCGCCGCCTCCAGCTCCTCGGCCAAGCGGGCTCGTGCTGCCGCATCCAGGCCCTTTTCGCTGCGGAGTCGCTCGCTGAGCTGCAGGACCTTTAGCCGCAGCTCGTTGTGCCGCTCCAAGAGCTCTGGCGCCTCGCGGGCCCGCTTCTCATACGCTTCGATCTCCGTCGTCAGCTTGCGCTCTTGCGCATCGCAGCCATCGATATGCTGCTGCAGATTTAGTAGCGCCTGCGGCCAGCCTCCCGGCCACAGCCGGGTCGCCAGCTCAGTCGCGGACTTGTGCAGCGTGGCGCTGTGCAGCTCGATGACCTCGCTCTGATCCTGGGTCAGCCCGCGGGCCGGTCGCGCCGGCAGCACCTGCGTCGGACGGGCGGCACCATGGCTGGCGCCCACGCTCGGCATCATGCGGGTGGGCCAGTCTTGGCGAGCCACGATCTGCGTCGGGCGCCCCAGCCGATCGCTGATCTCGGTCTTGCGTTCAGTGCGATTGACCATCACCGTGGGGCGCTGCAGCAGCGCCAGCGGCTGCGTGTCGAGATCCTGGAATTCGACTGCCGGAACGGCGCCCAGTCCGGTGTCGGTGGTGTCACCGCTCTGCCCCGCGCTGCTGCGCTCACTGGCCCCGGCGCTGCTGATCGAGCCCAGGCTGTCCGCGCTGAGCACGCCGCTTAGGCTGTTGCCGCTGCTCAGACCGCTCAGGCTGCTCCAGCTCTCGCCGCTTAACCCATCGCCAGCGGTAATCGCGCTGGCCACGGCGATGCCGCTCTTTGAGCTGGCATCATCGACCGCGTACTCACGCCCCAGCCACTCTTCGAGCAGACGGTCGAGGACTTCCGAGAGCTCAGCCGCACTGGGCCGGCGGCTGGGATCTTTTTCCAGCAGGCGCGCGACCAAGTCATCCAGCTCGATGGGCAGGTTGGGATCCGCCGAGCGCTCCGACAAGAGCGGCGGGACTACTTCCACATGCTGGTGCAAGACCACGTCGAGCGTGCCGGTAAACGGCGGTCGACCAATCAGCGCATCGTGAAAGATGATGCCAATCGCATACAGATCCACGGCCGAGGTGATCACGACGCCGTCGAGCAGCGTCTCAGGCGCGATGAACTCGGCGGTGCCGGTGACCTGACCTACGCCGGTCACTCGCTCGGAGTTTGCTACCCGTGCCACGCCAAAGTCGAGGAGCTTGGCCAGATCCTCATACTCGCCCTGCGGCACCAGCATGATGTTCTCGGGCTTGATGTCGCGATGGATGACGCCGCGGCTGTGAGCGTGGGCAAGCGCGCGCGCCACCTGGCTCATCACAATCAGCACGCGATCGAGCGGCAAGGTCCGCGTCGGGCTGCGCTGGATGGCCTCGTGCAGCGTCTGCCCCTCGACGTACTCCATGACCAGGAACGGCTCGCCCTGCTCGGCCCGGCCAAAGTCGTAGAGGTACACGATGTTGGGGTGATCGAGCAGGCTGTAGGTCCGCGCCTCGCGAAAGAAGCGCTCCATCGAGCGATCGTCCCAGACGAACTGCGGCCGCAGCAGCTTGACCGCCATCTTGCGAGCTAGCGCCCGGTGGGTCGCGCGATAGACCACGCCGGTTGCACCGGTGCCCAGGACTTTTTCGATCTGGAAGCGGCCTGCGATGACCCGGCCGAGCATCGGATCGGCGCGTCGCGGCTCGCTCCGCTTTTCGGAAAGCCCGTCGGTGACTGGGGCCAGCGCGCTGCTCGATAGCAAGCCCGAGTGATCGCGCCGCGACTCTTTGCGCGGATCCTTGCGGCTGCCGCTGCCGGTGCCGCGCGCCTTGCGATACTCGCCCGACAGCGCACCGGGCAGGCCCAGATCGTCTCCGCTCACGCCGGGCAGACCGCGCACCGAGCTGGGGCGGCCACCGGTGCCACGCCCGGCACTGCTGGCACCCACGCCGCCTCGCACATCCCGGTTGGAGGTCCGCCGTGGATCGCCGGCCGCTGCCCCCGCCCCGCGCCGTGCGCCGCCGCTGGCCGCGGCTCGCCCATCCTCGCTGACTGGCCCGCTGTCGGTCTTGTCCGCCGCCGCCGCCGCTACGGCAGGGCTCGGCGCTGCACTCGCGGAGGAAGCCGCGGGGGCCGTTGCGACCGGAGGCTCGGCGCCTGCCTCAACCAAGCGGGCACCATCGGCTCGGCAGAAGCGGGCCTTGCCTTGGAACTCACGGCCACACTCGGGGCACTTGAGCGTGACGGACATAGAAAGACGCTAGGTTCCATCTTGCCTCGAAACCCGGCGTTTTTGGGGCTTAAGAACGAGCCGAGCCCGACTCGCGCCGCGACGCTGTCTGCGCCAGTTCCTGCAGTAGTGCCTCGTCGCCTTCCGCCGCCGCTGGGTCGCCGCCGCCGGCCAGCCCACCGTCGAAGTGCAGCCCATCTATGCCATCGCCCGTTGCAAGGGCAGCCAGCTCCTGGGCAGCTGCGTCTTCAACCTCGGCGCTCGGCTCGCGGCCCGCCGGGCTAGCCGGAGGGGCTGCCACCTCCGCTGCTTTGCGCGCTGCGCTCTGCCCGACAGTGTGTGCCAAGTCGCGGGCTGTCTTACGTCCGGTCGCCCCGCCGGGCTCGCTCGAAGCGGTGGCCTGTTCAGCTGGTACGTGGCTGCCCGCGGTGGCCTCATCCGACGCTGCAGCAACGCTGTGTGGTGCATGGAAGTAGGCATGGACCGCCGCAGCGGCGGCCTTGGTCATGCCCGGCACCGCGGCAATCTCGTCGAGGCTGGCCGCCCGGATGGCCTTGACGCTGCCAAGGCCGCGCAGCAGCGCCGAGCGGCGCTTTGGCCCCAGGCCGCGGATCTCATCCAGCTGCGACTGCAGGCTGCGCTTTTTGCGCAGCTTGCGATGAAAACCGACGGCAAAGCGGTGCGCTTCGTCGCGGATGCGGCTTAACACAAACATCTCAGCGGTATTTGGACGCAGCTTGATCGGATCTTTGGTCCGCGGCAGGAACACCCGGTCCGGCTGCTCTTCCCCGTCGGTATCGGTGCGCTCTTTGGCCAGACCGACGACATCCAGCTCGGCCGACCAGTTGATGCCGACGTCTTTGAGCGCCGCCAGCGCCGTCGCCAGCTGTCCCTTGCCACCGTCGATCACCAACAGATCAGGCAGCCCCCAGCTCGATGTGGCAGCTGTGGCATCGGTCGCGTCCGTCCCGGCAAGCACGTCCTCTTCGAGGATCAGCGCGGACGCATCAGCAGCCAGCTCACCTGCGCGCTCGCCGTCATGCGCCGCTTCCCCTGCTTGGCGATAGCTGGCGATCCCAGCCTCGCGCGCCGAGAGCAGTGCGGCCTGCCGACGCGCCGCCTGTGCCGCCGGTGAGTAGCCACTCGGGACCGCGGTGGGCAGCGTGGTCGCCGGGGTAGCCGGTGCGCTCTCCGCCGCTGTCTCGGCTTCCGCCAGCTGTCGGGCCCGCCGAAAGCGCCGCGACAGCACCTCGTACATCGCCGAGAAGTCGTCGTTGCTGACCGAGCGAACTTTGAAGCTGCGATACTCGCTGCGGGCTGGCTCGCCGTTTACGAACACCACGCGCGAGGCCACGGTATCGCTGCCCTGCAGATGCGAGATGTCAAAGCACTCGATGCGCTGCGGCAAGCGCTTGAGGCCCAGCCGACGCTGCAGCTTGGCCAGCGCGTCCTCGACATCGCGCTGCTTGTTGCGCCGCGTGCTGTAGTTTACGGCTGCGTTCTTGTTCGCCAGCTCGACTAGCTGTCGCCGCGGTCCGCGCTTGGGGACCAAGACCTCGATGCGGCTGCGCGTCGCTGTCTCGCCAGCTGGGCCCGGCCCGGCCAGCGACGTGCTGTGCTCGCTCTTGCGCTCGCGCAGCCACTCTTGCTTGGCGGCCAGGTCTTCGATGTCGATGGGCAGCAGCACCTCGTCGGGAATGGCGTTGCTGGCGTCGTAGTACAGGCCAACGAAGGCCGAGATCGACTCGTGGTCGGGAAACTCCTGGTCGGCAAAGCGAAAGCTGCGCCGCCCAAGCAGCTTGCCCTGGCGAATCTGCAGCACCGCCACCTCCAGCACGTCCCCCTGACGGAAATAGCCAAAGATGTCCTGGTCGAGAAACTGCGCCGAGACAATGCGCTGCTCCTCCAGCGTGCGCTCCAGCGCGCGCAGCTGATCGCGCAGCGCCGCCGCCACCTCGAAGCGCGTCTCCTCGGATGCCTGCAGCATGCGGCTGCGCAGACGCTCCAAGAGCTCGTGGTTTTTTCCGTCGAGAAACAGCCCGACATCACGAACCTGTTCGCCGTACTGCGAGGGCGGCAACGGAAACACGCAGGGCGCTTCGCAGCGCTTGATCTGGTACTGCAGGCACGGCCGGCTGCGACTGTTTAGGACGTGGTCGGTGCAGGTTCGCAGCTTGAAGTGGCGGTTTACCACCTGCAGCGTCTGACGGCAGGCCCCGGCCGAGTGATACGGTCCGAAGTAGCGCGCCCCATCGTCGCGGATGCGGCGCACGACCTCTAGTCGCGGATAGCGCGCCTTGGGATCGAGGCGCAGGGCCAGGTAGTTCTTGTCATCGACCAGCTTGACGTTGAAGCGCGGCTTGTGGCGCTTGATGAGGATGTTTTCGAGGAGCAGCGCCTCTTTCTCGTTGTTGGTGACCATCGTCTCGATGTCACCCAGCAAGCGATGCAGCAGGCGGATGAAGGCGCGCCCGTCACCGCTCGACTCGCTGAAGTAGGAGCGCACGCGCTGACGCAGGTTGCCGGCCTTGCCGACGTAGACGATGCGCCCCTTTTTGTCTTTCATCAGGTAGACGCCCGGCTCTTGCGGCAGGCGCTCGACCAGCTCTTCGATCGACAGCGTCGGGGCGGGGTCGTTAAGTGTACCGGCCTCGGCAGCCGGCGGTGAGCTGCCTTCGGCGCTCGGTGCAGCAGCGTCTCCTGGCACTTTTGCGGGTGCAGGTGAAGCCGACTCAGCCAGCGGGCTGGGGGACGGCTCTACGGTGGCAGCGGACTCAATACTAGGTGAATTTGTCGTCGCAGCGCGGCGGCGCGGCATGCGGCGCAGCTTATGCACTTGTGCCCGCTAGAAACAAGGTTCTGACAGAGGGCGGCTGTGATTAGAATGAGGGGGTGCTCGGTATCTTCTTCCT
Organism: uncultured Myxococcales bacterium; assembly: GCA_964628555.1. GTDB lineage: Bacteria > Myxococcota_A > Polyangia > Palsa-1104 > JAEUJZ01 > JAEUJZ01. The sequence continues at coordinate 10 of CAZVMD010000193.1, read as the reverse complement.
CTTGGTGTGG
>CAZVMD010000192.1:12215-13461 GCA_964628555.1 uncultured Myxococcales bacterium | reverse complement strand
CCGTAAACGGCATCATCACCTTCAAGAAGGCCAGTGGCTGCGCCGTCACCATCACCGGCGGCACCGAGACCGGCCACGCCTCTGGCACCTACAGCCACTGGAACGGCTACAAGGTCGATATCTCGATCACCAGCTGTGTCACCGGCTACATCCGCAAGAACTTCTCGTACATCGGCCTGCGCGGCGACGGGGCACCGCTGTACAAGTCAGCGGCGGGCAACCTCTATGCCGATGAGGGCAGCCACTGGGACATCACCTACTTTTAGGCCACGTGGGTGAATCCTAGGCTCCTAGCGCAAGCGGCGGCTGGCCAGGCGCGACTTATGGCAGGTGGGCTGCGGGGTGCAGAGCTTCGCGACACGCTGCTCGCCGTTCCGACTGCGGCGCGCGAGAGCTTCGTCGATCACCTGCTTGGGCTGCCCGAGGAGCCGCCCGAGCTGCCGCGGCTGCCGCGTGGCGCAGTGCCTTATCTGCCAGCCGGTGTCGACGAGATCCTGGCCATGGTGGCCGAGCTGCCGCTGCGTGCGACGGATCGCTTCGTCGATCTTGGCTCTGGCCTGGGCCGGGTTGTCCTTCTGGCTCACCTGCTGTCCGGGGCCAGCGCGCTCGGCATTGAGCTTCAGCCCGGGCTGGTCGAGGCGGCCAGCCGCTGCGCCGAGACCCTGCGCCTGTCCCAGGTCTGCTTCCGCTGCGCCGATGCCGCAGAGGTGGAGCTCGACGGCACGGTCTTTTTCCTCTACTCGCCGTTTACGGGTCCGACGCTGCGGCAGGTGCTTGACGGCCTGCGGCGGCTGGCTGCAAGGCAGCCGGTTTTCATCGCCACGGTCGGCCTTGAGCTGCCCGGCGAGACCTGGCTTTCCCAGCGGCCAAGCTCGCTGCCAGCCCTGTCGCTGTACGCCTCAGGCTAGGCCGGACGAGCCCCCGCCAGCGCCTCGATCGCACGCACTGCAACGGCAACCCCGTCTTCGTTCGCCAAGGCCGGGGCCAGCTCTTGTGCCCGACGCTGCAGCTCTGGCTGCCGCAGGGCGCGCAGGCTGGCGACGAGGCGCTCTGGGCTGGGCTGCACGTGCGGCACCGGTGGCGCGGCCAGCCCCAGCTCACACAGCCTGTGGCCCCAGAAGTACTGATCACCGAGGTGCGGCACCGTGGCCTGCGGCAGGCCGGCCCGACAGACCTCGTGACTGGTCCCGACACCGCCGTGGTGCAGGACGCCATCGACGCAGTGCAGCGCGGCGCCGAACAGCGC
>CAZVMD010000192.1:0-12115 GCA_964628555.1 uncultured Myxococcales bacterium | reverse complement strand
TGGCAGCTCTGACAGCGACGGCACAAGGGCCGGCGAGCAGGCACAGAGGTTCAGCCAGGGAGAGTGGGTGCGAAACAGCCGCAGCTCAACCTTGCGCCCCGCCAGCATCGAGACATAACGGCTGAGATCGACATCGATCGGAGAAAGGAGAGCGTCCTCGCGGGCCTGCGCTGCCCCCTGGGCCGGCGGACGCGCGGCCCATAAGACCCACGGACGAGCCGCGATCATCGCCGCTGCCTGCGACAGATGATCCCCGACGTTGATAATCGACAGATCCGAGCTGGCGATCACGCGCGCAGCGCTGGCCAAGAATTCAGCGGCGCCTTCCACGTACAGATAGCGCACCACACGTCCGATCATGGGCAGCGGTTGCCGCTGCCGCAGCGCGTCGGCCAGCGCCTGCTCCCAGCCGGTCTGCGTGTGCCCTCCGCCGGCCGTGACGAAGGTGGCTCCCGTCGCGGAAAACGACTCGGCGGCATAGCCCAGGCTGTGCACCAGGACCTCGTGGCCGCGCCCGAGCAGCGCCTGCGCTAAGCGGGCAAAGGGCAGCAGGTCACCACGAGTCCCCACGGTATGAAGCGAGATTCGCATCGATAGATCCCGGAAGGATTATCGCTGCAAAGCAGCGCCGAATGCACGACGAACTATGCCCCACACACCCGCTCCCCGCAGGCCGACGCCAGGGGGGCTAGCGGCTGTGCCACAGGCTCAGTGCATCCATCGATGCAGCAACGGCAACGTGCAGCGCCACACCTGCCCATAGCGAGCGCGTGCGCAGGGCCAGCATGCCGAGCAGGAGGCCAGCGGCGATCGAGCCCAGAGCTTCGCTGGCTGGCTTGTTGATGTGGATTAGGGCATACGGCACCGTCGAGACAAAGATGGCGTGACTGCCGATCGCAGGAAACAGACCGAACAGCAGGTAGCCGCGAAAGAAAAACTCAATGGCGACAAACGTCGCCAGGTATTGCAGCTCCCAGGCCACTAGGTCGAAGAGGCTGCGGCTCGCCTCACGATAGAACGGATAGGTGGCGGCAAAGACGGGGCTGTAGCTCAGCACGAACAGCGCCGGGAGCAGGACCAGGAAGCACAGAAGATAGGTGTGACGAAACGGCAGCGCCTCGGGGCGGCTGGGCCAGCGCAGCCCGTAGTCGCGCACCGGCTCGCGCAGCAGCTTCAGATGCAGCACCGGCAGCAGCAAGAAGCCAAGGAGCTTGGCCCAGGCCCAGTAGCTGTAGCCAAGGAGCTCGCGATACAGCGACACCAGGAAGCGGCCGCGCGCGCCCAGATGAGGGATCAGGCGCTGCAAGAGCTCGCTGTCGAAGTACGGCTTGTCGCCGTAGCTAAAGCCAAGCAGCATCAGCGTCGAGCCGACCACCAGGATCTGTCGCAGGCGCGCCGCCTCGCTCATGCCACCCGCGCTGCTGCGCCCCACGGCTGCTGCGCGGAGCTCTGCCGCCTCGCTATCGAGCTCAGCCAGCGCCTTTTTGAACCACGCCCACATGCGCCGCGACGCTAGCACGAGCGGTCGCGGCTACAGCCGCGGATCGACCGGCTCGCTCTCCAGGGCCAGGACGGCAAAGACGCACTCGTGGACGCGGTACAGCGGCGCGCGCTCGACGAAGCGCGCCAGCGCTTCCAGGCCAAGGGCAAACTCGCGCAGAGCGAGGCCACGCTTGACCGAGAGGCCACGCGGCCGCAGGCGCTCTAGGTTGCCAGCCAGGGTGTACTCCGGACCGTAGATGATGCGCAGGTACTCGCGGCCACGACACTTGACGGCCGGCTGCACCAAGCCGCGCTTGCCGTGGACGATCCAGTCGAGCGGCTTGAACACCAGGCCTTCGCCGCCTGCCGCGGTGTGGCTCTCCCACCAGGCCGTGGCCTCGGCCTCGGCACGCGGGTCGGCCAGGTTGATGACCTGATGGCGGGTAGCCAGAAAAAATTCGGGATCGGCGGCTCCCAGCTTGGCCAGCATCTGCATATGCCACAGGTGATCGCGGCTGCTGTGTAGCTGCCCTTCGCTGGCCAGCAGATGAAACGGCGCAACGCGATAGTCAAGCAGCGTGCGGGCCGGCCAGCAGTAGCGGCGATACGCCGCGCGATAGTCCGTCACCGCGGCCAGGCGCTCGCGCAAGCGCTGCTGCAGGCTGGCCGTCGCGGTCGCAGTCGCCTCCACTGCACCAGCCAGCTGCTCAAGGGTTGCCGACAGCGCTGTCTCGGCCGAGATCGCGGTCGCGGCGTACTGCCGCCGCAGGAGCTCCTGCGCCTTGGCCGACCAGGGCAGGACTTCGGCATCGAGGCAGATCCAGTCCGTGGCCAGCTCCTGCCACAGTCCGCTCTTGTCGAGCGCCGCGTGCAGCCGGGCCAGCAGGCCGCTCTGTAGCCCGGCCTCGCCAAAGAACGGCCGACCACTGCGGGTGTAGCAGACGCCCAAGCTCTCACCGCGCGTGCGGAAGCGGCTGCGCGCCGTCGCCCCATCGCGGCACAGCACAATCACCGCGCGTGAGCCCATGTGCTTCTCTTCGCCGATGACAGTCTGCACGCCTTGCTCGCGGAAGTAGGCCAGCGCCTCGCGTGGATGCTCTAGATAGGGTCCGCTCTTCGTCGTCTCGCAGGGCGACATGGTCGGTGGCAGATAGATCAGCCAGCGCGGATCGACGGCAAAGCGGCTCATCGCCTCCAGCGCCGCGGCGGCGTTCTCGGCCTGCACGGTGACTCCCGACAACAGGCGCGTCTCGATCCGCCGCTTGCCCAGCACATCCTCGGCATCCAGCAGATCGTCGGGTCGGCCAGGGCCCGCCACCCCGGTCGGTAGGCCGAGCGGCTTCTTCGACTCGTAGTAGGCGCGGGCCGCCTCGACCTGCTGTAGCTCGCGCTCGGGATAGCGCAGCGCGGTCAGAGCGCCGCCGAAGACGCAGCCGGTATCGATGCACAGCGTGTTGTTCTGCCACTCGGGCTGAGGCACTGGCGTGTGGCCGTAGACCACCAGCGCGCGACCGCGGTAGTCACTGGCCCAGTTGTAGCGCACCGGCAGTCCATACTCATCGGTCTCGCCGGTCGTCTCGCCGTACAGGCAGAACTCGCGCACCCCGCCTGAGCCGCGGCCCTGCATGCTCTGCTTCAGCCCGGCATGCGCCACCACCAGCTTGCCGTCATCGAGCACATAGTGACTGACCAGCCCGTCGATAAAGTCGGCGATCTGGCGCTGCTCGGTCTCCCCCAGGCGAGCCAGCTGATCGAGTGTCTCCTGCAGGCCGTGGCTGACCCGCACCTCCTTGCCGCGCAGCTTGCGCAGCAGCTTGGCCTCGTGATTGCCGGGCACGCAGAGCGCGCTGCCCTGCCCCACCATGGCCATTACCAGCTGTAGCACCTCGACGATCTTGGGCCCGCGATCGACCAGATCGCCCAAGAACACCGCCTTGCGTCCCGCGGGATGCTGGCAGCGCGGTGGCGCCGTCGTGTCGTCCAGCTCATAGCCGAGCTTGCGCAGCAGCGTGGCTAGCTCGTCGTAGCAGCCGTGGATGTCGCCGATGATGTCGAAGGGGCCATGCTCGTCGCGGCGGTTGTTCCACAGCGGCTGGCGGCTGACCTGCACGGCGGCCACCTCTTCTTCCGTCTGCAGCACGAAGATGTGGCGGAAGCCCTGCTGCTTCAGATCGCGCAGCGAGCGGCGAAGCTGGCTGACCTGCTGCCGCACGGCATGGGCACTGATCGGCCGATCGCGGCGGCTGGCGTTGCGCTCCAGACATAGCCGCTCCGGCAGGTTCAGCACGATCGCCACCGGGATGCAGTGCTGCTCACGCGCGATGGCGACCAGCGGCGTGCGCGACTCGCTCTGCACATTGGTGGCATCGATGACCGTCAGACGGCCAGCGGCCAAGCGCTTGCGGGCGATGAAGTGCAGGAGCTCAAAGGCCTCGGGCGTGGCGCTCTGATCGTTCTCGTTGTCGGCGATCATCGCCCGGCAGGCATCCGAGGACACGATCTCGGTGGGGCGAAAGTGCGCGCGCGCGAACGTCGTCTTGCCCGAGCCCGACGCACCGACCAAGACCACCAGGGACAGCTCAGGAATGGCGATCGCAGTGCTCACGAGCGCTCTCCTTCCGCCGTCGCGACCTCGGGCAGAGGGGCCGGTGCTCCGGGGCTGGGCGGATCGCCGGGCTGGTCCAGACTAAACACCGCCATCTGCGTCGGTGGCCCCAGCAGTTCATCCGGCTCGCCGATCGGCAGCAGACGCAGCGAGTAGCCGTGCTGGCTGCTCACCGCCGCAGCCCAGGCCACGAATTCTGCCCGCGTCCACTCGAAGCGATGATCGCTGTGGCGCAGCTTGCCCGGCGACAGCGTGCTCCACTTGGCGTTGTACTCGGCGTTCGGCGTGGTGACCACGACGGTCCGCGGCCGGGCGTTGGCAAACACCACTCGCTCCAGAGCCGGCAGGCGCTCGGCATCGAGGTGCTCGATCACTTCGATCAAGGTCGCTGCGTCGTAGCCCGCGAAGCGCTTGTCGCGATAGGTCAGCGCCGCTTGAAACAGCTGGATGCGAGCCCGCTGCTTGTCCGTCATGTCCGCCAGTCGCAGGCGGCTGGCCGCGACCTCAAGCACGCGCGGTGAGACATCGGCACCGGCCAGGCGGGCATAGCGTTTATCGCGCAACAGCAGGCGCAAGAGCTTCCCCTCGCCACAGCCCAGATCGATCACCGAGGTAGCACCGGTCTCGCTGAGCACCTGCACCACGCTCTGCAGCCGCGCCTCGTTTAGGCGCAGCGGACTCTCGACCGCCTCTTCGACGGCTGCGGCCGCTGCTTCTTCCTCGGGCTGGCTGGCTAGCTCGACCGGCAGCAGCCGATCCAGCGCCTGCCGCGCCAGCCCGTGGCGGTGCTTGAGGTAGCGCAGCGCGATCGTGCCCTTTTCCGGATGGCGATCGAGCCAGCCCTCGCCCTTGTCCAGCAGCTTTTCGACCTCATCATCGCCGACCCAGTAGTGCTTCTCGTCATCGAGCACGGGAATCAGCACATACAGATGCGACAGGACCTCCGACAGCCGCGCCGTGATCTGCAGCTCAGTGTGAAAGTACAGGCTGTCGCCCCAGTCGGGAAACTGGCTGTCGAGCGGCAGGCGCTGCGCCGTCACCTGATAGCCAAGCGGCTCGAACAGCCGGCGCAGCAGTGACTCGCCGCCGTGGCAGGGCAGGACGGGCATGGCGATGGTGAGCGGGATCGCGGTCTCGGCAAGCTCGGGCCGATCGCGGCACTTGCCCGACAGCGCCGAGCTGAACACCTGCGCGATGGCCACGCTCAGCAGCGAGGAAGCGACGTACGGCCGATCGTTGACGTACTCGGCGATGCTGCCCGGCTCGCCCGGTCGCCGCCCGCGCACCAGGCCGATCGGATCGATGTCCAGCACCAGCGCCGCGGTGCACAGCTCTGGGCTGGCGACGGGATAAAAGACGTGCGCGGTGCCATAGGCCAGCTCGAAGCTCTGCACGCGGGCCGGATTTTTGCCCAGCAGGTAGCCAAGATCGGTCGCCGGCTGATACGTCGTCGAAAGCGTCAGCAACATCTAAATGCAAGTCCTTTGCAAATCGTGCCCGACCAGCCCAGGCCCAACTGCCCCGGCGCCGGCCTAAAACAGACCTTCGGCGCTGCCATCTGGGCGGACCCGCATGCGCTGCGCCGCCGGGCTCTTGCCCAGGCCCGGCATGGTCATGATGTCGCCCGAGCGGGCCACGACAAAGCCAGGACCGGCGGCGGGATAGACGCTGCTGATGCGCAGGCGAAAGCCACGCGGAGCGCCCAGCCGCTTGGGGTCATCTGAGAACGAATACTGTGTCTTGGCAATGCACACCGGCAGCTCGGACAGGCCGTTTTCGGCCGCCAGATCCAGGCTCGCCTTGGCTTCCTCGCTGTAGTCCACACCGTCGGCGCCATAGACCAAGCTGGCGATCTTTTCGATCTTTTCGGGCAGCGACAGCGCAAGCGGATACAGCGGTCGATAGTGCGCCCCACAAGCGCTTAGCTGCTGCAGCACCGCCTGCGCCAAGGCCTCGCCGCCCTCGCCACCGCGGGCCACGACCTCGCTTACTGCGGCGCTGATCCCCTGGCTGGCAGCGAACTCTTGCAGGCAGGCGATCTCAGCCGGGCTGTCACCGGCGAAGTGATTGATCGCCACCACGACAGGCACGCCAAACTGGCGCACGTTTTCGATGTGTTGGCCCAGGTTGGGCAGGCCAGCCCGCAGCGCCGCCAGGTCTTCTTGTTGCAAGTTCTTTGCATCTGCGCCGCCGTTGAGCTTAAGCGCTCGCGCCGTGGCCACGATCACGGCCAGCTGCGGCGACAGCCCGCCGACCCGACACTTGATATCGAAGAACTTCTCGGCTCCCAGGTCCGAGCCGAAGCCTGCCTCGGTGACGACATAGTCGGACAGCGCCAGCGCGCTGCGGCTGGCGACCAGCGAGCTACAGCCGTGCGCAATGTTGGCAAACGGTCCGGCGTGGACGAAGGCCGGCGCCCCTTCTAGCGTCTGCACCAGGTTTGGTCGCAGTGCATCGCGCAGCAGCAGCGCCAGCGCCCCCGCCGCTTCCAGATCAGCGGCGCGGATCGCCCGCCGCTTCGGGCCATGGCTGTAGCCGACGATGATCTGGGCCAAGCGGGCCTGCAGGTCGGTCAGGTTGGCGGCCAGGGCCAGCACCGCCATGATCTCGCTGGCCGAGGTGATGACGAAGCGATCGGCGCGCTCGATGCCGGCCGTGCCACCGCCGGCGGCGACGGTGATGCGGCGCAGGGCGCGATCGTTCATGTCGACGGCTCGCGGCCAGGTGATAAGCGCGGGGTCGAGGCCCAGCGCGTTGCCGTGATACAGGTGGTTGTCGAGCAGCGCCGACAGCAGGGCATGGGCGCTGGACACGGCGTGAAAGTCGCCGGTGAAGTGGAGGTTGATGTCCTCCATCGGCAGCACCTGCGACAGGCCGGCCCCGGTGGCGCCGCCTTTGACGCCGAACACCGGTCCCAAGCTGGGCTGACGCAGGCAGGCCATGGCCCGCTTGCCCAGGCGACGCAGCGCCTGCACCAGGCCAATCACCGTGGTGGTCTTGCCCTCCCCAGCCGTCGTCGGATTGATACCCGTGACCAAGATCAGCTGGCCGCGGCTCGGCTGCTCGGCAAGGCGCAGCGGCACCTTGGCTTTGTAGCGACCGTAGGTCTCGATCTCGCTGTCGGCGAGACCCAGCTCGGCCGCGACATCGACGATGGGGCGCAGCGTGGCGCGCTGGGCAATGGCCAAGGAAGAGAGGCTGCTTGACATGAGTCTTTCCTGAGGAAGAAGGAAGCAGGTGCCGCAGCCCGCTCACGCTTGGCCTGAGAGCCTCTGGCTGGGGCCGGGCACGAGCGAGAGCCAAGGCCGACGGCGGCGGGCGGCCCGACGAGCGCGCCCGCCTGACCCGAGCTAGCCGGCCTTGAGCTCGGAGGGCCGACGGGTGGCCAGATAGCTCGCCAGCTGCGGCAGCGCACTGATGCGGGCGAAGAAGGCCTGCAGCGCCGGGTGACCGTCCAGGCAGGCCGGCTTCATCGTCAAGTGGCCATCGAGCACATCGAAGACCAAGAAGTCGGCGTAGGTCGGCTTGCTCCCGACGAAGAAGCCAGCCTCGGGCTGGGTGCTGCGCTGCAGCAGCTTTTCGAGCAGGGCCAGGTTGTGCGCCAGCACTTCCGACCAGTACTTCTCGATGGTCTCGGCCGGCGGGTTATAGCGCGCAGCGAAGGCGACCGGCACAAACTTGGCGCGGATATCGGTCACCGTCTCGGCGACGACATCGGCCAGCGCCTGCTCGCGCAGCGTCTCGCCATACAGACCGAGCTTACGCGCCAGGTGACGCACGATGGCGGCGCTCTGCGGAATCACCAGCTCGCCCTCGCTGTCCGTGCGGTCGACAAGGATCGGCAGCTGGCCCAGCGGCGTCTTGCCTTTGAGGGTCGGCCAGTCGGTGACACCGGTGTCGACAAACGGCGTCCCGCTGTAGTGCAGGAGCAGGCGGATCTGCTCGGCGCGGCCGCGGATGGGGAAGTACAGCACCTCGTACTTTGGGCTCGTGCTCATAAGGGCGATCTCCTGATTAGGGTGCCAGACAGGATACGGCATTTCGGCGCCAGCTTATGCACGTCGCTGCCCTGCGACCGCAGGCAGCCGCGCTGACCGGCGATGCCAGGAACCCAGGCAGTGGGCAGCGGATGTAGGCGGCCGCCTAGGGAGCGGCGAGCGGGGGCAGCGCGATAACGCGGTTATTGCCGATCTCGCTGACGTAAAGGGCGTTGTCCAGCGCCGCGAGGCCGGTCGGCCGGAAGAAGCGCTCGCCAGCCAGGCCGCCGGTGTTGGGGGTCACCGTGAAGGAGTCCGGCTGACCGCGAACGCCGAGCGGGGCGACGCCGGTCTTTAGCCGCGTGGTGTCGTAGTACAGGATGCGGTGGTAGTCGCCATCCAGCACAGCGAGCAGGTTGTGGAACAGGGCCAGGGCAACCGGCCGCGAGATCCGCTGATCAATATCGACCATGCTGGACATCGGAGTGAACTCCGATAGCTGGAGTCGCCCCAGCACCAGGTCCGCGGTCTGCCCATTGGTTGGGCTGATGGTGTTCCAAACCAGCACGCGAGAGTTGTTGTAGTCGCAGACGAAGATGGCCTGACTGCCGGCTGCCACAGCCAGCGGACGGTTCAGACCGTTGGCCTGGGTGCCACTGCACCCCGGCGGGCAGCCGTTGACGAAGGTCGTGACCAAGTCCCGCTGGCCGAGCACCGCGCTGGGTGAGAAGCCGTTCTGGCCGGGGATCATGTTCCAGATGAGGACGCGGTTGTAGCCACTGTCCGCGACGTACAGCTTGCCGCCGGCCAACCAGACCCCGGTTGGGTAGTTGAAGCCGATGTCTGGCTGACTCATTCCTCCGCCAGGCATTCCCTGCATCGGCGAAGTCTGACCCAGGATCACATCGGGAGGCTGCTGGTTCTGCCGCGGCAGCTTGCGCCAGATCAGCACCCGATGGTTTTCGGAGTCGGCGACGGCCACGGTCTCTCCCTCGACCGCGACCGAGCTCGGCGAAGCCAGCGTGCCGGCCTTGGGGCCAGCGCCAAAAGTAGGGCTCTGGTTGCGGTTGCGGGACTCGAAGTCCGGCTGGCCCAGAACCGCGATCGGCAGATCGGTGATGCGCGTCGGTGGGGCGGCATAGACCAGCACGCGATGCGCCGAGATATCGGCGATAAAAAAGGAGCTCGCATTCCCGGCGACTGCCGAGGGCCCTACGTTGGCCATCCCACTGAAGTTGGAGCTTGTCGGCCCGCCGAAGGTCGCGCTGGTGACCTGCGAGCCCAGCGAGTTGCTTTCGCTCTCGCGCCGCTGCCCCAAGATGACATCGGCCGGCGCCCCGCTCTGCGTCGGCCAGCTATTCCAGATCAGGACGCGCTGGTTGCCACTATCAGCGACCACCACATGCGTGCCATCGGTGGCGACGCCGCGCGGGGCACTCATGCGCGACGCGCTAATCCCGCCCGAGTTGGGCATCATCGTCACCTTGCCGACTTGCCCGAGTGCGACATCCGCCGGCGCGCCGTTCTGTGTAATTAGAGCGTTCCACAATAATACGCGATTATTACCAGAGTCAGATACCGCAATCCGACCACCGCCAATCGCAACTGCGTTCGGCGCTCTAAGGGTATTAGCGTCCGGCATCATCAGACCGCGGTTTGCGGCATTAACTGAAAATGAACTTTGCCCTAAGACCCACTGCGGCACATCCGCAGCAGAAACCGGCGGCGCTCCCCAGACTAGAACACGATGATTACCACTATCAGCAACCAAGAACTGGGTGCCATCCGAAGCAGGAGCCCCCAATGGGCCATTCAGACTTCGCTCCGAGACAGCACCGCCAGCATTTGGCAAATTATCAATTAACCCTATTTGGCCAAGAACCGCGCTAGCATCTTTGGCAGTAGTAGGCAAATCGTCCCAAATCAATACTCGATGATTGCCGGAGTCGGTCAGATAAAAGTGTCCTCCCATCCAGAGCGACCCGGCGCTTCTAAATCCCTGCGGGCCCGTCACGCTGGGCGCGGCCCAGCCACCATCCGGATCGCGGTTCTGACGTGGAATTGGATTCCAAATCTTAAAGCTCGCAGGGGCGCTAGCGAGGCCGGCGATGAGCTTGTTATCATTTACAGAAACATCGGTAACCGATGGCAGATTTCCCACGCCCAGGCTGTGATTATCAAGCCCCATCGCAAAGTCTGATCTTTGATAATTTCGCGTTGGGATCTTGTTCCAAACCATCACGCGCGACTGGCCAGAATCGACAACAAATAGCTGGCCATCTTTCGAAATCGCGACGCCCACCGGATTAGAAAATCCAGCAGTATAGTTATTTGTGCGATCATCGGGCTGGCCTATCACAAAATGGCTAGCCGTACTGGGATCACATATCGCATATTCATTACAAGGCAAGTAGTTCTTAGGTAATAAATCGCAGCCGCACAGAAGAACCGAGAGGGTAAGAATCACTCGCATAAGATCCTCCGGCGCCGCGGTGACCAGCGCAGGTTAAGGGGGACTATCGCTATAAAGGAGGAGGCGCGGAGCAGACGGGGTGGGCACGGCCCAAGCCGACGCTTTGGGCTTGGGCGCCGGCCAGACAAAGAGCGTGATGCCGCCCGCGATCAGCAAGCCACCGCTGACCAGCAGGGGGACGCCGCCAGCAATGCCGTCGATCAACGCAAAGCGCTGCATGCCATCGGGACTATTTTCGGCGCCGCACTGGCCCGGCATATTCGGGCTGGGCACCGCGCACTGCCCATGCGCGGCCAGCGCGCCGATCCCCAGGCCGAGCAGCGTGCCGCCGACTCCGACCGCCGCCGCGCTGACGACAACCCGCCACAGCGGGCGCCCCAGCACTCGCCGCTCGGCTAGCTCGGGCTGCAAGGGGGCCGGCGGCGGTTCCACCTCAGCGGACGCCGCCTTGGCTGCTGCCGCCTTGGCCTGCTCTTGCTCGGCCGAAAGGATCGCCAGCTTGGCCTCAGCCACGAACTGACCTAGGCGGCTGTTCGTCTCGGCGTCGGTCTTGGGGCGCAGGCGACGAAACTCTTCATACTTGTCGAGCGCCTTCTGCGGCTGCCCCAGGCGATAGTGGCAGCGGCCGATGTTTAGCAGCAGGCGCGGCTCGCTCGACTGCGCATAGGCCTTCTCGAACAGCGCAATGGCTGGCTCGCACCGCTTGTCCGTCGCTAGCTGGCTGGCTTCCACCGTCAGCTGGCGACAGCCCGGATCGGCCTGGCAGCGATCCTGAGCCCAGCTCTCGCTGACCCCGAGGATGAGCCCGCAGACCCCTAGCCACCACAGCGGCTCCTTAGTCCAATAGTGGAGTGGCCTGCGCTTTGGGCACACGGCGGATCTTCTCCTCTTTTTTCTTGGGGGCTGCCTTGGCTGACCCCACAACCGCGGGCCCGCTGCTTTTTCCGGTCGGGGCCGTCGCCGCACCACTGGTCGTCGGGTGCGGCGGGGCCGGGGACACCTTCTCGCCTCCTACCGCAGGCCCGCCGATCGCTGGCTTCTCTGCGGCGGGCGGGTTTGCGCTGGCCGGAGTGGCGCCACGTTCCAGCTTGTCCCCCCCAGCGGCCGTCGTCAGCGATGCAGGCTGTGACGGGGGCGAGCGATGGAAGAGCGAGACGCCCAGCCCCAGCACGACAGCCAAGCCAGCGCCCAACCCGCCCAGAACCAGCCAGCCCCGCTTCCCTGCCAGCGACGCGCGCAGCCCACTTTGGCCATTGGCGCGGGTAATCGTACTCGGCCCACCGGCCGGGCTCCGGCTGGATGGCGCCGCACTGACCAGCGGCACCGTGCTGACTCCGACCCCCGCTGGCGCTGCCGCAACCCCGTGCGCCCCGCTGGCCAGAGGCGGGACGGGCAGGTTTTGTCCCAACGCGCTCAGCGCCGACGACGACTGCCGCGGCATGCTGCGCGACGGCGGCCGAAACGGCAGATGCTGCGTCAGCTCATCCAAAACCCGCTCCATCGTCGGCCGCTCCGCCGGCTGCTTGGCCAGCATGCGGTGCACCAGCTCCACCAGCCAGGGGGAGGTCTCGGGGGCCT
>CAZVMD010000191.1:0-13498 GCA_964628555.1 uncultured Myxococcales bacterium | reverse complement strand
CTGATCGACTACTTCCCGCCCAACTTCATGTGCTTTGTCGACGAGAGTCACCAGACGGTGCCGCAGCTGCAGGCGATGTACCGCGGCGACCGCTCGCGCAAAGAGACGCTGGTCGAGTACGGCTTCCGCATGCTGTCGGCGCTCGACAATCGCCCGCTGAAGTTTGAGGAGTGGAACAGCAAGGTCAAGCAGGCGATCTTTGTCTCGGCGACGCCAGGCGACTTCGAGCTCAACGAGACAGCCGGCGTGGTGGTCGAGCAGATCATTCGCCCGACCGGCCTGCTCGATCCCGAGATCGAAGTGCGGCCAGTGGCGACCCAGGTCGATGACTCGGTCTCTGAGATCCGGCTGCGCATCGCGGTCGGTGAGCGGGTGCTGGTGACGACGCTGACCAAGCGTATGGCCGAGCAGCTGACCGAGTTTTATTCCGAGGCCGGGCTGCGCGTTCGCTACCTGCACTCAGATGTCGATACGCTGGAGCGCACCGAGATCATCCGCGACCTGCGGGCCGGTGTCTTCGATGTACTGGTCGGCATCAACCTGCTGCGCGAGGGCCTCGATCTGCCCGAGGTCTCGCTGGTGCTGATCCTCGACGCCGACAAGGAAGGCTTCCTGCGTGCGGAGCGCTCGCTGATTCAGACCTGCGGTCGTGCCTCCCGCAACGTCAATGGCAGGGTCATCATGTACGCCGACCACATCACTCGCTCGATGCAGTTCTGCATCAATGAGACGGCGCGGCGACGCAAGATCCAGGACGAGCACAACCGCAAAAACGGCATCGTGCCGCAGACCGTCAAGCGCAAGATCCAAGACCTGCGCGGCCAGGTCTTCGGCCATGTTGAAGAGAACGCCAACGAGATCCTGCAGCGGGCCACGCTGATGGCTGCTGAGGCGCGGGCCGAGTACGGCGACGATGCGGGTCGCGGCAAGGGCAAGGGGCGGCGCGGGGCCAGCAAAGATGCCAAAGAGCCCAAAGGCAAGCTGGGCAAGACGGCGGGACCGCTGGCGACCGGCGAGGGCAGTGTGCTCGATCTGGCTGAGATCCCCAAGCTCATCGAGCGCCTCAAGCAGCAGATGAAGGCCGCCGCGACCGAGCTCGACTTCGAGCGCGCCGCCAGCCTGCGCGATCGCATCAAAGAGCTGGAACAGATCGACCTGGCGCTGCGCTAACGCAGGCCAGCGAGCTCGTTTCAGCCGCCGCTGGCCTCAGCAAGCTGCAGCAGCTTGGCCAGGGTGTTCAGGTTGCGACCGGTCCCGAGCTCGGCCAGCGGCAGCTTCAGCCGTGAGCTGCCTTGGCCGGCGGGGTAGTGGACGTAGAGCTCGCGACCGCGCAGCGCAAGCTCTTCGCCACCCGGTGCGCGTACCGCTGCCACGAGGTCAGGCTCGGGCGCGCGATCGAGAAACAGGACGATCACGCGGCCCGGCGGCGCGGCCGGAAACGGATTTTTGGCCAGCACGGCTCCAAGCTCGTCGCGGCGCCGCACCAGGACGGCGGTCGGCTTGCCGACTAGTTGCGACACCGCGGGCTCAAGCTTGGCCTTGAGCTCGGCTTCGCTGTCGTCGCTTTCAAAGACGACGTTGCCGCTTTGGATATAGGTGCGCACGCGGGTCAGGCCCATGGCTTGGCACTGAGCGACTAGCTCGCGCATCGCCAGCTTGCCTGTACCCCCGACGTTGACGGCGCGCAGGAGCGCGACAAAAACCGACATGCTGGGCGTCATAGCACGGCGTTCCGCGGCGGTGCCTGCGCCTTGCCGAGAACTGGCTTTTTGGCCAAGCCGCGCGTCGCGGTAGGCTAGCGGCAGAGGTCGTACACATGTCTGCACAGCCCGGCTCAGCTGCGCAAAAGAACCCTGTCGTCGCCCCGGCCAAGGGGCTCTTCGGCATCGCTCCGGAGTTCGTGCGCGATCCGCTGCGCCTGCTTACCGAGCTAGCCCAGCTAGGTGAGGTCGTGGCGCTGCCGATGGGGATCGCCACCGCGTATCTTTTGACCCACCCCGAGCACGTGCTGCGCGTGCTGCAGAATCACAAGCAGTTCGGCCGTGCGATTCCCAGCTATCAGCGCCTGCGCGCCGTGCTGGGGGATGGCCTGCTGGTCAGCGAGGGGGATTTTTGGCTGCGGCAGCGACGCACGGCGCAGCCGGCCTTTCACAAAGAGCGCATCGCCGGCTTTGCCGCGGCCATGGTGCAGGCGACCTGCGATGCCGTAGAGCGGCTGCGCCACGTCGCAGCGGCGGCCGACCCGCGCGGTGTCGATGTCGCCGAAGAGCTGACGCGGCTGACCATGCAGATCGTCTGCACGACGCTGCTTGGCGCTGATGCGCAGCGCGAGGGAGCGCAGGCGGCGCAGGCCTTTGCCGTGCTCAACGAGCTTACGACCCGGCGCATCCTCAAGCTGTGGGCGCCGCCGCTGTGGCTGCCGACCTCCGAGAATCGTCGCTATCGTCGCGCCCTCGCCGTGCTGGACGGCGCCATCTACGAGCTGATCGCCCGTCGCCGCGCCGCGGCAGATAAGAGCAACGACCTGCTATCGATGCTGCTCTTGGCGCGCGATCCCGAGACCGGCGAGGGGATGAGCGATCGCCAGGTACGCGACGAGGTGGCGACCATCTTTGTGGCCGGGCACGAGACCACCGCGGTAGCACTGACCTGGACGCTGCATCTCTTGTCGCAGCACCCCGAGGTCGAAGCGCGCCTGCGGGCCGATCTGAGCCGCGTGCTGGGCTCGCGCCTGCCGACGCTATCGGATCTGGAAAACCTGCCGTATCTGCGCATGGTGATCGAAGAGTCGATGCGCCTGTATCCGCCGGTCTACTGCACGACGCGCGGCCTGGTCAGCGACGAAGATCTGGATGGCTACCAGCTGCCGAAGGGCTCGATGATCCTCGCCAGTCAGTGGGTGCTGCATCGCCTGCCGGCGCTGTGGCCCGAGCCGCTGCGCTTCGATCCCGAGCGCTTTTCCGCCGAGCGTCGCGAGTGCATCCCGCGCGGTGCCTACTTCCCATTTATCGCTGGTCCGCGTCAGTGCATCGGCAACGTCTTTGCCTTGGTCGAAGCGCAGCTCATCCTGGCGACGCTGCTTTCGCGCATCGCGCTGCGCCCGGCGAAGGACCAGCCCGCCGTCGAGCCGGTGCCGCTGATGACGCTGCGCCCACGGCAGGGGCTATGGATGGTGCCGAGCGTGCTGTAAGGATCGGCGCTGCGGGAGGGAGACGGCTACTCGCAGAGGTGGGTAGTCATGTTGCAGGTGAGGCCGGCGTCGCAGTCGGCGTTCATCGTGCAGCCGCAGCGATCAGCCAGCATCATGCCGGGGTTGCAGAGGTGACCGGCGGCAGAAGCGGCGCAGTCCATGTCAACCGTGCACTGGACGCAGGTGCCGTTGACGGGGTGGCACTTGCCGCGGCCGCTGATGCCGGCGCAGTCGCCATCAACGGTGCAGATCGAGCACGAGCCGTCCATGTTGCAGTGCGGCGTGGCCGGGTCTTTGGTGTCGCACTCGGGGTTGTCGGCGCAGTTCCGGCAGGCCATGGCGGCACAGATCGGCGTGGTCATGCCGCAGTGCGACGAGTTTAGGCACTGCACACAGGCACCGCCCATCGTCTCGCAGTGCGTGCGGCCCGCGAAGCCGCTGCAGTCCATGTCCATCGTGCACTTGTTGCACGAGCCATCACCCATGCACTTGGGCGTCATGGCGCTGCGCGCATCGCACTCGTTGTTGGTCGCGCAGGCCTGACAGTCGCCGTTTGTGCCATCGCAGATCGGCCGCATCGCCGACAGGTTGCACTGCGTCGAGGTGCCGCAGGCGCTGCAGGCGCCCATCATGCCACCGGCCGTCTGACACACCGGGGTGTTGACGCTTCTGCTCTCGCACTCGCCGTTGTTGGCGCAGGCCTGACAGTCGCCGTTTACGGTGTCGCAGATCGGCCGGGTCGCCGCGACGGTGCACTGGGTCGAGGTGCTGCAGACCGCGCAGGCGCCGGCCATGCCGCCGGCCGCGACGCAGACCGGGGTGTTGGCGTTCTTGCTGTCGCACTCGGCGCTGCTGCCGCAGGCGCGACAGGACATCGTGCCGCTGTCGCAGATCGGCACCGTGGCACCGGCGCAGGTGGTGGAGTCCAGGCAGCCGACGCAGCCGGTCCCGGCTTTGCACTGCGGCCGACCCGCGATGTGCGTGCAGTCCGCGGTCGCCGCGCACTCGACACAGGTGTGCGTGGTGGCGTCACAGCGCGAGGCCGCTGAGGTGGTGCAGTTGGTGTTGTTCAGGCAGCCGACGCAGGTGTTGCTGGCGTTGTCGCAGAACGGGGTCGCGCCACCGCAGTGGGCGTTCATCGTGCACTGCACGCAGCTGTTGTTGACGCACTGATAGTTGGCGCCAAAGCCAGTGCAGTCGGACTTCATGTTGCACTGCACGCACTTGTTGGTGCCGAGGTTGCACTTGGGCGTCATCGGCCGATCGGCGGCGCACTGCGCGTCGTTGGTGCAATCGACGCAGACCTTGGTGGCGGTCTGGCAGTGCTGGCCAGCGCCGCAGCCAGCGTCATTGTAGCAATCGACACAGGTGTTGCTGGCCGGATCACACTGCTCGCCAGCCCCGCACTGCGCATCGCCGGTGCACTGCACGCACTTCTTAGTGGTGGTGTTGCAGTGCGTCTTGCCCGCCATGGTGCAGGTGGTGTCATCGACGCACTCGACGCAGGTGTTGCTGGTGGTGTCGCAGGCCATGGCGCCAGCGGTTAGGCAGTCCATGGGGCCCAGACACTGCACACAGCTAGTCTGGTTTTTGCACTTCGGCGTGGCGGGAGTGCCCGAGCAGTTGCCGTCGTTTAGGCACTGCACGCAGGCCAGCTGCGTCGAGTTGCAGAAGGGCTTGGCACCGCTGCAGAACGGATTGGTGCCGCACTTGCAGCTTCCCCCCTGGCACTGCGTCGCGGTGAGGGTCGAGCAGGCGTTGGTGCAGGTACCGCAGGCGCTGAAGTTGTTCGCGAGGTCGACGCACTGCAGCATGCTCAGCAGACAGCAGCTCGGCGTAGTCGCACCACCGAGCGTGCAGCTCTCATCGGTCAGAAGATCGCAGTCGTTGTCCTTGGTGTCACAGATCTCGGTGGCGGGTGGAATGGCGGCCGCCGAGCAGCGGAGGAAGCGCTTGCTCGCCGGGTAGTTGGGCAGACCGGCGAAGGCGTTCGGCGCGCTGCGATCGCAGCCGGTGACGACGCCGGTGCGACACTCGCCCTGAGTGATGCCGCAGGGATCGTTTTTCTCTAGCAGGTTGAGGCCGGTCGGATCGTCGTTCGAGCCGTTGCAGTCATCATCGCGCGGGTTGTCGGCATCACAGGTCTGCTTGCTGGGCTGCTTGGCTCCGACGCACTTGGGGCCAAGCCCGTTGCCATTGACCTGGCCGGGGCACTGCACGCGCTTGCCGACCACGGGGTCCTGCGTGCTGGTGATGGCCACGCCGGTGCAGACACAGCGGCCGGAGAGAGCGCCGGTGACCGCGTCGGCCTTGCCGCACTCGCCATCGGTGTCATCGGAGCAGGTAGCGATGCCGATGCGGGTGGTGGCAGCGACGGTGTAGCTGCGGGTCAGCGGCGCGCCGGTCAGGTCGGGGTTGCCTTCGTCGATCAGGCCGTCACAGTCGTCATCGAGGCCGTTGCAGCGCTCGGTGGCGAAGGGGCGCACGTTGGGGTTGCTGTCATCGCAGTCATAGTCCGCCGGATAGCCATCCTTGTCGGCGTCGTTCATGCACGGCCGGTCGGCGACGCAGCCCTGGGCGATGCCGTCGCCGCACTTCTCAGGAGCACCGGGGAAGATCTGCGGGTTGGTGTCGTTGCAGTCGATGGGATAGCCGTTGGGGTTGCAGCCGGCGTTGCCGTTGGGGAAGCCATCGCCGTCTGCGTCGCAGGCGGCGCTGGGGCAGCCCTTGCGGGTCGTGCCATCGCAGTCGGCGTCTTGGGCCACCAGGCTGGTCTGGAAGACCGCTGACTGATTGCGGCACAGGCCGCGGAGGGCGGCTGCCACCGAGCCACCGCTCTCGTTGCCCCGCAGATCGCGGGTGATGAGGTCGACGCCCTCGAAGCTGGTCGAGCCGGGGAAGACGCCGCGGTCGTTGTCATCGCAGTCGAGCGGCTTGGTGTAGCCGACGCTGGGACAGCCGTTTGCGGCATCGCTGCGCTGGAAGCCATCGCCGTCGAGATCGCAGGCGACACAGCCGGCGGTCGGGGCTCCGTCGCAGGCCCAGTCTTTGCTGGAGTCGGCGCAGTTCTTGGCCGCTCCTGGGTGGACCAGGGCGTTGGTGTCATCGCAGTCGCGCAGGCTGGCGACCGGGTCGTTGGGGGAATAGCCGTCGCAGTCGTCATCGACGAAGCAGGGTGTGACGGTGCTGGTGCAGTTGAAGTCAAAGTCATTGTCGCAGCGGGCCGGCTGGCACTGCGTCAGGTCGGCGATCTTGGCGTGGTTGGTGGCGCAGCTCTTGCGGTCGGTGCACTGGCAGCAGTTGCGCGGCCGCGCATTGCCGGGGAAGCGGCGCGCGTCGCCGTCGTCGCAGTCCAGGTCCTCGGTGACGCCGTCTTTGTCTTTGTCGGCGCAGGTGGGCGGCTTGTCGCCGCAGGCGATGTCGATGGCCAGGCCGCACTTGGGCTGGGCCAGCGGGTTGATCTGCACGGCGTAAAACGGCACCGACAGCGGCGGCTCGCCAGGGGCCGGATCGCGATCGATGCAGTCCAGAAGCTCGGCCTGCGTCTGGTAGCGCGCGCGGGCCGCATCGTTGGCCGCCTGCCAGGGCATGGCATCGGGGAAGTGGTCGAAGTCGCGATCGAACTCCGGCTTCACTTCGAGGAGGCCTGCCTCTTGCTCGATCGTCCCGCTGACGCGAACGAAGCCAGCATAGAAATACTCGGACTCGCGCGCGGTCGGGATCGTGCCTTCCGGTGCCAGGGCCGAGGTAGCAGCGCGGATGTGCACCAGATACTGCGTCGCCTTGCCCAGCTTCAGACCGACGCGCAGCGGCTCATTGCTGAGATCACGCTGGGCGGCGGAGCCATCGATGGGCTGGATGCCGGACTGGTACACGATCTGTCGCGTGTCGCGATCCTGAACCGTGATGGCGTACTGTGACAGCGCCACGCCGGGCGGCGGCCGCACCGACAGCACCATCGCGTTCTCGCTGCCGCAGCTTGGTGCAAACAGCAGCGAAAGGAGCGAGACCAGGGCCAGCCGAGTCGGGAGCCCCAAGCGGCTCCGTCTCGCTGACCCCGGGGCTTCGGCCATCGTCACAGCAGCGCCGTGAGCCTCGTCTACGCGGGGGGTATTTTGGCCACGAATCAGAGTGCCAGAGCGCAGGCTAATCCCGAGCATGTGTGCTCCTACTGGGGGGGGGGCTAACAGATAGGTCGCTAATCGCGGATCTTAGCTGTCATGTTAAACGACCGGTGGCTCCCAGGTACAGCGCATGTTTTCGAGGCTGAGCTGGGTGGCTGCCGTATACTTTCGGCATGGCCTTGCCGCCGCGCCTTTGGCTTCCCGATGTGCCGCTTGAGTCGCCGGCTCTGGCCTTGGGCCTGGTCAGCGGCCGACCACTTGGGCCGGGGCCGCTGCGGGCGACACTGAGCGCTCTACCGACGCTGCTTTCCGGCGCTTGGAGCGGGCAGGGGCGCGAGGTGGGAGCGCCCTTGCCGACCGCTAGCTCGGGTACGACTCCGCGCACACTGAACCCGCCGACCCTCGACACACCGCGGGTACGGCGGCGAGCGCTCTGGCGCGGCGAGGCAGGCGTACCGGACCGCGCTGTCTTGGTGGACTGGTTTCCAGTCAGTCAGCTGGCCAGCGAACAAGCGGCGGCGTCGCGGGTGCGTGGCTGCCAGCACGCTCATCTGTTGTCGCTGATTGCCCTCGGTGCGGCCGATGCGCGTACGGCCTATGCCATCAGCGAGGCCAGCGAAGGCGTTGATCTTTCGACAGTGGCGCGGGCCGCTCCTTTTGAGCTACCGCCCTGGTGGTCGGTGCACGTGATCGCTTGTCTATGCCGCGCCCTGCTCCACTTGGTCGAGACCCAGACCCGTCGTCGCTTGGCGGCCCGCGGCCACGGCCGCATCAACGTCAGCAACATCTTTCTCGGCTGGAATGGGCGCGTGCAGCTCCTATCGTTTGCCCCGGCGGCCGGTAGCAGCCGGCATGACGAGACCCTGGCCCCCGAGCTGCGGCTGTCGGAGCGCCTGCTGTCCCCGGCCGCTGATGTCTACGCCCTGGCGACGCTGCTGCGGCAGCTGCTACCCACCTCGGTGCTGGCGCGGCCAAGCTGCAGTCGGCTCTTGCGCGCGGCCCTGCTGCGACAGGCCGAGCAGCGGCTCTCTCTCGCCGCTCTGCACAGTGGCCTGCAGGCACTGTCGCTGGAGCTCTCGGCTCCGCTGTCACGCGTCGCTGCGGTCGGCGAGGTTGTAGCCCGCTTCTGTCCTCCGGCTCGCGTGGATCTGCTGGAGGCTGACTGGGGCGAGAGCACCGGCGATGGCCTGGCGGCCCTGCCTCCCAGCTTGGCGCCATTTGCCACCGCGCCGGTCTCGCTTTCGCCCACTTGGTATCGTCGGCCTGCTCCCGCCGCAGCGGATCGCCGCCGAGCGTCTTTGGTTTGGCTGGCCGTCCCGCTGGGGTTGGCCGCACTGGCCTGGGCTGGACTGTGGCTAAGCAGTCCGCCCCCGTCGGGTGTAGCTGCTGACCGGCCGCCCCCATCAGCGCTGCCCATGGCCGCGCCAACCGCCAAGCCAGCGGTGGCAGCCCCGGCTGCTCCACCCTCGGTCAGCGAGAGGGAGCTGGCGAGCGCGGCCCAGCTGCTATCGCCGGCATCGCTGGCCGGCCTGCGCGTCGCAGTCTCGGGGCTGGCGTGGACCCAGGGAGGGCGGCCGGGCGAGACGCTGGCTCGCGCCCAGGTGCGGCTGAGCAACCCCGGACATGACGTCCGCCACGCCGACCTGCGCGAGCTCGTCCTGGTCGTCCCAGGCGGGCTAGTGCTGCGCCCGCAGCCATCGGCGCAGCTCTTGGGCTCGCCGATCCTCACGGTGGGTCCGGGGCGCCAGGTCGTGCGGACTCTTTCCTTTGCCCCACAGGTCGGCGACACTGCCGCGGCGCGCGCTGCGGTTCCGCCCCCTGCGGCCCCGACTCCGCCGCCTGCGCTGCCGCCGTTGCGGCCGCAGCTCTGATCCGATCGTCGTCCTCCTCTGCCCCAGCGCATGCAAGTTCTTCACGGCAACCTCAGCGGACTTAAGCCCAGCCAGCAGCACATGCTGGAGCGCATCTACCGTCGTCGCATGGCCAGCCACGAGGTGGTGTCCGATGAGCTGGCGGCCTTTTTGTGCGAGTGCTCGCGCGAGATCAATCGCCAGGTCGGTGTGCTTATCGATCGCAGCGGCACGGTGACCCATGTGATTGTTGGCGATCCGCACCGCCTGTTTCTGCCCGACCTCGGCCGTCAGCGAGCCGGGCGTGGGCGCCTGCGCGGACTGCGCTTGGTACACACCCACCTGCGGGCGGAAGCTCTGACCCGCGACGACTTGATGGACTTGGCCAAGCTGCGCCTGGATCTGGTCGCGGCCATCGCCATGACGCCGAGCGGCTCGCCGGGGCGTCTGTACATGGCGCACCTGCTGCCCCCCAACGCCGAGGATCGGCTGTGGCGCGAGCTACCAGCGCTGCCGGCCCAGCGGGGCGAGAGCGAGCAGCCATTCGATGAGCTGATCCGGTCGCTGGAAGACGAGCTGCAGCGCAGTGCCGCAGCCTCGCACATCGTCGATGATGATCGCGAGCGCGCGCTGGTCGTACAGGTGCTGTGCTCGCCGAGTCGCAGTCGGACCGCCAAGCGGCGCGGCGGGCTGGCGGACGGCGGCGCACTGGGCTTGGCCGCAGCGACTGGGCTCGCGACGCTACCTGCCGCGGCGGCCAGCCTGGATGCCGCCTGGAACTTCGAGACGCGCGGCGCCGAGCTGCGCGAGCTCTGTCGCACCGCCGGCCTGCAGGTCGTCGATGTAATCACCCAGCGGCGAGCCGAGCCCGACCCCCACTTTCTGCTCGGGCGGGGCAAGCTCGACGAGGTGGTGCTGCGGGCCCTGCAGCACGACGCCACGCTGCTGGTCTTCGACCCTGAGCTGTCCCCGGCGCAGGCGCGGGCGATCGCTGATGTGACCGAGCTTAAGGTCATCGATCGGACGATGCTGATCCTCGATATCTTCGCCCAGCACGCCCACAGTCGCGACGGCAAGCTGCAGGTCGAGCTAGCCCAGCTGCGCTATGCCCTGCCGCGGCTGATCGAAAAGAACACCATGATGTCGCGCCTGACCGGAGGCATCGGTGGGCGTGGACCGGGCGAGACCAAGCTAGAGATCAACCGCCGGCGGGCCCGCGAGCGCATCACGCTGCTGTCGCAGGGGATCGCCGATCTGTCGCGGCAGCGGGCCGAGCGCCGCAAGCAGCGTCAGCGGCGTGCGCTGCCGGTGATTGCCATTATCGGCTACACCAATGCCGGCAAATCGACGCTGTTAAATACCCTGTCGTACAGTCAGGTCCTGGTCGCTAATCAGCTGTTCGCCACGCTTGATCCGACCAGCCGCCGCATGCGCTTTCCCGACGAGCGCGAGCTGATTCTGACCGATACCGTGGGCTTTATTCGCGATCTGCCGGCCGATCTGAAGGCCGCCTTTTCCGCCACGCTGGAAGAGCTGCACGAGGCCGATCTGCTGCTGCATGTCCTGGATGCCAGCGACCCGGCAGTGCTGGCGCATCGCGACTCGGTCGAGCGCCTGCTACGCGAGCTGGAGCTGTTCGACAAGCCGCGTCTTCTGGTCTGGAACAAGGTTGATCGTCTGGATGCTAGCGGCTGGGGGCGCCTGAGCGAGCTCTGCGAGCTAGCCGCAGCCGCGCGCTTAGAGAGCGTGGCACTCTCTGCCAGCCAGCCGGACAGTGTGCGGCCGCTGCTGCTGGCGATCGATCAAGCGCTCGCGCCGCTGCCGGCTCGCCAGCACTGGCAGGGCTGGGCACCACCGACGGCGCTGCCTCCTCGGCCTGAGCGGGACGAGCGGCCCGGCGATCCCTACAAGTGATCGATGGTCTGGGAGTGGAAGATGTCGCCGCGCATGAAGCGGGCCTGCTCACGCGCGGTCTCGGACCGCACGAAGTGCTCGTAAACTGTCAGCGGCATCAGGCGAAAGTCGAGGCTGACTCGGGTGTGGGGGCTGCCGTTTTCCACGCCGCCATGGATGCAGCGCGGATCGAACAGCAGGACCTCGCCGACCTTCATCGCCTGCGGCTGACAGCCATCGATGATCGCCTGCTGCAGCTTGCGATCGGCATCGCGTAGCTCGTAGAAGCGATCGAGCCCGCGACGATAAAGAGCTTCGTCCTGGCCGATCAGCGCAAAGAAGCGGGTCAGGATATCGATGCTGGCCGGCAGCGGGGCCAGCTGCAGTGCGGCGCTGCCAGCGCAGTCGGTAAGTGGCAGCCAGCCCTGCACCAGCTCGAACGGGTGGCCGCCAAGCGTGTCGCTGTGCTGCTGCAGCCCCAGCCCGCTGCGGGTCTTGAGCTTGCCGACAAATGGGGCGGGAAAGTGAAAGCGGAAGATTGGCGCCCGCTGAAAGACGAAGTCTTCACGCAGGTGCTCGCGGCGAAGCTCACGCAGCAGGTCGTAGTAGGCGGCGTGCAGCGCGTCATCCTGCACATAGAAGCTGCGGGTGACCGCGTTGAGGTAGTTTTCGTCGAGAAGCGTCGCTTCCGGCGGCAGAAAGCGGTGCAGCTCGGTCAGCGGCTGCGGCGCTTGCAGAAAGCCTTTTTCGACCAGCAGGCGCTGCACCTGGCGAACTAGGAGCTCGGCGCTGTGACACGACAGGCGAGCTGAGCCGACGGTAAAGTAATGCTGCGCCGTCAGTGCCTGTGCGATCGACATCGCCGGGCCTCCTCCCTGCGCCTAGGGCACCAGCTTGTAGCCGAAGCCATAGACGGTCAGGATGTGCCGCGGGTGGTGCTGGTTGTCCTCCAGCTTCTTGCGCAGCTTGACCACGAAGTTATCGACGGTGCGATTCGAGGGATAGGCCTCGATGCCCCAGATCTTGTCGAGGATCTCATCGCGCGAGACCGGCTGCCCTTCGCGCTCGTACATCATCTTGAGCAGCTCGACCTCGTAGAAGGTGAGGGTCTGCGTCTTGCGGTTCTTGGTCAGGGTGTGCTTCTTAAAGTCGATCTGGCAGCTGCCAATCGTCAGGACATCGGGCTGGCTGGCTGGCTGCGCGCGCTGCAGGCGGCGCAGGATGGCCTTGATGCGAGCCAGCAGCTCTCCGACGGAAAACGGCTTGGTGACATAGTCATCAGCGCCGGCTTCCAGGCCGCGGATCTTGTCGAGCTCTTGCCCGCGCGCAGTCAGGATGATGATCGGGACGAGCTGGTCGCGGGTGCGAATCTGTTCGCATACTTGGTAGCCGTTGATGTCCGGCAGCATGAGGTCCAGGATGACCAGATCCGCGCCGCGTTCAGACATCTCGCGCACGCCACTGCGGCCATCGGGAGCCGCCACGACCTCAAAGCCCTCGAACTCCAGGACGTCGGTCAGGCCGCGGACGATGTCGGGCTCATCTTCGACGAGCAGGATGCGACCGCGGGCCGGTCCGCCCGAAAGTGGACCCGTGGAAGCACTGGCCGCAGCGGCGCCGCTTGGCGATGATGCACTCGGCTTCTCAGCCCCCGCTCCTCCGGCCGGGCCCGCGGCTGCGGCGGGGGAGGATGGAGCAGTTGAGGGAACGTTTTTGCGCTCAGCCATGGGCAGCTTTCGGCGATTTTAACTCGTCTTTTGCCTCAGCTGGCGGCGCAGATGCGTCGGCCTCCGCAGCGGCCGGGGAGGGGGCTGCATCGGCCAGAGCGGCGTCGCTTTCGGGTACCGGCTCAGCCTCGAGCGGCGGTCCTGGCAGCGCTGCCTCCTCGTCCGCAGCATCGGGGCGGACGCTGGGCTCGCGCACCGGCAGGGTGATGGTAAACGTCGAGCCCTGTCCCAGCGTGCTATCGACGCGCACCCGACCGCCGTGCGCTTCCGTGATGTGCTTGACCAGTGCCAAGCCGATGCCCGAGCCGCGGATGTTGGTATTGCGCACGGTGCGCGTGCGATAGAAGCGCTCGAAGACCTTGCGCTGCTCATCGGGGGCGATGCCCATGCCCTGATCGCGCACCGATAACAAAAGCTCGCGCCGCTTATCGTCGTAGCGCAGCGTCACTCCGATCGGCGCGCTGCCCCCGTACTTCATGGCGTTATCGACCAGGTTGAGCACCACCAGCGTCAAGGCGTTCTCGTCCAGCATCGAGGTGGGGACCTGCGGCGGCAGGCTGACTTCCAGCTGGCGGCCCTCACGCTCTAGGCGATAGCGGAAGAAGTCGAGGGCGCGCTCGACGACCTCGCTCAGATCGCCAGGCTTCATCTCGTAGGCCGCCTTGCCGCGCTCGATGCGGGAAAAGTCGAGCACGTTGTCGATCAAGCGCGAGA
>CAZVMD010000190.1:0-13499 GCA_964628555.1 uncultured Myxococcales bacterium | reverse complement strand
TCCCCCGTCGCGAGCGCGAACGCCCGGCCGGAAAAGGTCGAGAGCCGGGGCGCCTGGAAGCTGCCGTCGCCCCCGCCGAGCAGCACGATGACATCGCTTGAAAACGCATCGCTTAGCACGACGTCAGAGCGACCGTCGCGGTTGAAGTCGCTAAGCCGCGCATACTTGGGCGTAAACGGCAGGCTGACGGGGTCAGCGGCGGTAAGCTGCACGTCTTCGTAATAGCGAAACAGACCGGCTCGGCGCTGCGTCTGTCCGGCGGGGTGGCTGACCTCGATGACCACCGGCCCGGCGGGGCTGGGGCCCGGCGGGACCACGAAGCTCAGGCTGCTCGGCGAGCTTACGGTCACCGTCCCGACTTCGCGATCGCCAAGTCGCAGGCGCAGCTCGGGCGTGAAGCGCAGGCCGGTCAGCGTCGCCAGATCGCCGCCCCGCACCGAGGCTGCAGGGGGCTCTATCGAGCTGATCACGATGGCCGGCTCGCACTCGCGCGTCAGGGGATTGCAGGCCTGATCGGGCGCCTGACAGAGCGCGCTGTTGACGACACAGTTCTGCGGATTGTCGACCCCGAACTGGCCATACAGGCTCTCGCAGCTACCCAGCAGGCTGACCAGGCCGGCCAGGCCCAGCGAGCGCGCGCGGGAAAAGGTGGACATGCTAGGGCCCCTTTCGCGCCGGCGGATCTGGGCGCACTGGCCCCGGGATCGCCAGCAAGACCACGCCGGTCACTACCGCGACCGCGCCACCGACCAAGAGCGAGGTCGCCAGCGTCGAGGTCTGGTACAGCCGATTGCACTGGTTGGCGGGGGGCTCCAGCCCATCGACGCAGCGCCCATCGACGCTCTGCGCTCCGGCGCCAAAGCCCAAGAGCAGCCCACCGGCCACCACCGCCGTCGAGCCCAGCAGCAGCCGCCACAGCGGACGCGGCGCCCGCCGCGGGGCCGGGACCACGGCCGGCCCGGGCAGCGCCGCGACCTGCGGCGCCTGGCTGGGCGGCGGCGGCAGGCGCTCTAGGCGGATGCGCACCGTCTCTTGACTGCCTTCGGCGACAAAGCGCCGCAGCGTCTGCGGTCGATAGCCGGCTAGGCTGGCGACTATCGCCACCTCGCCCGACCACACCGTCCGCTCGATCGGCCCCGGGCCCTGTGCGGCCCCGTTTAGCTGTAGCTCGGCCGCCTCGGGCTCGCTCTCGATGCGA
This sequence comes from uncultured Myxococcales bacterium, assembly GCA_964628555.1. Classification (GTDB taxonomy): domain Bacteria; phylum Myxococcota_A; class Polyangia; order Palsa-1104; family JAEUJZ01; genus JAEUJZ01. The sequence goes on along the minus strand of CAZVMD010000190.1, from coordinate 12,301 downwards.
AGCTGGCCGCGCGGGCGACCCAGCCCCTGACTGACCACCCGGCTCACCAAGTCGCGCAGCCGACTGGCCAGCTCAGCTGGCGTACACGACGGACAGCTCGCCTCGGCCGCGGCCGCCTGATCCGCGACGCGAGCATCGAACAGCACCGCCCGCAGTCGCACCGCCACACTCTCGCTGCTCGGAGCAGCCGCGGGCGGCGCTGGACTTGCCGGGCTCGCCGACGGTGCGACCGCAGCCAGAGGCGGAGCTCCCGGGCTAGCCTGGGCCAAAAGGACATACTCGACGTCCTGAGCCTGGGCTAGCGCGCGCAGACAGTCCGGCCGCTCGCCGCACTCGTGCAGCTTGGCCTGCAGCTCCTGGCCCGACGCAGTTAGATAGAGTTGCGTACCCTGCAGGCCCTGTTCCGCGGATATGCGTATCACGTCGCTGCTCAGCGGTAGCCCAGACGACGGCGATGGCAGGCTGAGCAGCGCATGGGGGGGCTGCGACAGCATCACCGCCCCGGCCTCGCGGCTCTCGCGCACATCGATGCGATGACCAGCCCGCACCTGGACCTGCGCACTCAGCGCGCCGCCGCGCCCCTTGAGCACCACCTGATGCGCCCCCGCGGAAAGCAGCAGCGGCAGCGGCAAGGGCAGCTGGGCCAGCGGCTGATCGTCGATCCGCACCTCGGTCCCGGCCTCGCCAGAGACTGCCACCTCGCCCGTCGGCGGCAGCGAGGCGGCCCGGATGGCCTGCAGCTTGTCGACCTGCGTCGGCGGGAGCTGGGCTTCGTTCCCCCCCTGTGCCAGCCAGCGCCGCAGCCGATCCTGAGCCTCGACCGGCCGACCGGCAAGCAGCGCGGCGTGGGCGGCCTCGAGCTCTGGAACCGCGACGGGCGGCGCAGGCACAGCCGGTCGCGCGCTGGCTCCGGCAGCGGAGGCGCGGCGCGGCTTGGCTGCCGGCGCTGCTCCGGGCACCGACCAGACACACAGAGCCAAGCAGAGCGCCCAGCGCAGCCCCGCCCCTCTCCACATCCCCCCCCGACCGCCGCGCAGACTGGGCGAGCTCACTTGCACGCTCCGACGCGCAGCGTCTCGTGCGCCTTGATCTGCACCGTCTGGCTCTGCCCGCCCACCACCACCGAGTGCGTCCCCGGCATCATCCACAGCGAGACCTCCTGACAGGCCCCACCGCTCTGCTTGGGCATGATCATGATCCCCAGCTTGGGCACCAGGCGCAGCACCGCGTCCTGCACCGCGCTCTTCTCGCGAGCCTTGCCGGCCACGGCGGCCGCTTGCTTCACGGCGCGCTCGTACTCCTGCATCGCTTCGGCCAGGTGTCCCTGCGTCTCATGAAGGCGGGCTAGCTGATACGACACGTCGAACAGCAGCGCCTCGCAGCCGGCGCGATCACGGCCGCGCGCACACAGCTTGCGGGCTCGTTCGAGCAGCGCACGGGCCCGCTCGAAGTCCTTGGCAGCCAGCGACTTCTCGGCGCTGCGGGCCAGATCCTCGGCCTGCACGGCCGCTGCCCGCGGACTCGCTGCTGGCTCTGGGCTCTTGCTGCTGCTGTCGGGGGCTGCCACCTCGCTTGGACTGCTCGCCGGGCTCTCCTCCGACGGGGCTGGCGTCGCCTCAGGCGCCGGGACCGCCGGAGCCGGAGGCGCTGGGGGAGCCACCGCGTTCGGCTCAGCCGGGCTGGCAGGCGCAGCGCTACTCGTCGCCTCGCTCAGGCGCGAGAGCAGGGTCGCGGCTCGGGCGCGCAGGCTGGCATCGCTGTCTTCAGCCAGTCCGCGCAGCAGCGACAGCAGAGCGGGCCGCTGGGCCGCTGGCGGGTTGCTGATATCGGCCAGGACCTCGATGACCGCCCGCCGGATCTCGGGATCGCGATCCCGGCCAGCCCGACGCAGCAGCGGCAGCGCCAGGTCCAGCGGAGCCTGCGCCAGGGCCGCGATGGCCGCCAGGCGCTGCTCCGGCGTCCCGCCCAGCGCAAGCAGCTCGGCATCGGCCGCCTGCGTCGCTCGCTCGCCGAGCCGGCGCAGCAGGGCATAGGCCGAGCCCGCCATGACACCGCCGCGCTTGAGCGCTTCGTTTAGCACCGGGATGCCGCGCCGATCGCCTCTCTCCGCCAAGCGGCGCGCCGCGGCCAGACGCACGGCAAAGGCCTCATCGCTGAGCGCCGCCACCAGGACCTCGCTCTCGCCCTCGATGTGTTCGATCAGCAGGCGACGGATCTCGGGATTTTCGGACAGCTGAAAGCTCAGCGCCCGCTCGCGCTGGCTGTGATCGCCCAAGCGAAGCAGTGCCAGGGATGCCAGGAGCTGCTCCTGCGGCGAGCCGCGCTCCAGCAGCGCCTGCAGCCAGGTCTGGGCCTCGCTCAGCAGGCCAGGCAGGCCCATGCGGCTCAGCGTCTGACCGAGCTTGCCGAGCGCCTGCACCGCCTCGCTGCGCACGCTGCTATCGCTGTCCGACAGGCCCTCGTGGACCGCCAGCCAGGCACCGCGATCAGCCCGCCGCCCCAGGGCACGCAGCGCGCTCCGCCGCACCCCTGGCTCGGCATCATGCACCAGCTTGGCCAGGAGGGTGGTCGCCTTGTCCGAGGCGCTGTCGCCTAGCACCGCCGCCGCCGACTGCCGCACCACCCAGTCGCTGTCGTCGAGCGCCAGGCGCGCCCAGGCCAGGCTCTGCTCGGACAGCGTGCTCGGCTCGCGACCGGCGATGTGCAGGACGGCCAGAGCCGCAGCACGGGCCACCGCCAGAGCCGACTCGGTCAGAGCCGCCGCCGAGGCCGGATCGCTGCCCAGCAGCGGAACCAGCAGGCGAACATCCAGCGCCTGCCCAGCCTGCGCCAGGCCCTCGCAGGCGAGCTCACGCGCGGCGGCGGTGGCATGGCGGTCGGCGATCACGCTGCGGAACAGGGCCAGCCCCAGCGGATCTTCCGGCGTGGCCAAGAAGCGCGCGGCGGGCAGCTGCTCCGGTCCGGACTGCATCGCCAGGCCGTGCAGAAACTCGCGGCCTTTTTCGTCGCCGAGCTGGGACAGCTTGGCCGCTGCCAGCAGCTTGTGTTCACGACGGCCCGGCACCAGCAAGCGCTCGCGGAGCTGTGACCGCGCCGAGGAGTCTCCGGCCTGCGCCAGGCGGGCCAGGATGCGAATGAGCTGCTCTTCCGGCACGTCAGGCTCCGCCGCAACGGCAGCCAGGAGCTCCTGGGCCGTGCGATCGCCCTGCTCGGCCAGAAGATAGGCTGCACGCTGCCGCTGGCCCGGCTCGGGCCCAGCCAGGACCTGCTGCAGATAGCGCGTGCCTTCGGCTTGGCCCAGCCGATCCAGCGCCCCGGCGACGGCAAGCTTGACCGCCGGCTCACTGGTGGCGGCAAACACGCGGCGCAGCGTCGGTACGGCCTGGCGATCGGCGAGCACGCCCAGGGCTCCGGCGGCCTGCGCCTGCAGCTCGATATCGGCGGTGCTCAGCGCTGCCTCAAGCAGCGGCCGGATGGTGGGATCGTGCGTCAGACCCAAGGCCGACAGCAGCGCGCCCCGGCTGGCCGCTCCGCCCTGAGCTAGCTGGGCGCTGACGAACTCCAGCGCGCGCTTGCGAGCCGCCAAGAGCTCGCCTTCGGCCAAGCGATCGCTGGGAGCGCGCCGGACGAGCTGGCGATAGGCGATGTAGCTCCCCGCGCTGACCAAAAGAAGCAGCGGCGGCACGACCAGCAGCCACAGCGGAAAATAGCGACCGAACAGCAGCACCACGCGCAGCCGCCGCCCGGTCGTCAGCACCTCGGCGGCGCTCTTGCCCAGCAGCACCCGCTCGCCGCGCGACAGCAGCAGCACGTCGATCTCGCGCTGCATGGCGCGGGCCACCTCGCGCATGTTGGCGAAGCGCCCTTCCGGCTCTTTGGCCAGGAGCCGCATCAGCACCTTCTCGATGGCTGGGGGCACCGGGTCTAGGCGCGGCGGACGGCGCTCTTTGACCGCCGGCACCGGCACCGTGACATGCTTGGCCAGGATCGCCTGGGCGTTGCCGTCAAAGGGCACGCTGCCGGTCAGCATCTCGTACAGGATGCAGCCCAGCGCGTACTGGTCCGAGCGCGCGTCGATCTCGCCGCCCACCGCCTGCTCGGGCGACATGTAGTGCGGCGTGCCCATGATCGTGCCGGCCAGGGTCAGGCGGTTATCGCCGCCGCTGTGATCGCTCTGCAGGGGTGGCTGGCTGATGGGGGCCAGGGCATCGGTGCTGACCGCCGGCATGCCGCCGCCGTTCGACAGGTTGGGGTCCGACGAGGGCACGATGTGCGAGCGCCGGGCAATGCCGAAATCGACGATCTTGACGAAGTCCTTGGTGCCGTCCTGCTCGACGAGAAAGATATTCTCAGGCTTGAGATCACGATGGACGATGCCCTGGTCGTGGACCGCCTGCAGGCCGGTGGCGATCTGCATGGCGATGCGGCAGGCCCGCAGCGTGTCGAGCGCTCCGTCGGCGATGACGCGGCTGAGCGTCGGCCCCTTGAGCAGCTCCATGACCAGATACGAGCGCCCGTCGGACAGCACACCAAAGTCGGAGATGTAGACGGTGTTCGGGTGCTTGACCGTCGAGGCCAGCTTGGCTTCCTGCAAGAAGCGCTGCTGCGCCACCGGGTCCTGCGGCTGCAGGAGGATCTTGACCGCCACCGGACTGTCGAGGAGCACGTGGCGCGCCTTGTAGACCACGCCCATGCCGCCCTGGCTCAAGCGGCGCTGCATCAGGTAGCGCTCGCCGAGGACCGCACCGAGGACCGGATCGGCGACGACTTCGGCGATCCCGGGATCGTGGCTCCCGCTGCCGGACTGCGTCGGCTCAGCGACGGGACGTGCCTCGGCCGCCTTGGTGCAAATGTGGCGCTCGTTGTACGGGTACTGCTGACCACACCGACTGCAGCGCTTGGTAAGAGACGTGCCGGACAGGGGAGAAATCATCACAATGGCCTGAATTAGAGCCGCGCTGATCGACGCGGCGGCGCGACGGCAGCAGGCCGCGCGCAGACGAGAAAAAAACCCGCAGCGAGTTTATCACAGCCTCGGGCGGAGCCACGCCTAAAGCGTGCGGCTCATGCGCGAAATGGCGTCGACAAACTCGCTACGGCGGTGCTTGAGGCTGCCCAGGAAGGCCTGGCGAACCACCCCCAGGGCATCGATGAGCAGCGTCGTCGGCTGGGCGTTATTCTGCAGGCTGCTGCGTAGTCGCTCGTCGATGCTCTGATACTGCTCGACGCGCGGTAGCTCGGCCTGGTGGCTGCTTGTAAAGCGATTCAGCACCGCCAAGTCGATGGTCTCGCTGATCAGGACGATCTTGACCTGCGGCATGCGGCCCAGCGACTCGGCGATGCGACGCAGGATCGGCAGCTCTTCGATGCAGGGCGGACACTCGACGGCCCAGATGTGGACGATCAGCAGGTGGGCCACCGGCGGCTGGACATCAATCGCCTGGCCAGCCCGCAGGAGGCGCACCCCGCGCAGATCGACCTTGCGATGCAGCAGCGCCGCTTCCTGGCGACGCACAGCTAGCTCGCGCTGCGGATCGTCGCCTGGGCCCTGGCTAGGCCCCTGCCCCTGAGCTGGACTTGGACTTGGACCGGGGCCGGGACCGGGACTTGGACCCGGCCGGGACGGCGCTAGCGACTGCGCCGCGGCCACCGACAGCAGCGGCAGAGCGCCCAGCCCCCCCAAGACCAGCCGACGAGACCAGTTTTGGGGAGACCGGAGGCTCATGGCGTCGGACCGACGGGCTGGGTGCTCTGCAAGAGCCCCGCCCCGCTAGCCGGGCTCTGGTTCGCGGCGGCTGAGCTGATCACAGCCGGCATGCACTGGCTGCACTGGTTGGCGGCCGCGTCCGGGCTTGAGCCCTCCGGCGTCGCGCAGTCGATGCGGAAGACCCAGACGCTCTGGCTGAGATCGCTGCCCGGCACCGGCTGTTCCTCGTACAGCAGCGTCTCATCCTTCTTCTTCGTAAAGGCGTAGACCCAGTGCAGGATCTGCCGCCGATCGACCTTCTGCGTCTGCCCTTGGTTGTTGGTAAAGCCGAAGTCGAGCAACAGCTCGATGACCTGCTGCCCGCGCCGCTCGGCCCGCGCCACCGCCGGGTCGGTCGTCGACAGCCGCGAGCCATCGCCGCCGCCGCCGCTGCTGGCCTTGAGGTTCGACACGATCAGGAAGCGGGTGGTCGGCATCCACGGCGGCTGCGGGAAGGCCAGCCGCTTCATCCGCTGCGCGTACAGGCCCTGGGGTCCGCCGATCAGCGTGTCATTGCCGGCAAAGAACAGCACGGCGTGCCGCTGCTGACGCATCAGCGAGATAAAGCGCCCGGTATGCGTTGGATCGGCATCGCCAACCAGGGTGCTGATCTTCTGGTCTAGGCAGATGTCGTCGCGGCGGCAGACGGCGCTGACGTCATCAATCAGCTGGCGGACCGGCGGGCTGCAGAGCGCCAAGGCCAGGCCCTGGGTCAGCTGCGTCTGCGCGCACGAGTTGCAAGCCTGCAGGCGCTCGACTTTCTCGCGCAGCTCGGCCAGCTCTTCCGCGTAGCAGCCCGCGGCCCCCACGACCGAACACAAAAGCGGCGCTGACAGCCAGCGCAGGACCCGGGACGATGCCTTCAATCGAGAAGTTAGAAGCCTCATTGGGAGGTCTTAGACCTGAGAAAGCCTTTTAATGACAGTTCTTTAGAATCTATCTTGCCGTGGAACTCGATTTTCAAGCAATTGCGAAAGTCACTGCTCTGGCGCAGCTCGTTCATCGGCGAGTGATCGGACACGAACAGCGTGCCGTTGATGTTTTCCAGGATCAGGCGAAACGGCGTTGCCGGGCGGATCAGGTTGACGCAGCGCAGGAGCGGCTCTTTGAGCGCGGGGGGCAGCGGGCGCCCCTCGGCGGTCGTGATCTCTAGCACCAGCCCGGCGGCTGGCCCCGTTCCACTGGGGGAGGTAGAGCCACCGCCCGTCGGCGATGAGCCACTTCCCCCCTGGGTTGGAGAGCCAGCTCCGGCGGGACGCGGGCTGCCGCTGCCGGCTGGGGTCCCGCTGGCAGCTGAGACGGAAGGTGGGCTGCCAGACACAGAAACGCTTGGCCGGATGGCGACCGCGCCCATATCAGGTCGAGCGGCCGCCGGCTTGCCGCTTGCGAGCGGACTCGCCGCACCGCCGTCTGGCCGGCTAGCCAACGACGCTGAAGCCGACCCCGCCAAGCCCGTGACCTGGCTCTTGGGGCTGACCGGGCCGGGGCCGGCATGGTCTTCGGCAGGGCTGGCTGCATCGACGAGGTTCTTGCTGGGCTCGGCCACCGCGAGCGCGGCATCCACCCGGCCGGCCGCTGGGTCAGGACGACTGCCATCCGTCGTCCCCAGGCGCGAGCGCGACACCACCCCAAAGACCAGGAAGATGGCCAGCGAGGCGACGGTCGCCCCCAGCAGCACCGGCTGCCACAGAGCTTGCCGCATCGGCGGCGGCGGCGGACTCTTGCTCGATCCCGGGGGCAGGACCAGCGACCAGGCCACGCCATCGATGCCCAGGGCTCGCACCAGGTCGTGCAGGTTGGGAAAGCGCACCGCGCGCGAGCGGCTGAGCGCCCGGGCCAGCGCCTGCTCAAGCGGCCGCGACAGCGCCAGCGGCAGCGGATCCTCGTGCTGCACGCGACTCAGCGTGACCTGGCGATCTTCGTCGGGCGCGCCGATAAAGGCCGGCTGGCTCGACAGCATCTCGTACAGGATGACAGCCAGCACGAACTGATCGGTGCGGCGATCGCAGGGCTGCCCTTCGACCTGCTCGGGCGTCAGATAGCCCGGCTCGCCGTACTGCGGCGCCAGCGCCGGTGGCAGCAGGGCAAAGTCGGCGATCCGCACCGCCACGGACTCGCCGCTCGGCACGACGAAGATGCGGCTCGGCGACAGCGACAGGTGCAGGATGCCCTGCTGATGCGCAGACTCGACGACTTCGGCGATGTTGGCCAGCAGACGCACCGCCTCGGCCTCGGACAGACCGGCCGGCCGCGCCGCCAAGAGCGCCCCCAAGGGCTGCCCCTCCAGCTCGATCGCCGTGCGCACGACGTAGACTCGGCCGTGCTCGTCGCCAAAGCACATCTCTTCGATGGGCGGGATGCCCGGGTGGCGGAGGTCTTGCGCCCGTTCTAGCTGGCTGCGCCAGGTGGCCATCGCCTCGTCGGGCAGCTTGACCCCCGAGGTGCCCAGCCGAGCCCGCAGCAGACGCAGCACGCGCAGCGCCCCACTGGCCTCGCCCGCCGTCGCCAGCTCACTCACCGTGTAGGTGTAGCCGAGCGCGTCTTCCGACAGCAGGCTCTCAACGCGATAGCGCTGCAAGACGGTCTCGCCTACCTCGAAGGGCAGGGCCGAGCTGCGTATGGCGGGTGAGGTGCTAGCCATGGACGGGCCGACCGCGGGGGCCGGGGCTTTAGGGCAGGGCCTCGGCGGTCATCTTTTCGATGTACCAGTATGCCGCCGCCTCGATCGTCCGGAAGCACGACGTGCGCAGCGTGAAGTTCAGCGTGCGATCGGCGGGTAGCGAGAACCACAGGCTGGTGGTGTGCAGCTCCAGGTTGCTGCCGTCGCGGCGCGAGCCGGTAATCGCCACCAGATCGCGGCCGGCCTGCTGCGGCACCCCCATCGTCAGTCGGGTGCCATCGATCATGCTGCCCGAAAAGTTGACCTCGTCGCCCAGCTTGTAGCGCTGGTTGTAGGTCAGCCGCACCCGCGCCGTCGCCGGGATGGCATTCCAGGCCGGCGGCAGCTTGGTCAGCTTGATCGTGCAGTTCTGCGTCGCCATGGTGCAGGAGTTAGTGGCTAGGGTGCCGTTTTCGTCGATGCCAAACTGCAGCTTGTCGCTGGCCCCCCCCGGATGGTTCCAGCCCGCCCCTGTGCCGGCCCCGCCCTTGCCGGCTGGGACGAAGCCGTTGCAGCTTGTCACCTCGAAGCTAAGGTCCGCGATGTCGATCTTGCAGGGCAGCTTGGGCGTCACGTCATCGCAGCGAGGCAGGTCGATGGTCGGCGTCGGAACCTGGGTGGCGCTGCCGCCGGACGGCACGTTGTCCAAGGGATCGAAGGTGCCGCCTTTTTCGCAGCTTGCCGTCGAAAGCACGGCACAGGTCAGGAGCGAGTAGGGCAAGAGCAGTTTGCGCAGCATGAGCGAAGTCCTTGTCAGACGAGACAGCGGCCGGGACAGCACACCTTCGGCCAGAATTCGAGGGAGCGACGACCAAGCCAGCCCCCTCCGCGCTACGGAATGGCCAAGCTCAGGCCGAGGCCAGCGGCCATGACGGCGGTAAGCGCATACCCGGCGCTGTAGTGCGCTCGAAGGTTATAGGTCACCGCCGAGCCGTCGTTGTTGTAGGCGTAGGCGCTGCCGTTCATCGCAGTGAGGGCGATGCTGCTGGCCAGACCTGCAACCGCCAGCGCCCCTAGGCTGCCGGCCGCCAGCCCACGTCGGAAGGTAAAGCGCCGCGACGCTGGCTCCGCGCAGCGAGGCAGGCTCGGTGCGGTGCGCGGGGGCGGCAGGATTTCGTGCCAGGGCAGTGCCGCCGCGATCGTCGCCGCAGCCGGAATCGCCGACATGCCAATCGCCCAGCGATAGGCCTGCGTATAGTCGAGGGTGATGTCCCCCATCCCGTCGCTGCGCGTCGCATAGCTGCGACCGTTCCAGGCCAGGAAGGTGAAACCAGTGGCCAGCGAGGCGCCAGTGAGGGCGGCCAGTGCGCCAATGGCCAGCCCACGCCCAAAGGAATACGCCGGACCACGGCAGCTCGGCGCTACCGTCTGCGTCTGCGGCTGGCTGGTCGTCGCGGGAGCGGGGGCCGGTGGGCTCGCACTGGCCCCAGCCGCTGCTGCCCCGCCCTCCAAGAGCTGCCCGGCGGTACGGGCTGCCGTGTCGTAAAGCTGCTCGCTGTTGCACTCGCTGCAGCGGGCCTCGGTCATGCTCGGCTGCTGGCTGGCGCGGTCGAAGATCCACACCTGAATCAGGTAGTTCTTGTCGTTCGGTGTGATATCGCCGCCGACCAGCCGCTTGGCCTGGTAGCGATCGGCTAAGCGCAGCAGGCAGTCGGTCTGATTGCAGACCTGCTCCTGCGACGACAGTGAGACGGTAATGACCTCTTCGCCCATGCGCTGCAGGAACTGCATGACCATGTGCCGGGCCCGCGGACTCGGCCGACCTTCCTCTTGAAAGCCGACGACCAGGACCGGCTCGGCCAGGGCCCGCACGGGAAACCAGCAGAGCAGGCTCAGCAGCCCAAGGATCGCGACGCTTGGACCCTGCCGCGAAAGTAGCGGCCACCTCAGCGATAGAGACCTCGCCAACATAGGACTTGAGCAGACTCGCAAAGCCGCGCTCTGTCAAGCTTTGGACCGAGGGAAACCCAGCCTGGCAGCCGGGCCCTAAAGCTGACCTGCGGCCGCTGGCCTGCGCCTGGCAAGCGCTCGCGGCTACTCGACGACGATGCGGCCCTGCAGCATGTTCATGCCGCAGGTGAACTGCACGGTGCCGCCCTCCGGCGGCAGGGTGAGCGCGATCTCGACGGGGGCCTTTTCGCTGAGCGTCACACGCAGGTTCTGCGATGGCAAGACGACCTCGCGACCGCACTCACCGGCCGAGGGCTCATAGAAGATCACCAGCTTTAGGGCTTCGCCGCGCGCGCCGGGGATGGTGCTGGGCACGAAGCCTTGGTTGGACACCCGCACCTCGACGCGGCGCGGGCTCTGCGCTGTACCGTGCACCGCCGGTGCCGGCAGTGGCCGAGGACGCTTGCCGCAGCTAGGAAAGACATCGGCCAGGCACAACAACAGGAGGACGGCGTGCTTCATGGTGGCCGCAATCTATCAGCAATCCGGCGACGCGGCCGGCACATCCCGCCAAGCTTCGCCGGGGGCGGGCCGGAACAGCCGCTCGCAGGCCGTGCTGGTCTGCTGCGCTAGGCGCTCCAGCGAGACTCCGCGCAGGGCGGCGACGACGGCGGCGGTCACCGGCAGGTTGGCGGGCTCATTGCGCCGGCCCCGCAGCGGCACCGGCGCCAGATACGGCGAGTCGGTCTCGAGGAGCAGGCGATCGGGCGGGACATAGGCCGCCACTTCGCGCAGGGTGGTCGCACTCTTGAAGGTCACGATGCCGGACAGCGAGATGTGAAACCCAAGATCGAGCCAGCGCCGCGCCTCGTCGAGGTTGCCGGTGAAGCAGTGGACAACCCCGCCGTGCCGCGCCGCCCGCGCTGCCTCCCCTTCGCCGGCGACGATGGCCAGGGCCTCGTCATGGGCATCGCGGATGTGCAGCGACAGCGGCTTGGCCACCGCGTTCCCCAGCTGCACAAAGCGCCGCAAGAGGGCCCGCTGGGCGGAGGGCGGCGAGTGGTTGTAGTGGTAGTCAAGTCCGGTCTCCCCGACGGCGACCACACGACGGTCGGCGGCCCAGCGCTCGATCTCTGCCCACAGCGCCGCGGCCGCAGCCGGCAGCTCAGCGACGGGCCGCAGGGCAGCTGGACCACAGCCGCCATCCTCGCCTTCGATGGTCTTGGCATCGTGCGGGTGAATGCCGATAGCCGCCACGATGTGCGCATAGCGATGGGCCAGCTGGAGAGCATTTTCGATCTCCGCCCGACCGCTGCCCGAGCCAATGGCGATCAGACGCGCCACGCCGGCCTGCTGCGCCCGCGAAAGGACCGCGCTCCGCTCATCTGACTGAGCCGGCGCCTCCCCACTGGGAACAGGCGCAGCCGAGGCGCGGAAATCGGCGGGCTCCAGGTGGCAGTGACTATCAATGAAGGTGTGCATGGAGGTCTTCTGGGTCTGCGTCGCCACGGGGGTGGGCGCGCTAGCCGCTGTGGTACCCGAATGCCCCCGAAAGCACAATCCAGCTTTCTTCTACGCGCGGCTGTTCGCTACAATGCCCCAAGCTCTGCTGGTAGCGACATGGGTTGGTCCAGCACTGCGGCCCCCCCGGGGAGGACTGGGTCGCGACGCTTGCGAGCCTCGGGGAGGTCTGCCCGCGTCAGACGCTCGCGGGGAAGGACAGGGAGCACGATGTCAGGATTTGTTCTGAACTACGCCAACCTCAAGAGCTGGGCTGAGCGCTTGGGGCTAGCGTTTCGCTACAGCGACGAGGCCGGACAGATCGCAGTCCTCTGCCGCGTGCTCGACAGCGACGTCCCGCTGGTCTTTATCCCCCGACTCGAGCGCGGCATGGTGACGATGGCCGTAACCCTGCCCTTCGTCGTGCCTGCCGAGCGCTTCACCGAGGTCGGACGAGCGCTGACCCTGCTCAATGCCCGCTCGTACATGGGCGCCTGGATCCTCAA
>CAZVMD010000189.1:0-13523 GCA_964628555.1 uncultured Myxococcales bacterium | reverse complement strand
AGCGACAGCACGCCGAACGCTGCCCCGACGAGCTGGAGCCTGCTCAGCCGCTCGTGAAAGACGAAGAAGCCGAGGATGAGGAAGCTGCTCTGGGTCAGGATGTCGAAGATGATGCCGGCCACCAGCAGCTTCTCGTTTGACAGGCTGAGCATGAACAGCGTGCCGGTCAGCGCATAGAGCCCGATCGCCAGCAGGAACGGGGTCCAGGCCGGCTGCATCGACCAGCGCTTGGCCGAGTATTCGCCGCCGGTAGCGACGATGGCGCTAATCACCAGGATCAGAAGGACCGGGACTTTGGCGCTCAGCGCCGCCAGACGTTCCATGGTCCAAGGGTGTAGGGCAGTTCGGCTCAGCTGTCGAAATTCTTGCGTCCGCGGTCCCTAAAATTACATTTGTAGATTAATTAAATAGTAAATTAATTGGCCTTAATAAGGCAACATTCTATTTTCGTTTGGAGAGAGAGCCATTGCCGAGATTATAGGCAAATCCACGCCCTATGCAGTAATGAACAACATCGGTTTTTGTGGCTTTGTCGTTGATCTTGGACAGCGATAGATTCGCTCTTTCCTCGTCACCCAAGGCGCAGGCGGCGCGGCCGATCATCGACCAGGCCTCCAGCGGATCCTGGGTCAGGTTTTTTTCTGCCAGCTGCTGCGCTTGCTGGAAGCGCCCCTGCTCAAACAGTCGGCTGGCGGTGTTCAGCCACTCGCTCTTTTCGTCGCTGAGGCGGAGAGAAAAAGGAGCCGTCTGGGCCGCCACATCCTCTGGCTTGGCCGCAGGCGCTTCGCAGGCCCGGCTGACTTCGCGGGCCAGAGCCGCCTTGCCGAGGGCACTGAGGCGAGCCTGAGCTTGCTGACCGCTCGCCGCCTTGCCGCTCTGGCAGGCCGCGACGCCGAGCATCCACCAGCAGCGATGGTTCTGAGGCTGCTTGTCGACACAGGTCTGCGATAGGCGCAGGGCTTCGGCGAGCTGCTTGCCGCGCAGCGCGTTGAAGGCCAGAGCCTGGCTGGGATCGGCGCCCGCGGCCGGCTTTTTGGCATCGAGCTTGCCATCCGGCTTGGCCTCGGCCTCGGGGCTTATGGCGACGGGGTCGCTGGGCTCTGCGTGGGGCGCTGTCGGCTTGCTGGGCCGCTCGCCGCTCGCACTTGGCGCGCCGGTCTCGGCGGGGGTGACGACGCTGGTCATCTCCGAGCCTGCGTCGGGACCTGCCAGCTTGCGGCCGGGGTCGGGCGGCGTCGGCTCACTTGGGAGCTTGAGTGCCACTTGGGGATCGAGGGGCTTGCTCGGAGCGAGCGTCGGCTGCGCAATCGGCGCGGGCACCTCGGGACCGGCTGGCTTTGTACCGACGGGACTCCCGCCCTCCCCGGGCGGGGTCCGCGGCGAGCGCAGGAGCGGAAACAGCAGCGCCAGCCCTCCCAATAACAGCCCGCCGATAAGGAGGTAGGGGCGACGCGGCGAGACCGGGGCGGTGGGAATGGTGCGGGCGGCGCGATCGGGCAGCGGGCCGGGGGCAGGCGCCGGCGCTAGCTCGCCCCGCTTGGGAGTGTCGGCCGATGCCAGGGTGGCCGGCGGCACCGCGGCAAGCGGTGGCGTCGCTTCCGGATCGACGGGACTGATCGGGGCGGTGGGTCGGGTAGCCGCCGCGGCGCTGGCTTGCGCGGTCTCGGCCGCAGCGGCCAGGAGAGCGGCCGGTACATGTCGGCTGACCGCTTCGCCATCCCAGGTAGAAGACAGCGCCGGATCTTCGGGGCGTCGCAGCGGGGCGGGCCGCGGACTGGCTTGGCCAGGCACGGCGAGGGCCGGCAGGTTGCTGCCCGACCGCTGGGCACTCTCGGGGGCGGGCTCTGACGGGGGCAGGCCCGGATGCGGCCCCGAGTCGATCCCCGCGATGGTCGGCGGCGCAGTGTTGCCGTGCAGCATGGCCTGCGCCTGCGGCGACAGCGGCAGCGGCAGCGGAATCGCCGACTCCGAGACCATGCGGCGAGCCTGGCCTGGCGACATGCCCTCGGCCTGCGAGACATCCAAAAGCAGGCGCTTGAGCTCTGTGGCGACGTCGTCAACGCTGGGTCGCTCGGCGGCCTTCTTGCGCAGCATGGCGTGCACCAGCGTCGCAATCGCCGGCTCGATGCCGGGAATCAGCTCGGTTAGCGGGGGCTCAGAATCGGTGAGGTGCATGGCGATCAGCTCACCCACCGTCTCGCCGGTAAAGGGCGGAACGCCGGCGATCAGCTGATACAGGATGACGCCCAGCGAGTAGACATCCGAGCGATCGGTGACGTGCTTAGCGCCGCGGCACTGCTCCGGCGCCATATAGGTCGGCGTTCCCATCAGCATGTCGCTGCGGGTCAGCATTGGCTCGGCGTTTAGCGTCTCGGCCAGCTTGGCGACCCCGAAGTCGAGCAGCTTGACCCGCTCGCCGCCCGGAAGCTCGGGATCGGGGACCAGCATGATGTTGTCCGGCTTAAGATCGCGATGGACCACCTGGCGCGAGTGGGCGGCCTGCAGCACGGAAGCAATCTGCCGAGCGATGCGCAGCGCATCGGCAATGTCGAGCGAGCGCTCGCGATCGATGCGGGCCCGCAGCGACTCGCCTTCGAGGTACTCCATGGCCAGGTAGGCGATGCCCAGGCTGGTGTAGCCGCAGTCGAAGATGCGGACGATGCCGGGATGAGGGATCGAGTTGGCGGCACGAGCCTCGTTGAACAGGCGAGTGGTGGCGTCCTTCTTCTGCGCCACTTCCGGCCGCAGCACCTTGATTGCGGCTTGCCCACCAACTCCGTCGTGGACCGCCTGATACACCATGCCCATCCCGCCCTCTCCGAGCAGTCGCGTCAGGCGATAGTTGCCGATGTATTCACCGATCATCGAAGTAAGCGGGCTAGGTCAACGGGCCAGGTCAACGATCCACGTCAGCGCTGCAGACCCAGCTGGGCTGGCGACGGGTCGGCAGGGGCTGGATCTCGACGGGCGAAGGCGCTGACGCTCCGCGACGATTTTAGGCGAGGGGGTAGGGTCTTGTCTACCTTGCAGCGACGGAGCAGCGAGCGGTGGGCGCAAAGCTTGCGGCACAGCCTCGGTAAGACTGTCCGACCACTTCGCTTCTGGCCGGCGGCTGGCGGCGGAATACCGACGATGAGGCAGGTGGCAGACCGGTCGGGCGCCGGGCGCCAGCTGCCCGGGCTGCGGTCAGGCGTAGAGGCGGAAGTCGAGGTCGGGGAAGAGGTTGTCGCGCCGCTCCAGCTCGGCCAGCCAGTCGGCGTCGATGGCGGCGGCGACAGCGCCCGGCTCAGCGGCACCCCCCGCTGTCTGCAGCTGACGCGCCAGCTGTTGGAAGCGCGCCAGGTGGCTCTTGATGCGCTCGCTGGCGTACTTGACCGCGGTGCCGGTCTTCATGATGAATGCCCAGTCCGAGGACTGCGCGAGGAGCAGCTCGCGGCAGAGCTGGTTTATGGCGCGACGGATCAGCTCATCGCTGCTGCCGGCGTAGCGCGCCGCGAGCTCGTGCAGCTGCGTCTCGGCCCGGTGGACGTGGCGATAGATCCAGTCGTTGCTGCTGTCGACCCACACCGCCGAATAGCCGCCCTCGCCCCAGGACGACGTGGCCGGCTCGCAGACCGCATTGATCGGGTAGTCGGAGAGATAGCCGGTGGCGGTATTTAGTCGAATGCCGTCGAGCGGCTCGCTCGGGCGGTCCGGCGTCGCGTCGCTTGGCGGCTGCAGGCCGCACAGGCGGCGCAGCACCCCGCGCAGAAACTCGGGCCCCTCAAACCACCAGTGACCAAACAGCTCGGCGTCGTAGGGCGACACCAGGATCGGGCGGCGATCCATGCGCTTGGCGAGCGCCGACAGCTGGGCCCGGCGCTTCTCAACAAAGTCACGGGCGTGCTCGGCGGCGCGGGCGCAGGCTAGCTCCGGATCGTACAGCGCCTTGTCGGCGAGATCGACGCGCGGCCCGGTCACCCGGTGGTACTTGTAGCCGGTGCTGACGCGGATGCCGTCGGGATGGATGTAAGGGGCGATCTGCGAAAGCGGGCGATCGAAGCCGATGTCGCGATAAAAGTCGCGATAAGCGGGGTCTGCCGGGTAGCCCTCAGTCGCCGACCACACCGAGCGCGACGAGTCGAGATCGCGAGCAAAGGCCGCCACGCCGGCCGGCGTAAAGATCGGCGCATGCAGACCAAGCGGCGGTCGCGGCCGGGCATACAGCAGGCCGTGCGCGTCGGTGAAGAAGTAGCGCAGGTCGTGCTCGGCGAGCAGCTGATCGACGCCATCGGCATAGCCGCACTCTGGCAGCCACAGGCCGCGCGGGTAGCGGCCAAACCAGCCGCGATAGGCCCGCATCGCCACCGCGATCTGGGCTCGCCGAGCCGCCGGCTCGCGAATCACCGGCAGGTAGCCGTGCGTGGCGCAGGTGGTGATGACATCCAGACAGCCGGCTTCCTGCAGGCTGCCGAAGGCACCCAAGACATCGCCGTCGATGGCCTGAAACAGGCTGTGCAGCGCGGTGAAGCGCTCTAGGTAGAAGCGGGCCAGCTTGCGAATCGTCGGCTCAGACGCGCTGCGCGCGACCTCTTCTTCGCCCAGCCGCAGCAGGCGCTCGCTGTAGGCGCGATAGCGCGCCAGCAGCAGCGGGTCGCGCAGCATGGCGCACAGCGGCGGCGACAGCGACAGCGTCAGGCGCAGCGGCAGGCCAGAGGTGGCAGCGCGGGCTTTCTCGGTCTGGACCTCGCGCAGCACCTGCAGGATCGGCAGATAGGTCGCGGTCAGCGCCTCGTACAGCCAGTTTTCTTCCAGGTGATAGGCGTTCTCGGGGTGGCGGACGAAGGGCAGGTGGGCATGTAGGACAATCGCCAGATCACCGCCGCTGTCGCTGCCGCGGCGAGGCGCGCCATCGCTGACCGAGGTGCCGCTGAGCGCCGGGGGTCGGCCTGGGGTCATCCCTGCTCTCCCGGCTTGCGCTTCGGCTGCCGCGCCTCCGGCTGCTGCTCACTGGAGCCGCCGAGGATCGAGCTGACGGTCAGAAGCGGCTGCCCGGCGTGGCTCTCGCCGTGGCCGGCGTCAGAGCCGCGGAAGGCGACGCCACGCTCGCTGTGTTTTTGGCTGGCCGCGACGATGCGCTCGCGCACCTTGCCGTCCCCGCGCGAGGGCAGCACGTGCAGCCACTCGATCGAGGTGTCGCCGCTGGCCTGATGGGGGGGCATGCGCACCGTCGGTGAGTGGGCGATCGGCGCAAACAAGCCCTCGGCGCTGAGCAGGCCGATGGCGACGCGAAAGACCGGGGTCTGTCGCGAGGCTTCCAGGTAGCGCCGGCCATGGCGAGCGCTGAGATCGACGGGGATGTCGCGGATGTCGCGCCCGTCGCGTCCGCGGCGCTCCCCGGCGGCCGGCAGCACGCGCAGCACCAAGCGAGCCTGATCCTCGCTGGCCCCTAGCTGGGCGCGCGCCGCTTCCAGGCCCGACTCGGTGACCTCCCAGTACACGAAATACCAGGCGGGGTCTTTGCACAGGACGCCGACCTCGTCGACGCCATAGGTCTCGGGCAGCGCCGGCTCGACCCAGGGAGAGGCGGCAGCCGGCTGAGCGCTGGCCGGCGACCGCTCCGCGCTGGCTGGACGGGTGTCGGGCGCCGCCGACGGCGTCACCCCTTCTCCGATGTTGCCGTCACGCTGCTTCATGCGCCCCGGGCTCCTATAGGCTCTTGCCTAACAGCGTCTTTGCGGTGTCGATATCGCGGGCGATCTGGGCGACCAGCGCCGGCACCGAGTCGAAGCGCTCTTCGTCGCGCAGGCGGGCGACCAGCGACAGCCGCAGCGTCTGGCCATACAGGTCGAGCCAGGGGGCTCCGGCCGGCTGAATCAGGTGCGCTTCGATGCTGAGCTGCGGCCATGTCGATCCCTGCGTTCCCCCCTGAGGCAGCGGCCCGGGCGCGTCTTGCGTCGGGCTCGCGGTTGATTCCGCTGGCCCCGCGCTGTCGCCCCCGGAAGTCCCGGTGAAGGTTGCATTATAGCCGACGCTGACCGCGGCAGGATACCGACGAATCAGCGGCCGCGACTGCAGGGTCTGGCCCGGCCCAGCCGGGTGGGTAGACGGTGCTTCGCTCGCACCCACGACATCGGCCCAGGCGGCGTAGATGCCGACCTGCGGCAGGAGCTCGGCCTCGGGCTTGAGGTTGGCGGTGGGGAAGCCCAGCGTGCGACCGCGGGCGGCGCCGTGCACGACCTCGCCCTCGACCTCGACCGGACGGCCGAGCAGGCTCGCGGCGGGCCCTAGCTGTCCGGCGGCCACGGCACGGCGAATTCCCGTCGAGGAACAGACGGTCAGCGTCGTCCCGGCAGCGGTCGCGACTGGCACTGAATAGGCGGGCACGACCAGCGTCGGCACCCCGGCCTCGGCGAGCAGGCGACTTAGGATCTCGGCGTTGCCGCTGCGCCCTTTGCCGAAGTTAAAGTCGTAGCCGACGCAGACCGCATCGGCCTGCAGGCTGCCGACCAGCAGCTCGCTGACAAACTGCGTCGGCGTCAGGGCCGCGAAGCGCGCGTCAAAGGGCTGCTCGATCAGGATGTCGACACCGCAGGCGGCCAATAGCTCCTGCTTGCGGCGGCGCGAGGTGATAAGCGGCGGCGCCACGGCCGGCGCCACGACGCGCACCGGGTGTGGCCAGAACGACAGCGCGACGATAAGCGGCGGCGCCTCGCCAGCTGCGGTCGCTGGCAGCAGAGCGCGGGCCCGCGCGAAGAGCTCCTGATGACCCAGATGCACGCCATCGAAGTTGCCAATGACCACCACGCGCCGTCGCCGCCCGCTGCGCTGCTCGGGAGCCAGGCCGGGCGGAGCCGCGACAGCGACGTCAGAGTTGACCTTCGCAGGGCTGGCTGGCGGGGCCAAGAGCAGGTGCAGCTCTCGATGATCGAAGACTAAGAGCACGTCGGCGCGGACCTATACCCCCTTGCCCAAAGACTGTCAACCGCGACAACCACTGGGCTCTCGGCGGAAGATGGGGCGGTGCACCTCCTTGAGCTGTGCTGCCTGTTCATCGTCCTTTTCTACGTCGCGGTGCGGCTTGGTCGTCGTCGCGCGGCCGAGATCTCGCCCTGGCTGCGGCGCTTTGTCTGGCTGTCGCTGGCCAGCGCGCTGGGCGAAGACTCGCTGATTCGCCTCTATGGCTTTTACGAGTACGCGCCGGGCTACAGCCTGTACGCCGGTCGCGTGCCGCTGCTGGTGGTGCTGATCTGGCCCATCGTGATCGACTCGGCGCAGGTCTTGGCCGCCGGACTGTGCCAGGCGCTCGGCCGGCCGCCGCAGGGCTTGCGCTTGGCTGTGCTGACCGCTGCCGTCGTCTGGGTGGATGCCTGGCTGATCGAGCCGATCGCGACGCAGTGCGGGCTGTGGCGCTGGCATGCCCCCGGCCTCTTTGCCGTGCCGCCGATTGGCGTCCTCGGCTGGGCGGTGTTCAGCGGCCTCTCCGTGCTGCTGTACGAGCGCTATCTGCGCGCGATCCCCCTCACCCGCTGGCTCGCTCGCGCCGTGCCGCACACGCTGGTCCTCATCGCCGCGACCCACGTCAGCCTGATTTTCGCCTGGTGGGGGCTGCTGCGGCCGCTGAGCGTTACGATTCCGACGGCGCTCGGCATCGCTCTGGCCTGGCTGGGCCTGCTGCCGCTCTGCGTCCTGTTGGTCGTGTATCGGGTCGGTCGCCACATCGCGCTCCCCGATCTTTTGGTGCGCGTGCCCGCGGCGGGCTTCTTCTTTGTGCTGCTGGCCGTGCGCAAGGCCGAGCTAGCGGCGGTGCTGCGACCGCTGCTGCTGTATGCGCTGGCCTTCGCCGTGCCGTACTGGGGCCTGGTGTTCGCGCGTCGTCCGCGCCTGGCCTGAGCCCGGCGCAAGACCGCAGTCGCCCCAAGCCCGGCGCGGCGCAGCCCCGGCAGCGCCTGTGTTACCTTGCGAAAAACTCTGCTTTCGAGGCGTCCATGCGCAAGCTGCTCCTTTTGGCCTTCGGTCTCTCGCTCCTCCTTATCGCGACGCGCGCGCTGCTGGCCGAGCAGGCCAAGCGACAGAGCCCACACGAGCAAGTGACCGCCGTCCTCAACGGCAAGAAGGTGACCATCGACTATGGCCGGCCGTACAAAAAGGGCCGCGAGATCTTCGGCAAGCTGGTGCCCTTCGGCCAGGTCTGGCGCACCGGCGCTGATGAAGCCACCGTGCTGACCACCGAAGGCAACCTGACGCTCGGCGAGCTGAAGGTGGCCAAGGGCAGCTACACGCTGTTTACGCTGCCGGGCGAAAAAGGCTGGCAGCTGATCCTCAACAAGGCGCTAAAGCAGTGGGGCGCCTATAGCTACGATGCCAAGCAGGACGTCGGGCGGGCCCAGATGACGGTCAGCACCACCGCGGCGCCGGTCGAGCAGTTCACCATCGCCATCGACGTCCAGGGCAAGAGCGGCACGCTCAAGCTGTCTTGGGATACGACCGTCGCCAGCCTGCCGATCAGCGTCGAGTAAGTGGGGCTCGGCGGTCGCCGGTAGACGGGGTGACCGGTAGACGGGGTGACCGGTAGACGGGGTGACCGGTGGACGGGGTGACCGGTGGATGGGGTGATATGATGCGGCCATGCTCGGCGAGCAGATGACAGGCGGAGCGGCGACGTGGCGCTAGCGCGCAAGCCCTCACCCATCCCCGAGGCCGCCGAGGCCGGCGAGAGCGGGCCGACCCGACTGAGCTTGCTGCTGCCGGGCGGGCTGGCGCTAAACCTCTGGCTGGTCGGCTTGATGGTGCCGCTGTGGCTGGCCTTCGTCGGTGGGCAGCCCGGCTCGGCGCTGCGCCTGCCGCTGCTCCTCGCGCCGCTCGCGCCGCTGTGTCTGGGGCTTGGCCTGTGGCGTCGGGCCGGGCGGCTGGGGCAGGCCCTGCTGTTGATCGCCGTGCCGCTGTTTGCCCTGGTGCCGGGGGCGGACACCGCCCTGCACAACCCGCGGCTCTGGCCGCGCCCGGCGGTGCTGATCGAGCTCATCCTGCTGTCGGCCTATCTGCTCGCGGTCGGTCGCTTGCTCGCCCACGAGACCTCGCCGGTTGGCCTGACCAGCTCGCCGCCCGCCGCCGCGCCGCGCCGCTTTGCCCACGAGCCGCTGTCGCAGGTCGATCAGCTGCCGCCCACCTCGCCGCGCCTGTCGCGTCGCCTGTGGACGGTGCGCCTGCTCATCGCCTACGTCATCGGCCTGCCGGCGCTGTTGGTCTACGCCATCGACTTTCACGGGCCGCACCTGCGGGCCCTGCGCGCCAGCTTTCAAAGCCCGCTGCGCCAGAGCGCCATCCAGGCCTCGCTGACCGCGCTCATTGCCCTTGTGCTCTGCGTGGCGTTTTACTTCGCGCTCGCCGCGCCGCTCCTTTCGCACCTCTCGCATCACCGCGAGCTGCGCGACGATCTGCAGGCGCTGCGTCGCCGCTCCCGCCGCGCCCGGCCGAGCCTGCGTCTGTGGCTGTCGATGTGGCTGGCGATCGTCGGCATGGGCACGCTCCTTTACTGGGCCCTCAACGGAAAATGGAGTCCCTAACGTGTCGCGCAAGCTGCCCTTCTTTCAGATCCTCAGCGTGCTGCTGTTTCTGGCCTGCCTGGCCTTCTTCTGGCAGTGCACGGTGCAGCTCTTCCGTCGCGACTATGTCGCCGCTGGCATGCTGATGCTGATTGGGCTCTCGACGCTGTGGGTGGGCGGTGAGCTGGCCCGCCTGGCCCTCGCCGAGCGCGAGAACTAGGTCGGCATGCACGCCTCGCTACTTCTCCTGAGCGGCCTGCTCGCGGTTAGCGATGTCTCCTTAGGTCGCGACTTTCACGTCGGCCACAGCGGCTGGAACGGACTGTCACGGCTGTCCGAGATGGCGCGCTCGCAGGGCTGCCCGCTGGAGGTGCCGGGCACCCTCGACTGGTCCAAGCTCGACGGGCAGGACATCCTGCTGTTCATCCATCCCGAGACCGCGATCGACGAGGACGCGGCGCTGGCTTATCTGGGCGCTGGTGGGCGGCTGCTGGTCGCCGATGACTACGGACAAGCCGCAGGCCTGCTGGCCCGCCTCGGGATTGTCCGCGAGACCGGCCCGGCGCCCTCTGGCACCCAGCTGTATCGCCAGAACCCGGCCCTGCCCATCGCCAGCCGCCAGCGCGAGACGGCCATCGCCCGCGGCGCCAGCGAGCTGGTCGCCAACCACAGCGCCTACTTTCGCAGCGCCCTGCCCGCCACCTATGAGTTCACCGCCGGCACCGGGCTGGTCATCGAGGGCCGCCTGCAGCGCGGCCGCTTCGTCGCCATCGCCGACGCCAGTCTGTTTATCAACAACATGCTGGAGCTGCCCGGCAACCGCGAGTTTCTGGTCCAGCTCTTGCGCGAGCTCTGTCGTGTGCAGCGCGATCGCGTGCTGCTGTTCTCCGGGCGCTTCAGCCAGCGCGGCAGTCCGCCGGCCACCCTCGACGGGGCGCCGCTCGAAGGCGGCGGCGTGCAGAGCGTCGATAGCCTCAACCGCTCGGCCGGCGGCGCCAACCTGCACGTCCATGAGCTCTTGGCCAAGCGGGGTCGCAGCGCGCTCAGTGATGCGGTGCTGGTCGGCGGCCTGCTGTTCTGCTTGGCTGCGCTGGCCCTGCTTCTGCGCTACCTGCCGACCGTCAGCCCGACCCAGGACGAGCGCTTCGCGCAGCCGCCGCGGCCGCCCGAGACGGGACTGTACGCCAGCATCGGGCGCTACATGCTGGGGGCAGGGCAGGCGGTGAGCTGGGGCTATGTCTACCCGGCGACGCTCTTGCGCGAGGAGGTGCTGGCCCGCATCGAGCCCTGGCTGGGTGGCGGGGCAGCGGCCGGTCGCGCGGAGGCGGGGGCGGCTCCCGGCTACACCATCGAGGAGATCAGCCGCCGGATCAGCGAGCGGGTCAGTCCGCAGGCCGGTCAGCTGTGCCAGCGCCTGCTTATCGAGTTTCGCCCGCTGGATCGCGGCGGCAAGGCGCAGAGTCACAGCGCCCACGCCAGCACCGCCCACGTCTCGTCGAAGCAGCTGATCCGCTGGCACGACCTGGCGACCGCGCTGTTCGCCGAGCTCGCCAAGGTGAGCGGTGACAGATCGACCCAGCCGAGCCGCCCGACCGGGGGCCCGAGCCGCTAGCCCCACCCTCCCCAGACCGTGCGCGTTTGGCCCTCGCTTTGCGCGCCCAGATCGCGGAAAGATCGACAGAGCATGCCGGAGAGCGCTGAAAACCAATTGTCCCCCGAGCGGCTGATGCAAGCGCACAAGCTGGGCCAGGCCGTGGTCAGCGAGGTCAGCCGCGTCTTCATCGGCAACCCCGCCATCGTCGAGGCCCTGCTCTTGGGCCTGCTGTCGCGCGGCCATGTGCTGCTCGAAGGCGTGCCGGGTGTGGCCAAGACGACGCTGGTCAAGGCCTTTGCCCAGGTGCTGGGCTGCCAGTTTCGCCGCGTGCAGTTCACGCCGGACCTGTTGCCCTCGGACATCACCGGCACCTACATCCTCGATCCGGCCAGCAAGGACTTCGTGCTGCGCGAGGGGCCGATCTTTGCCCAGATCATCCTCGGCGATGAGATCAACCGCGCCCCGCCCAAGACGCAGTCGGCGCTGCTCGAAGCGATGCAGGAAGGCCAGGTGACGCTGGAGGGGCAGACGCGGGTGCTGCCGCAGCCGTTTATGGTCCTGGCGACGCAGAATCCGATCGAGCACGAAGGCACCTATCCGCTGCCAGAAGCGCAGCTCGATCGCTTTCTGCTCAAGCTCGCGGTCGGCTATCCCGAGGCGGCGGCGGAAAAGAACATGCTGCGCGCCTACGCCCGACCACCGGCGGCCCCGCGCGAGCTGCTGTCGCCACCTGTGATCTTGGAGCTGCAGCGCCTGGCGGCGGCGGTGCATGTCGATGACGAGATCTACGACTACGTGCTGGAGCTGGTGCGCTTTACCCGCCAGCATCGTCGGGTGGCGCTCGGCTGCTCGCCGCGCTCGGCGCTGGCGCTGCTGCACGCGGCGCGGGCCCGGGCTCTTTTGGCCGGCCGCGACTTTGTCCTGCCCGATGACGTCAAGGGGCTGGCGCCGCAGATCCTGTCGCACCGCCTGATGCTGATCTCGGAAGCCGAGATGGAAGGGGTCAGCCCGGGTAGCGTGATCGCCGAGGCGCTGCAGTCGGTCGCGGTGCGGCCGTCCGAGCGACGGCGGGGTGAAGCCGGCGCAGTCCCGGCGGCGCCCCGGCGGAGCCTGTGAGCGGAGCGCCCGGGTGAGCAGCAGCAGTCGCGGCCGTCTGCCGGCCTTGAGCACACGCGGCGCCTATGTGCTGGCGCTGTCGATCGTGCTGCTCATCCTAGGTGTCGGCTATGGCAGCTTCAGCCTGTCGCTGACTGGTCTGTGCTGCATCACGCTGCTGTTCTGCGCCTATCTCTCGTTCGCCAGCCGCGTGGCGCTCTTGTGGCGTCGCTACCTGGAGCTGGTGTGGTGGCTGCCGCGCGCCGCCAGCAATGAGGGGCTGATTGCCCATCGCACCTTCGAAGTGCAGGTGGCGCTGCGCAACCTCTCGCCGATCGCGCTTGGCCATGCCGAGCTGCGCGTCTTCTGCTCGCGCTGCATCGTCGTCGCGCGGCCGCTGGCCCCGGTGCTGCTTTGGCCACGCAGCCAGGCCACGGCGCGGCTGGCGCTGCGGGCGCTGCAGGCCGGGCAGTGGATGATCCATGGCGCGGCGGTGCGGCTGTGGGATCGCTTCGGCCTGTTCGCCATCGAGGCCTACTATCCCTCGGCGCTGTCGCTAAAAGTGCTGCCGCGACCGCAGCCCAAGCTGGCCCTGCTGCCGACCCGCCTGCGTGGCGGCGGTGGCGAAGAGCGGCTCGGCGCGCATACGCTGAGGCGGCGCGGCCTGGGCGGTGAGCTGCGCGAGCTGCGCGAGTACGTGCCCGGCGATCCGTTCAAGCTCATCGCCTGGAAGGCCTCAGCGCGGGCGCCGCTCGGCCGGCCGCTGGTGCGCGAGCTAGAGCGCGAGATGCTGCTGTCGCACTACCTCCTTGTCGACATCGGCGTCACCATGCGCGAAGGCCGCCCGGGGCAGTGGAAGCTCGATCACATGATCGAGCTGTGCCTGGGCTATGCCGCAGCGGCGCTGGCCGAGGGCGATCGGGTGGGCCTGATCGCGTTTGATGGCGCGGTCTACAGCCACCTCAAGCCGGGCGATGGCTCGCCGCAGCGGCTGCGCATCACCGAGCGGCTGATTGCCCTGATGAACGTCGTCGAGGAAGGCTTTGTCGCGATGACCGACGGCGAGCTGGTGGCGGCGGTGGCCCGCTACCTGCGACAGCAAGAGGGCCTGGATGCCCGCATCCGGCGCGCCCCCAAGATGGATGACCAAGCGGCGTGGGCCGGCATTGCCGTCGCCCCGAGCGGTGAGCTGTTCGAGATTGCGCCGCTTGTCGCCGCCGCCCGCCGCCTGCTGCCGACCCGCAGCGATCGCAAGAGCGGCACCGACGATCTGTACACCAGCCTGCCCCCCGGCCTGCCCCCCGGCCTGC
>CAZVMD010000188.1:0-13641 GCA_964628555.1 uncultured Myxococcales bacterium | reverse complement strand
CCTCGTCGTTCAAGGTCATGTACTGGCCGCTCAAGGTCTTTGCCCGCGGCCTGATTCCCGTCGTGCCCGCCTCGCGAGCTGGCATCGTCGATCTGGTGCCGGTCGACTTCGTCATCCGCGCCATCCTCTTGCTGGGCGGGCGGGAAGACTCGCGCGGCAAGACCTACCACCTGGCCGCCGGGCCCGAGCGCTCGACGACGATCGGCGCCGCCATGGATGTCGCGGCCGAGTTCTTTCACGTCTACAAGCCCCTGTTTATGCCGCTTGCGACCTTCGAGCGCTGGATCCGTCCGCTCCTGCGCCTGGCGCTGCGCGGCAAGCGCCGCAAGGCGCTCGACACCGGTCGCATCTATGTTCCGTATCTGAGTCACGGCGCCGCCTTCGACACCAGCCACACCCGGCAAGATCTGCGCGCAAGCGGGCTGGAGATCCCCGATGTGCGGCAGTACTTCCTGACGCTTTTGCGCTACTGTGTAGACTCCGACTGGGGCCGCAAGCCCGTCGCTAAGGTGGCCAGCCCAGGGGCTAGCTCCGAAGCTGGCTCACAGTCGAAATAGATCGACCACGCCGGCCAAAACATCTGCTGAGGGAAGCGATGCAGTTCGACAAGAAAGTCGTCATGATCACTGGGGCAGCCGGGGCACTGGGACGGGCGGTCGTCCGCGCCTTTGCCGAGCAGGGGGCGCTGCTCGCCCTGACCGATGCCAACCGCGAGCGGCTGGCGCTGCTGCGCAGCGAGCTAGGCCTGAGCCCCGAGCGCTGTCACATCCACCAGGCGGATCTGACGCACCTCGACGAAGCGACCGCCTTCGCCCGCGCCACCGAGCAGGCGCTGTCGCGCATCGATATCGTCGTGCACATCGCCGGCGGCTTCCGCATGGGCGCGGTCCACGAGACGAGCGAGAGCGACTGGAACTTCCTCATGGATCTCAACTGTCGCTCGGCGTTTAACCTGGCGCACGGCGTCGTGCCGATCATGCGGCGCCAGGGCAGCGGCGCCATCGTGCACATCAGCTCGCGCTCGGCGCTAAAGTCCGAGGCCCAGGTCGGCGCCTACGCAGCCTCCAAGGCCGCCCTGCTCCGCCTGTCCGAGAGCATGGCCGCCGAGCTTGCCGACAGCGGCGTCCGCGTCAACTGCGTGCTGCCCAGCACCCTCGACACCGAAGCCAACCGCAAGAGCATGCCGAGCGCCGATCCGAGCAAGTGGGTCGGGCTCGACTCGCTCTCCGGCGTCATCCTCTTCCTCTGCTCCCCCGCCGCCCGCGATATCTCGGGCGCCGCCATCCCGGTCTACGGTCGCAGCTAGAGCTCGTCGCCGCGTACTTCCTTGCCGTTGGCGATGATCGGCAGCAGGTCGAGGTGCCAGTTGTGGCGCTCGATCTCGTGCAGCAGGCAGGCGGTGCGATAGGTGGTGCGGTGCAGGATCTCGCGGCGGTGCGTGCCCAGCCAGTGATGACGCGCCTTGACGTAGTCGCTGACCCAGGCCTTCTCATTGCCGCCTAGCACCGGCGGCTCTTCGAGGAACTTCTCGCGAATCGTCCACAGGATCGAGCCGCTGTGGATGAACGAGTCGTAGATCACCAGGGCCGACAGCGGCAGGCGCAGGCCGTTTTCGTCGGCCCAGGCCATGGCCGGCTGGAAGTAGCGCTCGTCGAAGAAGCGATCCTGCACCGCGCGCATGCACGGGTCTTCGCTCCCGGCCCGCCGCAGCAGATCCTTGAAGGTCTCGTCCTCGACCAGCGGCTCGACACCGATGCGCGCGATGTAGGGCGCAAGCTGGCTGCCATAGCTGCCGCCCGACAGCACATAGCGTTCGACCAGATCGCGCAGCTTGCTGTACTCGGTGGTCTGCGAGCGGCCGTAGGTGATCTGGCGAACATCACCGGGACCGTCGGCAAAGATCGAGATGTTGGCGTAGTCGCCGGCCGGCGTGCCGGTCTCAAAGACGTTGACCACTTGCTCGATGACACGGCGTTGCTGGGGCGAAAGCTGCATGACGGCGTTCCTTGCTCAGCCGCGCGCGGCGGCGCTGGGGGCGGACCCGGCTTGGGGGTGGAGGCGCTTCCAATAGATGATCTCGGTGATGCCGGCCTGCACGAAGTCGGGCAGCGCACCGACGCGAGCATAGCCGGCCCGCTCGTAGAAGCGCTGCGCTGCGGTGTTGAAGTCAGAGGTCAGCAGAAACAGGTCGGGATGGCGGGCCCGCACCGTTTCCTCGACGGCAGCCAGCAGCTTTTGGCCGGTGCCACGACCCTGCTGACCCGGCCGCAGGGCAATCAGTCGCAGGTAGCCACCGCGGCCAAAGTGACCGTGCGCCGCGCTCGGCCCCAGCTGGACGCGGGCAAAGCCGAGCAGCGGTTCCGTCTGATCCGGGCTGGCCGGTCCCGCCACCCACAGCTCTTCGCTCGTCGGCGGCGCGGGGCTTGCCGTCGTGCCCGCGAGCTGTGCCAGGTCCTGCGCCAGTCGCTCGGCCCGCGCGCCATAGCGTCGCAGCAGCGGCAGCTCGGCCACCGCCTGGGCCAGCTCGTGCAGGGCGGCGAGATCGTCGCTGTGGGCCCGGCGCACCACCACCTGTGGCTCTGCCGCGCTCATGACAGGCCCTTGGGTCGGATATGAATCGCCGTCGGCTCGGGTGGGCAGTAGTGCTCGCAGAGGCCGCAGCCGGTGCAGGCATCGGTGATGCTGGGGCGGCCGCGCTCGTCGAGGACAATGGCGCCATTGACCGGACAGAAGCTGTGGCAGGCCGAGCAGGCCGTGCCCTGATAGGGCAGGCAGCTTGACCTATTTATGATCGCGCGGCCGATGCGCATCTGCTCGGGACCGGCCAGCGGGCGCAGCGTGCCGCTCGGGCAGACGGTGCTGCACAGCAGGCCGCTGCACATGACGCAGGGCGCCTCGCGCGGGATGATAAACGGCGTGCCGACCCCGGCCGCGTAGCCGCGCGGGATGGCGCGGATGGCGCGGCGCGGGCAGATGTCGATGCAGGCACCGCAGCGCGTGCAGGTATCGGCGATGCGATCCTCGGCGATCGCGCCCGGCGGGCGCAGCGGTAGCTCATCGGCGGCCGCGCCGCGCAGCGACTTGCGAAACATGCCAAACAGATCGCGACGACTTAGACGATCAGCCATGGTCCCGACCTGCTCCCCGTCTGCTGCGACTGTGCATGGCGCTTTTCATCCCACTTTCTGACGCGGTTTTTGGCCGTTTGCCGACCCTTTTTGCTGGCCGCAGAAGTAGCATGCCGACGTGCCTGCCCTGTCTGCCTGGCTCTGCACTCAAACGATGACCGGAACCACCTCTAAGACGACGACTGAAAAAACGACGACGGACGCGACGACCACAGCGGGGCAGTCAGCAGCCCGGGGACCTGTCGTAAAGAAGGCAGCGACCGCGCCAAAGATATCGATATCACAGTCGGGGTGGTTGTGGCGCGCTGGCCTGCTTGGGCTGTGTACTGGGCTTGGCTGCGGCGGTGGCGCGCCGGCCGATGTGACGCTGCTGTGGCGCCTGGCCGATGGTCGCTCCTGCGTCGATACCGCCATCATTCGCGCGGTCGCCGAGATCGAAGGCCAGACCCCCAAGACGATGTTCGAGGGCCGCTGCAGCGAGCGACCGGAGAACAACCGCCTGCAGCTACCGCAGGTCGCGCCCGGGGCGCGGATCCTCTTGCGCGCCGAGACGCTGAGCATGATCCCCATCTACCGCGGCGAGCTACGCGTCGAGAGCCCGGTGCCGCCGTTTATCGAGACCGAGCTTTATTACACCGGCGGACTGTGACGGCGACGAGCCCGCCACAGCCCCAGCCAGCCGGCGAAGATCGCCAGCCAGGCGATAAGGTGCAGGCTGTACTTGGCAAAGTCGAGCAGCGGCACCAGCTGCAGCAGGCCGCGCAGCCACAGCCCGTCGAGCGCCGGATAGCTGAGCATGATCACCGGCATCAGCGCATTGGCCAACAGCACCGAGACCAGATAGGCCCAGATCGGCAGGCGGACCCAGCCGGTGTAGGCGGCGGGTAGGGTGGCGCAGGCCACACTGCCGACGAAGCCGGCAAAAGCCGGCGGGGCCCAGGTGTCAAAGCCCAGCTGAAACGCGGCATAGGCGGCCCGCCCCGACTCGCCCAGCGCCGCCGCGAAGGCCAGGATCTCGGCCGCTGTGTAGGGATAGCGCGCGTCGAGGATGCGCTGCCCAGCAGCCAGCGCTTCAATCCCCGCGATGGCCCGCGTCACCTGCGCCAGCGCCGCCGCCAGCAGCCCCGCATTGATCAGAACAGCCCAGCCCGAGCCATACGGCCCCGCCTTGCCGCGCCACAGCAGAACGATCGTAAGACCAGTCCACAGGACGCCGACCGCCGTCGTCCAGGGCGACAGCGGCAGTGAATGGGCCACAGTCAGCATGCGTCCCATCGTAGCGAGCTAGCCGGCCTGGGCCCAGCCTGACAGTGCGCGAAAACGCACGTGGCTTGCCGCTGGGCGGACGATTGCGTTAGGTTGCGCGGCTGCTTCGTCGGTGTGGCGATCCGCCCGCCGCGCCGAACAGCCAACCTAGGAGCGCGCACTGCCGTGGCCACCTCCCCCGACTCGACGCCCACACCCTCTCCTGGCCGCGGTCTTGCCCGGCTGCTGGCGGCGCCGCGGCTGCTCATCGTCGCGACGCTGGTCCTTTCGGTGGTAAGTGCGCTGGGGCTGCGCAAGCTGCGCAACGAAGACGATGTCCTGGTCTTTCTGCCCGAGGGCGAGCCCGAGGTGGTGGTGTTCAAAGACGTGGCCCGCCGTTTTGGCGCGCTGCGTGTGGCGCTGATAGGAGCCACGCCGCGCGACGGCGGCGAGGTCTTCGCGGCCGACTTCCTCAACCGCCTGGGCCGGCTGTCCGAGGCGCTGAAGAACACCACCGGCGTCGATCGCGTGGTGTCGCTGTCGACCATGACCGACCTGCGGACGGCCGACGGTGGCGTCGATGTGCAGGCGCTGATTCCGACCCCGCTGCCGACCGATGCGGCCGCTCTGGGGAAGCTCAAGGAGTACAGCCTGGGCCTGTCGCAGGTGCGCGGCAATGTCCTTTCGGCTGACGGTCGCTCGACGCTGGTCATGGTCTTTTTTTCCGAGGGTGAAAAGACCAATCCGCTGGCCGAAAAGGTCCGCACCCTGGCCCAGGTCGAGCTTGGCGGCGTGGCCCAGCTGTACTACGGCGGAGCGCCGTTTGCCGGGCCGGCGATCTATGAGGACACGCAGCGCGATGTGCGGCGCCTGACCCCGATGGCGCTGGCGCTGTTTTTCGCCATCGTGCTGTTGGCTTTTCGCGGCGTGCTGCCGGTGCTCTTGACCGTGGTCACGGTGGGGCTGTCGGGGGTCATGGTGCTGGGCCTGATGGGGGCGATGGGCGAGGCCTTTACCGTCGTCACCGGCACGCTGCCGCTGATCCTATTTGCTTCGGGCAGTCAGTACGCGATCCACATCCTGGGCCGCTACTACCTGCTGCGCGGCGAGTCGGCGCAGGGGGGCGATGGCCAAGACAGCTACGCCAGCCGCCTGGCTTCGGCTGCCCGCGCCGTCGCCATCGCTGGGCCGCCGGTGGCGGTGGCGGCCGTCAACTGCGCGCTTGGCTTTCTGTCGTTTGCGGTGATGAACATCTCGGCGATGCGCAGCTTTGGCTATGCCTGCAGCCTGGGCGTGACGCTGTGCCTGCTGTTCGCGGTGTCGCTGCTGCCATCGGTGGTGGCCCGCTACGAGCGCGGCACGACGGCCGGCGAGGCGGCGCCGTTTGTCGGCATGGGGGCGCTGATGCTGGGGCTGTTCGACTGGGCACGTCGTCGGCGCGCGCTCGTCGTGTCGACTTCGCTGCTGCTGGCCGCGGTGTGCGGCGTCGGCATCCTGCGCGTGCAGGTGCGCATGGAGCCGCGCGCCTTTTTCCGTCCCGGCTCCGAGCCGGCCCTGGCCCAGCGCTTCTTGGAGGAGGCGTTTGGCGGCGCCCAGTTTGTGCAGATCTGGGTCGAGCGCGGCGACGGCGGCCCGCTGACCGATCCGCGCGCCCTGGCCGAGCTGCGTCGCTTGACCGCCTATGCTCGCTCGCTGCCGGGGGTGACGCAGGTGCAGTCGATCATCGAGCCGGTGTCGCTGGTCAGCGCCAGCATGGTCGGCATCCGCGGCCTGCCGCAGCGCGACAGCCAGGTCGAGCAGCTGCTGTTCTTCCTCGAAGGCGAGCCATCGCTGCGCACGCTGTTTACTGCCGATCGCAAGGCGGCGCTCCTGCACGTGCGCGTGCTCGGCGAGGCCCGCCCGGTGCTCGATGCCCTGGGCGCTTATCTGCAGGGCCGCTGGCCGTTTGCCCTGCGCCGCGCCACACCGGCTGAGCTGGCCGAGGAGCTGAGCTTCCTCTTGCCGGCCGCCGAGCGCGAGGCGCGCCGTCCCGCTCTGCTGGCCGCGGTGGGCGAGATCCAAGCCCGGGCGGCGCGCGAGATCTCGGCCCAGAGCGAAGATGACAAGCTGCAGGCGGCCCAGGCCGCGGCGGTGGCCAGCCTGGCGCAGGCGCTCGGCAAGCCGGCAGCCGCCGGGCTGGATCTGGTCGCCGGGGAGCTGCTGCTGCCCCCGCAGGACGAGCCAGCCGCGACGCCGATTCGCCTGCTCGGCAAGCTTACCGGCGAGCCGCTCCTGGATCGCGCGTTCTCGCGAGCCGTCGAGCGCAACCAGTGGCTGAGCCTGGGCGTCGCGCTGTCGGCGGTGCTCTTGGCCCTGCTCGTTGCCCAGCGCGCACTGTGGCCGGCGGTGCTGTCGCTCCTGCCAGCCCTGCTGTCGCTGCTCGTCGTCTTTGGCGCCCTCGGGCTGGCCGGCCAGCCGATTGACCTGGGCACGTCGCTGGTCGGCTCGATCGTCACCAGCTCAGGGGCCGACTTCGCCATGCACTACATCTGGTACCTGCTGCGGCGGCCGGCGCGTGACGTCGTGCCCACCGTCGGGCCGGTGATCTTTACGACCGCGGCGCTGCTGGGCCTGGGCATGGGCGTGCTGATGCTGGGGGCGGCGCCGCCGCTGCGGCTGTTCGGCGGCCTGGCCTGCGCGGGGCTGCTGCTCGCCGCGGCCTTCACCTTCCTGCTGGTGCCCGCGCTGCTGCCGCTGCCCGCTGCTGTGAACCCTCCTAAGGAGACTTCCCGATGAAGCCTTTCCCTGTACCTACTTGCCCGTATCGGCTCCGCCCCCTGACGCTGGGCGCCGCGCTCTTGGTCACTGTCGGGTCCGCGCTGCTGTCGCCGCTCGTCGCTCTGGCGCAGGCTCCGGCCGCGCCGGCTGCGGCGCCGGTGGCCCCGGCCGAGACGCCTGAGCAGCTCCTCAAGCGCGTCGACGTCCAGGCCAACGCGTTTAAAGACGCCACCTTCCGCTTCAAGCTGCGCATCCTCGATCCTGCCGGCGCCCGCGAGAGCGAGTTTACGACGCAGCAGAAGGGCATAAAGCGCATCGTCCGCTTCCTGTCGCCGGCCAACGTCAAAGGCATGGGCGTGCTGGTCGAAAACGCCGACACCATGTACGTGCTGCTGCCGGAGTTTAATAACCGCGTGCGCCGCGTCGGCACGCACCAGGCCGGGCAGAGCTTTATGGGCTCGGACGTCAGCAACGAAGACATGTCGCTGACCGAGCTCCTGCCGACCTACGAGCCAAGCGCCGGCGGCAGCGACGGTAGCCTGGTCGTCCTCAACCTCAAGGTGCGGGCCGGCAAGGCCGTCGAGTTTCCGCTGCTCAAGCTGTGGATCGAGCCCAAGGACGCGCTGATCGCCAAGATCGAATACATGGACGCCAGCGGCAAAAAGCTGCGCACGCAGGAGCGCCTGAACTACACCAAGGACAGCCCGCAGCACTCCTCGCCGGGCAAGATGGTCTTTACCGACCACCGCAAGAACCACCAGACCGAGCTCGTCCTGGTCCAGAGCCAGCTTGATCAGGGCCTGTCCGACGACAACTTCACGCAGCGGGCCCTCACCCGGCTGTAGGCCGGGCGGGCTCCGATCCGGCATGGGGTCGGGTGCGATCCGGGGGAAAGAGGCGGGACGGCGGCTGGCCGCTGGGCGTAAAATGACGCCGTGCTATCGCCTCGCCTGCGCGTGTTCTTGGCCCTGTCTGCGCTGTGGCTCTCGCTGTTCGCCTTTGGCCTGTCGCTCGACGATCAGCTCGACGGGCGACTCGATGGCGGCCTTGGCCAGCTGGGGGTCCTATCGGCGCCGACGCTGCTGCGCTTGGGGGCGCTGAGCCTGCCGCTCGTCGATGCCTGGGCGGTCCTGCGGGCCGGCTCGACGCTGTTTCTGCACAGCGATGTCCTGCATCTGGCTGGCAACCTGCTGGCCTGGGCGCTGATTGTGCTGACCTGGCCACGACAGCTGTCGCTGCGCTGGCTTGTGGGGACGTGGTGCCTGGGCGGGCTCCTGTCGGCCGTCGGCAGCATCGTGGCGTACTCGCAGGTCGGCGGGCTCTCGGTGGGGCCGTCGGGCGCGCTGTGCGCCTGCTTGGCCACGGCGCTGCCGCAGGCGGGGCCGGCCTGGCGTCGCGGGCTGTGGCTGCTGCTGGGGCTGGCGTTCCTGGTCGGCGGCCAGCTCTCAGGCGGCGATCAGGGAGCCCACGTCGCGGGCCTGCTTTTCGGCGGGCTGTTTGGACTGGGGCTGCGGGCGCGTCAGTCTGCCCGCCTGGCGCCCGACCGCAGCGAGCGCTGTTTGAGCTTGGCAGCCGGGGAGTCAGCCCTTTAGGATGAAGCCGTGATCCGACGAAAAACTCCCGCTCCGTCTCGTAGCTCTGCCTCGTCCCGCCGTCCCGTCTCTGCCCCTGCATCGCCTCCGGCTGTCGTCACCTCGCCGAGCCGGCAGAAGTTCGTGCAGATGCGCCGCCGTGAGCTGCGCGAGCGGGCCGCCCTGCTGCGCCGCCTGGGCTATAGCCAGGATGCCGTCGCAGCTCGCCTGGCCGGCTACGAGGTCTGGGAGTACGAGCCGTTCCACGCCTCGCCGCTTACCGACGAGGTCTCGGCGATTGTGAGCGAGGTGTTCGCTCCGCAGCAGCCGCGAAGCTACACGCTGTCGCCGGAGTAGCCGCCCCCGGCCTGTCCCTTGGGACCGGCCGCAAGGAATCCATCGTCGATGACCGGTCGCAAGCGCACAGCGGACAAAGCGGACGAGGCCAAGAGCCGTCGCGGCGGGTCGGAAGCCCCGCGACCGGCCACCGAGACGACGATCACGCCGCCGCGTGAGCTGCTCGCTCCCGTCGAGCTCTGCGCCGTCGATGGTCGGCTTAGTGCGCTGGCCCGCGGCTTCGCCAAGCGACCGTACGTCCGTGCCGAGCTGACCGCGGCCATCGGTCGCCGCAAGCGCTGGAACTTTGTCTTTATCAGCCACCCCGATGTGCTCGTCGCGCTGGCGCTCAGCAGCGCCGACTACGCCGGCTTGGCCTTCCTGTGGCTGTACGACCTGAAGGCCGAGCGCTTCGCCGACTTTGAGCAGATGGCGCCGCTGGCCCGTGGGGTCAAGCTCGGCGCGACGCTCGACGATGAGGCCGAGTTCCGCCACAACCGCATCCTGGCTCGCTGGCAGCGCCGCGGCGACGATCTGGAAGTCAGCGCGACCATTCCCGATATGGGTGGCTCGCCGGTGTCGCTGCAGCTGCGCTTTCCGCTGTCGCCCGACGATGAGCACCTGTATCTGGTGGTGCCGTGGAGCGACACGGTCTTTAACTACACCGGCAAGCTGGTCGCCATCCCGGCCAGCGGCGAGCTCTCGGTCGGCAGCCAGCGCTATGTCTTTACCCCCGAGACCACCACCGCCAGCGTCGATTTTACGCGCGGCGTCTGGCCCTATCGCATCGCCTGGCACTGGGCCTGCGGCAGCGGCCTAATCGCCGATCGCCGCCCCGGCAGCGACGGCACGGCCCAGCGGCGCATCGGCCTAAACTTCGGTGCTGGCTGGACCGATGGCACCGGCGTGCTGGAAAACGCGCTCTACCTCGACGGCAAGGTCTACCCGCTGTGGGAGCCGATCGCGTTTACCTTCGACAGCGCCAACCTGCGCGCGCCGTGGAAGCTGCGCACGCCGAATTCGGACCGCGTCGATCTCACCTTCACGCCGGTGTACAGCCGTCGCCAGGACAGCAACTTCTTTATCATCCGCATGATGCTCGATCAGGTCATGGGCCACTTCTCGGGCCGCATCGCCATCGATCGCGCAGACGGCGAGCGCGAGGTCATTGAGCTCGCAGGCCTGCCCGGCATCGCCGAAGACCACTTCGCCCGCTGGTAGGTGTCGGCAAGCGCGCGGCGGGCGGCTGGGGAGTGCGCACGTCGCACAGCCCGGGCCGGAAAGTCGGTCGTTCCCTTCCGCCTCCCCGAACGATTACGATGGAGAGATGGCGAACTCGGGGGATCCGTCAGCAGAGCCCGGCGTAGCAGCGACGCGCGGCTGGGGGGCCGGGGCACGCGCCGCCGGCACCGCACTCAAGAGCGAGGTCGCGCCGATCGCCGCCCGCCTGGGCACTGCCGTTGAGCGCGGCGTCACCACCGTGGGTCGGGCGCTGGAAGATGCCACCACCGGCAGCGGCGGCGAGGTCGAGTCGGCCGAGTCGCTGCCGGCTCTGGAGGGGAGTGCGCCGCTCGCATCGCTGACCGCTCGCCTGGAGCGCGAGGCCGAGCTCTGGCGCGGCATCGCCATGCGGCTGTACACCCGTGCTGCTTGGCTGGATCGCGTCGCCATGCTCGGCGGTGTCGGCACCTTCATCGGCCTGCTTATGCTGTCGATCATCGCCGCCTTCCGCGCCCTGTTCGCCGACACCACGGGCGGCAATGGCCTGGCGGTGGCTGTCCTGCTTGGCATCGGCGCCGTGCTGACGGCCGGCGGCAGCTTCCTGCTCAACCGCATCGCCGGCCGCATCCGCCACGGCCAGATCGAGGTCGCCCGCGAGGCCCTGTCACGCGCCGACC
The DNA here is from genome assembly GCA_964628555.1 of uncultured Myxococcales bacterium. Classification (GTDB taxonomy): domain Bacteria; phylum Myxococcota_A; class Polyangia; order Palsa-1104; family JAEUJZ01; genus JAEUJZ01. The sequence goes on along the minus strand of CAZVMD010000188.1, from coordinate 2,706 downwards.
TCTGCGAGCTTCGTCTGCACCGCATCGGCGTCGTCCTTGAGCTCCGCACCGTCGATGCCGAGAGCTACAAAGCCTGCCTCAGCCAGCTGGAAGCCGAGATTCGCGCCAGCTAGTTCCGCGCCAGACCACGCGCTGCGGCTGCGCCCGCCGGTCGCGCCAATCGAGCCGTCAGGACGTGGCACGTTTGCAGTTTCCTTTACAATCGGAGGGTGAGCGCGCTGCGCAAGTCGCCGGCTGGCAAAGAGGGTGCGGCCAAGGTCTTCACCACGCTGGTGATGGACCGCTCGCACTCGATGACGCGCTTCCGCGGGGTGCCGCTGCGGGCCGTAAATAGCTACATCGAGCGGCTGCAGGCCAGCGAAGCGCGACGGGCGATCGAGGTCAGCGTGGTGATCTTTGACCATGCCACCGACATCTTGCTGCCGATGCAGCCGGTGCTGCGGATCGCGCCGCTTGCGCAGTACGCGCACGGCAACGGCACGCGGCTGCACGGCACGGTGGCCGATGTACTAGAGCGGCTGGTCCTGCGCGTCCTCGATGCGCAGAGTCAGGGCCAGGCGGTGACGGCCTCGGTGGCGGTGTTTACCGACGGCGAAGACACCTCGCTGCCGCCCGGCAAGCACCTGCCGCGGCTGCGTCGCGCGGTGATGGAAGCGGAAGAGCTGGGCTTTCAGCTGATCGCGGTCGGCATTGGCCTAGACGGCATCGCGCTGGCCCAGCAGCTCTGGTTTCCCACCCACCTGGCTCAGACGGTCGACCCCGACGGTGTCGAGATCCTAAAAGCCGCCGCCGATGTGTCGCAGCTGGTCGAGGACTTCTCGGTCGGCTTCACCCACGACCATCTGCCGAAGATCCGTGACTAGTCGCCGCGAACTCTCTGGCTCCGTCGCTGCACCGGTAGCGCTAGCTGCGGCAGCAGGCGCGAGCGGCGCTGATGAGCCCGCGCTGGAGAGGCTCTGTAGCTGGCTGGTCGAGCAGGTGGTGCAGGCGCAGCGGGCTGGCCTGGGGCGGCCACTTGTGGTGGGCTTGGTTGGCCTGCCGGGCAGCGGCAAGTCGACGCTGGCCACCACGCTGTGCCAGGCCGTCGGGGCAAGGCAGGCGCTGTCGGTGTCGCTCGATGACTTCTACCTGGAAGCGGCCGAGCGAGCCGCCCGCGGCTTTCGCCATCGCGGCCCGCCAGGCACGCATGACCTTGGCTTGCTCAGCGAGTTCTTGGCTCAGCTGAAAAGCAGTGCGGAGGTGATCGCGGTGCCGCAGTTCGATCGCGATCGCGAGCTTCGCTTGGCGGCGCGGCGGCTGCCGGTGGATCCGCAGGCGCCCCTCCGCCTGTGCCTGATCGAGGGCTGGTTCGTCGGGGCTGCGGCTCCCGGCTACGAGCCGCTGGCCGCCGCGCTCGATCGCCTGATCTTTCTCGATATGGCGGAGGAGGATGCGAAAAGCTCGCGCCTGGCGCGCGAAGAGCGCCTGCGCGCCGCCGGACGGCCAGTGATGTCGGCGGCGGCCGTGGCGCGCTTCTGGGCCGAGGCCCTGGCGCCGCACTTTGCCCCCTGGGTCTTCCCCCTGCGGGCCCGCGCCGATGCCGTGCTCGCCGTCGATGCCGCCCACCAGCCGACGCGGCTGTGGCTGCGCGGCGACCCGAGCCCTTGACGGTGGTGGCGCGGCTCAGGTCGGCTCAGGCGCAGCGCGACTCGGCTTCCGAGCCTGCCAGATGCCGCGCAGCACGACCGAGGACAGGATGACGGCGCCGCCGAGCAGCGTCAGGCGACCCGGCACCTCGTGCGCCCACAGCGCCACCCAGACCGGATTTAGGATCGGCTCCAGCGTCGCAGCCAGCAGGCTCTCGACGGCGCTTAGGCGTCGCACCGCGGCGGCGTAGCACAGGTAGGGCACGCCGATCTGAAACAGCCCCAGCCCAGCCAGCGCGCTCCACTGCACGGCGCTCTGCGGCGGGCTGCCAATCATCCACGGCGCGCAGATGGCCGCGGTCAGCAGGTTGCCAAGCACCAGCGAGAGCCCCGGCCAGTGCAGGCGCATAAGGCCCAGGTCGTTCGGGGTCACTGCGGCTGCGGTCGCGGTGGTCGCCGTCGTGGTCGCCGCCGGGGGGCCCGCCGGATCCCGCTGCATGCGACGCCAGATCAGGGGCAGCAGGCCAAAGCCCACCCCCGACAGCAGCGACAGCCCGTTGCCCAGCCAGCCGGCTGCGGTCAGCTCACCGCTTACGCACAGCGCGATGCCCGACAGGCAGGCAAAGACCGCCAGCCAGTCGCCGCGTCGGACGGGCTCGCCGAGCAGTGGCCCCGACAGCAGCGCGACATAGATCGGCGCGCTGTACTGAAACAGGATGGCGTTGGCAGCGCTGGTGTTCTTGTTGGCCAGCACGAACAGCGTCACGCACAGCGCATACGACAGCCCAGCCAAGATCACGAGCGGCTGGCGCAGCGCCTGGGCATAGAACCGCCCGCTGCGCAGGAGCGGCCCGCGCAACAGCAGCGCTGCGACAAACACCGGCAGCGAAAACAGCGCGCGATAGCCAGCAATCGTCGGCCCCGAGAGCGGCAGCAGCTTGATGCCAATCCCCGCCGCGCTCCACAGCGCCGCCGCCAAGAGCGCAAACAGGAAGCCCACGGCACGCGAAGCAGACTTTTCCGAGGCCAACATCGGGCAACACGATACCGCAAAGGCTCGGCGCTGCCGATGAACAATGCG
>CAZVMD010000187.1:0-13697 GCA_964628555.1 uncultured Myxococcales bacterium | reverse complement strand
GTGGTCGCTTCCTGCACCTTGCGCACAAGGCGGCTCGACAGCACGAAGTTGGCAATGGGCGCCACGCTGCCCGATCCCAGCTGGCCGATCAGCTGCGGCTCCCCGAGCAGCCGATCGACTAGCGGGATGCCCTCACGCCGGGCCCGCACCGCTCGCTCGCGCACCAGCAGGCGGGGAAAGTCGAGCACCTCGCCGGCCCCCTCGTCGGGAGTGTAGGGGCACTTGATGTAACACAGCTTGCACTGCCAGCACTCGTCAGCGATCGGCCGCACATCGCCCATATCCAGCGTCTCGGCGCCCTCGGCGCGACCGCTGTCAATGGCGGCATCGACGCGCCGGAAGAGCTCGGGAAACGAGCCGCAGTAGTTTACGCACATGCGGCACTCATGACAGATCTGAAACGCTCGCTTCAGCTCGCTCAGCAGGTCGCCCTCGTCGAAGTAGCGCGGATCCTGGGGGCTGTAGGCGGGCGGGGCTGCGGGGACACGCGGAATCGCACTCATGGCCGCATCTTACTGGAAAGGCTCCGCCGCACGTCAGCACCTATCGCCCCGCGGAGCGGCGAGTTAACAAGCGGCTATGTCTACGCCGTCCCTGCTCTGCCGTCGTCGTCCACCTGCCCCGAAGCGCTGCTCTGCCCGCCTGGCGCTGGGCCTGCTCTGCCTGCTTGTCGGGCTGCCTGCAGCGAGCTGGGCCCAGAGCGCGGACTGCAACCCCAGCGGAGAGCCTCACTTTCTTTTGCACGCCCGACGCTACTCGCTGCAGCTGACGGCGTTTGCGCAGCTGCAGTACCTCGCCGGACTGCAAGGCGGCGAGCTTGTGCGCAGCGACTTTAGCGTGCCGCGTGCCCGCGTCTGCTCCTCGGGACATGCCATCCTGCCCGCCCTGCGCTATCGCCTGATGATCGGCCGCAGCATCCAGCGCGAGCTGGAGGTCGTCGATGCCTTCGTCGAGTGGCAGCCGCGACGAGAATTCAGCCTGCGCCTCGGTCGCTTCAAGCTGCCGATCATCCGCGAGTGGATCGAGTCGGCCATGCCGCTCGCCACCGTCGATCGCGCGCTGGCCTCGCGCCTGCTGCTGCCGGGCCGCGACTACGGCCTGCGGATCGGCGGTCAGCTCTTGGCCGGTCACCTAAGCTATGCGCTGGGGGTGTGGAACGGCGATGGCGATGCAGCGACGCGAGCCGCCGACACCAGCCCAGCCCTGGTCGGACGCCTGTCGCTGCTTAGCCGGGGCTCGGCGAGCGGCCTCGGCGGCGCCGTCGATTTCGTCGGTCGGCCGCCGCTTGCCATGCTGGAAGTAGGCGCGATGTGGAACAAGCCGCAGCTGCCGGCCAGCAGCACCTCAGCGACCGCAGCGACGATGCAGGTCGAAGACTGGCTGTGGAACCTCAGCGCTAGCCTGCGCTGGGCCTACCTCGATCTCACCGCCGAGTACATCGCGCTGCACCGCCGAGCAGTCGACAGCGTGACCGAGACGCGGGCCGGCTATCTGCGCCTGACGTACTTTCTGCCAGCGCTGCGCTCGACGCTGAGCCTGCGCGGATCCTACGTCGGCTCGCGCCTCTTGCCGGCCGCTGCGGAACAGCCGGCGCAGCCCGGCCCAGCCGGCGAGCAGCTAGAGACCGAGAGCGACTGGGGCCTGTTTGTCGACCAGCACCGCGCCAAGCTCATCCTGCGCAGCGCCGCACTAGCCAACCTAAGCAAGGCCACCGTCGAATACCAGCTGGGTCTTTTGGCCCAGATCGCGGTGTACTAACTTCAGCCCAGCCGCCCCGCTGACCGCCGCCGGTCGGCCCGCAAGAAAGCGTGAGAGGCGCGGGGGCCTCCTGCGATACTATGGCCGAGGATGCGCCGCTCGTAGTCGCTGACCGCCCTGCCAAGCCCGATGGACAAGCCGCAACACATTGAGAACTACCGTGTCCTCCGCGAGATCGGCCGGGGCGGCATGGGAGTGGTGTACGAGGCTGAGCATCGCGACTTCAAGAGCCGGGTGGCGATCAAGGTCCTACATCCGCGGCTGGCCCAGGATCCGCAGATCCTGGCCCGCTTCCGTCTGGAAGCGATCGCGGCCAACGTGCCGCAGCATCCCGGCATCGCACGCGTGCTGGGCGGCAACGTGCTGGCCAGCGGCGGTGCGCCCTACATCGTCATGGAGTATCTCGACGGCAAGCCGCTGCGCCGTCGCTTGGCCAAGCAGCGCGAGGGTCTGCCCGAGGCAGTGGCCATCCGCTTTGGCAAGCAGATCGCCGATGCCCTGGCCGCGGCCCATGCCAAAAAAATCGTCCATCGCGACATCAAGCCGGAAAACATCATGATCGTCCGCGACGACGCCGTGCCTGGCGGCGAGCGGGCCAAGGTCCTCGACTTTGGCATCGCCGCCGTTGCTGCCGAGATCGCCGCCTCCGAGTCGCAGTCCGACACCCAGGTCAAGACCAGCCCCTTTTCCGGCCTGATTGGCACCGCGGCGTACATGGCGCCCGAGCAGTGCCAGCGCATCGGCAACGCGCCGATCGACGAGCGCGCCGATGTCTATGCCTTAGGCACGGTGATGTACGAGATGCTCTGCGGCCACCCGCCCTTCGTCGAGGGGGAGGCGGTCTCGCTGATGTACAACCACATCCACAAGCCGCCTGAGCCGCTGCGCAAGCACCGGCCGCAGATTCTGCCCGAGCTCGACGATCTGGTCCTGCGCATGCTGGCCAAGTCGCCCGAGCGGCGGCCGAACATGCGCGAGGTCTCGCTGGGGCTGTCGCAGCTCGATCAGACCAGCGCGCCCAGCCTGCCCGGCCTGTCCACCCTCGATGAGTCGCCACGGGCCAGCCGCCGACGCTTCGCGACCTATGTGATGCTCGGCGTCCTTTCGCTGCTGGCCAGCGGCTTTCTCGTGCAGCAGTACGTCGGCGGCACCAGCCGTGTGACCTGGAAGGTGTCCAGCCAGCCCTCGGGCGCGGCGCTGATCGATCCCGATGGCAAGGTGCTGGGCACAACGCCGTGGCAGGACAGCCGAACCCGCGACCTCGGCAAGCTGGCCATCGAGGTCCGGCTGCCTGGCTATCAAGCTCAGCGCATCATTCTCGACCGCGCCGAAGACTACGACCGCACGCTCGTCCTGTCGCAAGAGCGAAGATGACCACGCCCCGCAGCCCGCGGGCCCGCCTTGCCCGCTGTCTCTTTTCCACCTGCCTGTTTCTCGGGCTACTGCCCGGCCTGGCCGCAGCGCAGCTACAGATCCCGCACCGCTCGCCGCTGCAGTCGGTGGTGCAGCCTGGCCAGGGCATTGCCGATGCCGGCGAGCCCTGGTCGGTGGTGTTAAACCCGGCCGGCCTGGCCGCGCTGCGCGGCTGGATGTTTGGCCTGCGTCACAGCGAGCTGAGCCTCGACACCGGCTTCTCGGGCCGCGGCACTGGGCTGTATCTGGCCCGTCCCCTGCCCTATCTCGGCAAGCTGGCGCTGGGCGGCGGACTGGAGATCCTGCGTCCGCCCGAGAGCGGCCCGGTCACCGTTGGTGGCAAGCTGAGCCTGGCGCTGTCGTATCGGCTGCGGCCCTGGGCCTTCCTTGGTCTGGGCTATGCGCACTGGTTCGCGCCGTCGTCGGCCAGCCCAAGCGGCAGCGACACCGTCCAGCTGGGCGCGCGGATCACGATCAGCCGCTTCGCCGCCCTCGGCTTCGTCGCTGCCGACCTCAACGCGCCGCTTGTGCACAGCGGTCGCCCCGGCGACAGCCCGCGCATCCTTGAGCGCAGCTACGAGCTAGAGACGCTGCTTCGCCCCCTCGGTGATGCGCGCTTTGAGCTTTCGGCCGGGCTGCGCGTCGGCGAGACCTCGCGGACCTTGTTTCCCCGCGCCCGCCTGTGGGCCCGTCCGACCGCCGGCCTGGGCCTCTCCCTCGAAGGCAGCGTCGCCTTTGATCCCAGTCAGCTGACCACAAGCCCAGGGCCCGCGGCCACTGCCGAGCTGGCCAATCGGCTCGACTATCGGCTCGCACTGGGCCTGTCGCTGGACTTCGCCCGCGTCGGTGCTGACCTCTACGGCCTGCTGGCCGGTAGCCGTCCTCTCGGGGCTGCAAACGGCGCGCCGAGCGTCGGCTTCCATGGCGTAAGCGTCGGGCTGCGCGTCTCTAGCGAGCACTACCCGGCGATCTATCGCGGCCCGGCCCGCATGGTGCGCGTCGACCTCGGTGGCCGCGGCGCCGAGTCCACCCTGTGGCTGCTCACCCGCCTGCGCGGGCTGGAGCGCGATCCGCGCACCCAAGCGGTGGTCATCGTGCCGGCTGACCTGCGCGGCTCGTGGGCGACGGCGGAGGAGCTACGTCAGGCGGTGTTGCGGCTGCGCGCCGCGGGCAAGCACGTATTTTCCTATAGTGGCGGGCTCAATACTCGCGAATATTACGTAGCCAGCGCGGCCGAGCGCATCTTCCTCGACCCTGAGGGCGGCCTGCGCCTGACCGGTCTGCACAGCGAGACCTTTTATTTCCGCGAGGCGCTGGATCGGCTGGGCATCCGCGCCGATCTGGTGCGCATCGGCGACTACAAGTCCGCCCCCGAGAGCTACACCCGCAGCGAGCCGACCGAGCTGGCCCGCCGCATGCGCCAGGGCCTGATCGACGAGCAGTACGAGCGCCTGCTTGCCGCCCTGTCGGCCGCCCGGCTGCTGGAGCGCGACCGGCTGCAGGCGCTGATCGAGTCGGGACCGCTGACCGCCGCCCGCGCCCTGGCCGGCAAGCTGGTCGACGCCGTCGCCACTGGTGAGGAGACCGAGCTGCAGATTCGCCAGCTAGTCGGCACTGCCCTGCCGCTTGTCCCGCTGGCCAGCGTCGTCGAGCACCCTGACAGCTACGCCCCGCCCGGCATCGCCATCGTCCACGTCCACGGCGACATGACCGGCGGCACCTCGCGCGAGGTCCCCTATGTTGGCCTGCGCACCGTCGGGGCCGAGACCATCGTCGCCGCGCTGGAGTCGGCCAGCCGCGATCCGCAGGTGCGAGCCATCGTGCTGCGCATCAACAGCCCCGGCGGCTCGGCCACCGCCGCCGATGTCATCGCCCGCCAGGTCATCGAGGTGCAGAAGCGCAAGCCGGTGGTCTGCTCGCTGTCCGACGTCGCGGCCTCGGGTGGCTACTACGCCGCCGCCCCCTGCGCCGTGATCTTCGGCCTGCCCTCGACGGTCACCGGCTCGATCGGCATCTTCGGTGGCAAGGTCGATCTCAGCGGCCTCCTTGAGGTCCTGCGCGTCCGCCGCCAGAGCTTCCAGCGCGGCAGCCACTCCGACGCCGAGAGCCTGTTCCGCCCCTACAGCGAGGCCGAGCGCGAGAACCTGCGCGAGCAGCTCCAGCAGGGCTATGACCGCTTCCTTAGCACCGTCGCGGCCGGCCGCCACATGAGCCAGGCCGAGGTGCATGAGCGAGCCCAGGGCCGCGTCTACAGCGGCGAGCAAGCGCTGGCCCTGCGCCTGTTCGATCGCCAGGGCGGCCTCAACGAGGCCATCGCCGAAGCCCGCCGCCGCGCCGGCCTAAGCCCCGACGAGCCCGGGCCGCTGTTTTACTACCCGCAGCGCGAGCACAGCCTGCTGTCCGAGCTCCTCACCGTGCTGCCGAACTTCCTGCAGGCCAGCGCCGCCGCCCCGCAGAGCAGCCTCGGCCGCGCCGCTCTCAGCCCGCGCCGCAGCGACAGCGCGCTTGACCCCAGCCAGGTTCTGGCCGACATCGCCGCCCCCCTCTTGCCGGCCCTGCGCAGCGCCCTCCTGCTGTTCGAGCAAGGCGTGCAGGCGCGCCTCGATCCCGAGCTTGACCTGCACCGCGGCCTGCCCCCCGCCCCCGACGACCGCGCCCGCCCCGACCACCCTGCCCCTTAGCCGCCGCCCAGACCAAGCGGGGCCCATCTCCATCCCCTCTGAGGCGAAGCCCGGGGCTGCATCCCGAGTTAAGTTGGCTCCTGGGCATCGCAGGCCCGCTGGAGTTCCTGATAACCAGGCCGGAAGGTCTGTCGGCACTCCTCCGCAATGACGGCGGGCCGAATACGACGCAGCATCCGGGCGCCATTTACCGCCTTGCTGTAACGGGTCTCTGCGGTAGCCAGCGTTGCCGGATCCACCGGCGTCCAGGTCTGGGTTTGAGCGTTCTGTTGAAAGAGCCCGCCCTGCCCAGGTGGTGCGTCAAAGAGATCGATGATCGCTTGGCTAAACTTCGACGCACAGCTGTTCTTGGCGGCATCCCAACTGCCCCATTCCTCAACAGGTGTGCCCCGAAGAATATCGGCTGTAATTCTATTCCTGAGCGGATGCTGAAGTGCTGGATATTCTTTTCCGAAACCCTCGCTCCAGTCGGCGTAGAGCCATGCTTCCCCTTCAGGAAAGGCAAGCAAAAGGATCACCCGCAGCGTCCGTTGAAGCGCTGCACTCAGCCGTGTTGTCAGCGTATCGCAGTAACCTCGCAAGGCAGCTGCGAGGTCTTCCTCAGCAGATGTCCGACATGGTCCGCCAGGGGAAAATCGACAATCGGCATCATCAATAATCACCAATATTTCCACGTCCGGGCATTCATCTTGTTTATATTGCAATACTTGCACGAGCGCTGCGATCAGTGCCTCTCCGGTAACCCCACTCACAGGATTCATGACAGGTGGACGGCGAGCAGGTTCTGCATCGGAGCGTAGGGGCCGCGGTTGGCTAAGCCGCCTGGCCGGGAAGATCCGAATCCAAGAGTCATACTGACTTAACCTAGGGTTCAACTTGCGCAGAAATGCGTCAACGGCCATGACTTCCATATGGCTCGCTGTACAAGCGTAAAAGGCGCGCATTAGCAGGGCCAGCCCCCCAGCAGAGGCTCACCGATGCGGTAAAGGTCGCCTAACTTCCATCCCTGCTGCAGCTGCGTGTCTATTCGCTCCGGCGGTAGCCTAACAACCTGGGCTGTCTGTCGGGGATCAAGAACGTATAGCGCTACTTCGCCGCGCCGGAACTTTTCAGTAAAAACATCTAAGAGGTCCGGGGAATGCGTACTAACAAAGAGCTGCGTTTTTGACGCAGACTGCAGCCAACGGCCCAAAACCTGCAGCCATGCAACATGAAGATTTAGTTCCGGCTCGTCTAGAGCCATCATGCGCGGTGCCTCGGGCGAGTGTAACAACAAAGTCCAAAGCATGAGCTTCTTGGTACCGTCGGAGAGGTTGCTCATGTTAAAGCGCTGGCCTGCTATCTGAATATCCACTTGCCGATAGCGATCGCCAGCCATGCGAACTTTCACCCAGTCAAGATCAGGCATTAACTCACGCAGATAGTTAGTATAAACTGGCAGGAAGTTATATTTGTCGTCAAAATTAGCCAAAATATTGGCTAATTCCACCCCTCGTTTATCCAAAATCGATACACTGGTATCGATTTCTTTCGGCACAGACAAGCCTTCCATGTCCAAATACGTGCTATTATATTCACGGAATCCGCGAAATACCTCCTCTAGGGCATTAGATACATTGATATACATCGGCAGTAATCCAGCATGAAACTCCTTATTCTCAACTAGCAATCGGTCACGCTGTCGTAAAATCGTTTCCTTGGGATCGACGTTAAAATACAGAGGTTTGGTTTCCTTGGTCTTTTTCACAGCATAGGAGAACCTTGCTTGCCCGGGGGTTCGCTCAATTCGTTCAAAAAATGTAAATGGCTTATCTTTTCCATTCCTTGGGCGAGCAAACCCCAGGCTTTCTGACGCGATAAAGAATCCCTCGGGTATTTGTTCTGCTTTGCCTATTTCAAATTGAAGTTCGTAACTTATATCTTCATATTTTTGTATCGCTCCTGTATTCATTGTCCAGCGAAGAGTGACTCTGCCCGGAGGAGAGATTTTTCGATTTAGTACATCATGCCAACCGCGTTTCCTTAGCTGTCCTAAAAACCCACTATCTGCCTGGTTATTGGACACCAACTCAGCAGACATGCGCATCGCGTCAATTAAATTACTCTTACCGGAATTATTGGGACCTATAAATATATTAACTTGGCTAAGTTCAACATTTTCGATGTTCACATTGCGATAGTTTTGAATTGAAATCTTTTTTAGCACGGTGCCTCGCGCGGGTATGTCAGGTTGGAAAGCAGCACAGCACTTTTCCAAGTTCGGATGGCTGCGTCAAGCCGATCGCCTCCGCAACAACGCCCACCCTGCCCCTTAGCCGCGCAGCCGGAAGCGCTGGATCTTGCCGGTCGCGGTCTTGGGGAGCTCGGCGACGAATTCGATCCAGCGCGGGTATTTGTGCGGGGCCAGGCGGGCCTTGGCGTGGGCCTGCAGCGCGGCGATAAGCGCGTTGCTGGGGCTCTGCTCGGGACGCAGGACGACGTAGGCCTTGGGCTTGATCAGCTGGTTTTCGTCGGCCTGGCCGACCACCGCGGCTTCCAGCACCGCCTCATGGGAGCCAAGCGCCGCCTCGACCTCGACGGGCGAGACGTACTGGCCCGAGACCTTGAGCATGTCGTCGGAGCGGCCGGCGTAGGTGTAGTAGCCCTGCTCGTCGAAGGAAAACTTGTCGCCGGTGCGCGTCCACTCGCCGGCAAAGGTCTGCTGACTGCGAGCGCGCTGGTTCCAGTACCCGGCGGCACTCGTCGGACCGGCGACGTACAGATCGCCGACCTCGCCGACCCCGACCGCGGCCCCGGCTTCGTCGAGGACGCGGACGCGGTAGCCGGGCACGACGCGGCCGGTGCTGCCGTAGCGCACCTCGCCGGGCCGGTTCGAGATAAAGATATGCGCCATCTCGGTCGAGCCGATGCCGTCGAGGATGTCGCTGCCGGTGCGCTCTCGCCAGCGCTGTCCCAGATGGGCCGGCAGGGCCTCGCCGGCCGAGGTGCAGAGGCGCAGCGCAAGCTCGTCGCGCGCCGGAAACTGCGGGTCGGCGAGCATGGCCGCGTACAGCGTCGGCACGCCATAAAACACGCTCGGCCGGGCCGCACGCAGGCACCGGAAGACCGCGGCCGGCGTCGGACGCTCGGCCAGCAGCACAGTGGTTGCCCCGACGGTCAGCGGAAAGGCCAGCGAGTTGCCCAGGCCATAGGCGAAGAACAGCTTGGCGGCCGAGAACACCACGTCGTCGGCCTGCAGGCCCAGGATCGGCTTTGCGTAGAGCTCCGCAGTGGCGCGCAGCGTGCTCTGTACATGTACAGTCCCCTTCGGCTGCCCCGTTGAGCCCGACGAGTAGAGCCAGAAGGCGGTGTCATCGCAGGTGGTCGGCGCGGCCTCTAGCTCGGCCTGGCCCGCCGCCAGCACCTCGGCCAGGCGCAGCCCCCCCGGCGGCGGCGCGGACTCGCCGACGACAATCACCCAGCGCAGGGCGGGCAGGCGCGGCAACAGCGGCAAGAGCCCCGGCAGCAGCGCGGCCGAGACGACCAGGGCGCGGGCTCGGCTGTCGGCCAGCATGAACTCATAGTCAGGCGGCCGCAGCAGGGTGTTCATCGCCACCGGCACGATGCCGGCCCGCATCGCGCCAAGAAAGACCACCGGCCAGTCGAGGCAGTCGTGCAGGACCAGGGCCAGGCGATCCTCCATGCGCAGCCCCAAGGACAGGAGCCCGCTGCCCAGCCGACTGGCCTGCGCGGCAAGCGCCGCGAAGCTCAGCGTCGCCCCCTCGTCGCAGTAGGCGATCTTGTCGCCGCGCCCGGCGATCAGGTGCCGATCGAGCAGGTCGGCCGCCGCGTTGTAGCGACGTGGAAAGTCGAGGCGAAAAGCCGGCTCAGGAAGCGGGAGAGGCGACGGCAGCATGGGAGTCCTCGCCTGTCGAAGGTAGACCGCAGTCGCGGGCCGCAGCGCAGCAATCGACCGCGCCGGCTCGCCAAAGTGCCCGATCACCAGCGCCAGCGCGGGTGCGAGGGATTCACGAAGGCCGAGCTGACCCGCTGAAACGGCCGCTTCTGACCGTCGGCGTAGGCGTGCGCCGCAGCGGCCCGGATCGCGGCCAGCGAGGCCCCCAAAAGAAAGGCCCGCGCCGCGCCCTCAAAGGCGTGGGTCCCGGCAAACAGCAGCGAGTCGGTGAGCAAGAGCGGCACCCGCTCCGGAGCCGAGACGGTGGGTCCAAGATAGGATCCGCTGTGACAGGCGACGGCGATCATGCCCTTGCGGGAGTCGCCGCAGCCGTCGTCGCGGGCGAGCAGCCGGCGGAGCGCAGCGGGCTCTAGATCCATCATGCGGTTGTGGCCAATCCAGGCCACCAGATGGGCCAGCCCGCCGCCTGCTAGCTGGCTGCCATCGGCGAGCGCGATGCGGCGCGGGACGCAGGAATACAGGTCTTGCATGTAGCTAGCGAGCGCGCGGTCGATGTCGCTGCCCCGCCAGCCATAGATGACGGCATAGGCAAAAAAGGGGCGCTGCAGGCCACGCTGACGCAGCGCCCCACGAGGCGTGATGCGGGCGCGATAGATCCGCACCTGCAGCAGGCCGGTGCCGTCGGCGCGGTGGTCTTGTACCGCCACCTCGGTCCAGGTCTGCCGCATGCGACGAAACCAGCCGACGACGGCGCCGCTGGTGGTCCAGTACAGGTTCTTTTCGATGTTGTCGCCGTCCCCCTGGGCGCCGCAGGGGATGATCGAGTTGTCGCAGAGCGCGACGTGGGCCTGGATGACCACCGCCTGCCCGCCCTGCACGCTGGCCACGACGCGGTCGTAGACGCCAGCCAGCCAGCCTTCGGCGACGCTCTCGCTGATGCGGGCGGCCCGAGCTGGAGCCGCGAGGCTGGGCCCGGCCCAGAGCAGCAGCCAAAGCCCCAGGACGTATCGACTCCAGCAGCGGGCGAGCAGGCTCATGGGTGGACGCTATTGCAGGTCGCGGGCCAAGCCGCAGCGGCCGCGCAGGACGGCTGGGCAGCCCGCGTCGCGGCGCCGGCGCAGCGTCGGGCAGCGGCCGGGCTCGGGTCGGCTGGCTAGCCAGGGCGGGCGGCGGCGCTGGGCGCGCAGTCTGCTGCCCATAGATCGGCGAGTCTACGAATCGGATCCGGCCGTCGCGGGTGCCAAGCGACGCCGCAAGAGCCAGGTCTCAAGCTCGCCCTTGCCCTTGATCGGCTGCGGGCCGCAGGGCTCAAGCTCGAAGCGCTCGCGCAGGCGGGCATAGGTCGGGGGCGCGACCTGGATGGCCCCGGGCCGGCCGTGCGACTCCATGCGGCTGGCGACATTGACGGCATCGCCCCACAGGTCGTAGATGAACTTCTTGCTGCCGATGACCCCGGCGACGACCGGGCCGCTGTTGATGCCGATGCGCAGCTCCAGCGCCAGGCCGTTATCGACGCAGAAGGCCCGCAGCGCGACCTGCATATCAAGCGCCATCTCGGCGATGGCCTCGGCATGATCGGGGCGCGGACTCGGCAGACCGGCCACCACCAGATAGGCGTCGCCGATCGTCTTGATCTTCTCTAGCCCATGGCGGTCGCACAGCGCATCGAAGCGGCTGAACAGATCGTTGAGCAAGGCGACTAGCCGAGCCGGCGACAGCGACGCCGACAGCGCGGTAAAGCCGACCAGATCAGCGAACAGGATGCTGACCTCGTCGAACGAGTCGGCGATGACGGTCGGCTTCTGCTTCAGCCGCTCGGCGATCGAGCGCGGCAGCACGTTGAGCAAGAGCGACTCCGAGCGCTGGTGCTCAGCCTCGAAGGCGGCCAGGGCGGCTCGCCGCTTGTCGTTGAGATAGACCATCAGAAAGACGATGAAGCCGGCGAGGATGATGACGTTGGCCACCTGCGACACGTCGTTGGCCCAGGCCTGCGGGCTTGGCGCCGGGCCATAGCGCGAGCGCAGCGCGAAATAGGTGGCCAGGATGCCGGCGACAAACAGGCCAAAGCTGAGCAGCGCCGCCCGTCGCGACAGGCACAGCGCGATCAGCACTGGCCCCAGCAGCGCGGCCGACAGCGCCCCGCCCGCTTGAGTGATGCCGCCGATGTAGTACGTCCCCAAGCAAGCGGCGGCGCTGCTGCCGATCGCCACCCCCCAGACCAGCCACGCGAACCGGCGGTGGTAGGCAAACCAGGCGAGCCACAGGCTGATAAAGACCAGGGCGCCGCCATTGACCCCCAGCATCACCGCGTCGCGACTGGCCAGCGCGATGCTGGCCAGAGCCCAGGCCAGGCCCAGGCCAGCCAAGCAGGTCGTCACGATAGCGATGCGCAGCGTGCGCTGATCAGCGGGCTCCCCCGGGACCGCCCCCAGCGCCCCCACCCAGCGTCGGATCATCGCTCTACTCTATCGCAGGCCGCCCAGCCTCGAAGCGGCGGTGGGATGCGGATAACTCCAGAGGGGGCTGGGGGCGGCTAGGAACTTCCCCGTGGCAGGCCCGCGGGGACAGCCCCGGCGAGGCGCCGCGGCGGCGGACTACCGACAGACGCCGTCGTAGTCGACGGAGACGCCGGCGGAGTGGGCTTCGCACTCGTTGCCGTAGGTCTTGCGGTCGCAGCCGCAGACGGGCTTGTAGACCTTGATGCAGATGTTGGGCTTGACGCTGCAGAGGCCGGAGGCGTCGGCGCGGCCGCAGAGCGCGCTGCGCTCCCACTTGCAGAACAGGGCGGCGTCGCAGGGGGGCAGACCGCGCGAGCCGCAGGCGTCACCGACCTTGCCGCCGCCCTTGCCCTTGACCGGGGTGTAGGCTTCGCTGACGGCAAACTGCGGGCTGCCCGACGGACCGCTGCGGGTGCCAGCCATCAGCAGGCCGACGTCCGAGGCCCCAAGCGTCGTCTGTAGCTCTTTGACCAGGGTGGCCGGAAAGCGGGTGGCGTCGTAGGCGATCTTGGCAATCGCGGTGCCGGCGGCGCTGCTGTTGAGCACCTCTTGGCGATAGGGCGGACAGGCTGGGCAGGCGACCGGAAGCTCACGCAGGCGCGAGAAGGTGCCGCTCGGCAGCGTCGGGATCGGCGTCGGGCTGGGGCTGACGCTGCGCGCCTCCCAGGCCTCGCTGACCACCAGCTTGTCGAAGGTGCGGCCGACGATCGGCCCGGTCTTGACGATCTGGCCGCGCAAGAGCGCCTGCCCGGCCTGGACCTTGCCGGTCAGCCGGCTCAGGGCCGTCGGGTCAAGGCCGAGCGCGCTGTAGTCGAACTCCAGGATGCGGCACTCGGGCTGGGCCGTGCCGTCCGAGCAGGTGGTGGTCGCCTGGTTTACCCGCTTGCTGAAGAAGCCGCCGCAGAACGGGTAGGCGCAGCGACGGTAATCAGGATGGGTGACGATGAAGTAGGTCGAGTTGGAATAGGCGGAAAGGGTCTCGCCCGAGTCGCTGGGGCTGGCCGGGGCGGCCGCGACTGCAGGGCTAGCCGGAGTGCTTAGCTCCGCGGTCTGGGCCAGGCTGGCCTCGTCGGCGGTCGGCTCGCAGGCCGCGACCTGGCCGAGAAGCAGGAACAGGGAGGTGGAGAGCAGGGAGAGGGATTTCTGGGATCGCATGGGGACCTCGAACGGTTAAGGGTTAATCCGCGTCTCGGTGCACCGTACCCGGGGAAAATGCGGGTAGGCAGACCGCGATGTACTCGGCTCCGTCATCGCCGGGGGTGGAATAGCGCACCCACTCGCCGGCCCGGGTGTGCACGGCTTGCCCGGCCTGGACGTCAATGGCTGGGCCAGCGGTCGATTCGACGCGCAGGCAGCCGCGCAGCACGATGGTGTACTCGTCGAACTCGGGGGTCTGGCCGGGCTCGACCCAGCCGCCGGGGCTGCGCATATGGGCCACGCTGAGCGCCGTCG
>CAZVMD010000186.1:0-13867 GCA_964628555.1 uncultured Myxococcales bacterium | reverse complement strand
GACTACAACAAGCTCAAGCAGACCGACGGCGATACCGTCGAGAAGCTGTACGCCGTGGTCTCGGCCACCGGCCCCGACAAGACGCCCGAGCTGTACAAGGGCAAAAACGCGGCGCTGGCCTACTACATCTCGTCCTACAACCTGCTCGTCTGGAAGAACGTGATCGATGGCATTCCCAAGCTCAAGCGCGTCGATCAGGGCCTGTATAGCTTCTTCCGCAACCCCGAGTTTCAGGTCAACAACGCCGAGGTCGATCTCGATGATCTGGAGAAGAAGGTCATCCGGCCGCGCTTCAAAGACGGCCGTATTCACTTCGCGCTAAACTGCGCCAGCGGCGGCTGCCCCAAGCTGCCGCGCGACGCCTTCACCCCCGACAAGGTGCAGGCTCAGCTCGACACCGAGTCGAAGCGCTTCTGCAACGAGAAGCGCAACGTTGACTACGACCCGGCGACCAAGAGCGTCAAGCTGTCGATGATCTTCAAGTGGTACAAGGATGACTTTGGCGGCAGCGATATGGCCGTCATCACGTTCATCAACAAGTACCGCGCCGCCGATGCGCAGCTGCCGCCGGACACCAAGATCAGCCACATCGACTACGACTGGCGCATGAACGACCTGTCGCTGCCCAGTCGCTAGGTCGGCTCGCCGCGCCGCGCCCTCGGTGCGCCCTACTTGCTGCCGGGCAGGCGGGCGTTGCTGTTGGCCGGCTTGGGGCCGGTGCCGCGGCGCCGTTCCAGGCCGCGCAGGCGGGCCCGCCAGGCGCGGGCGGTGGCGTTGTCGGGCTCTAGCTCCAGGGCGCGATCGAGGCAGCGCAGGGCCTGTGCATCGTCTTCGCCGTTGTGGTAGCACAGCGCCTGGTTGCTCCAGGTCACGGCGTGCTCGCCGAACAGCTTCAGCGAAAGCTCGTTGAAGCGGATGGCGTCGCGCGGGCGGTTCAGCATCAGGTAGATGCGGCCGAGCTCAAACGGCAGGTCGCGGCCAATCGGCACAAAGTTTTCAAACGTCCGCTCCAGCAGCAGCACTAGCTCGCGCCGCACCTGATCGTTGGCGGTCGGCACCAGATCGATGATGCGCTGCGCGTTGTCGAGCACGACGTTGGGATCGTGTCGCGACAGGCGCAGGAGCGTAAAGATGCCGTCCATGCTCAGGCCGGCGCTCGGATCGCGCACCGCCCCAGCGTGAGTGTAGAAGTCATACGGTCCGAAGTCGTCGGCGTGGGTCGAAAAGGCAAGCAGGGTGTCGGCGAACTGCTCGCGCAGCGCCGCATCGCCGCGCCCAAACAACAGCCCGACGCACTTGAGGCTCTGCTGCAGCTGACTGCCGGTCAGCGCCAGGCCACCGTCCGCCGCGGTGTAGCTGGCCAGCGCGTGATAGTTGACCATCGTCGACACGCAGCCGTGCGACTGCAGGTACTGCTCACTTAAGAAGAACAGCTCTTCTTCATCGGTGTAGCCCTTGTCGGCGGACAGCAGAAGCAGCCGATCGCCGCCCAGCGCGCGCAGCCGTGACAGACAGCGCAGCGCGCCGATGGGAAACAGAAGGTGCGTGTCGGCCAGCCCGGCGCGATAGGTCTCAAGGATGCCGTCGAAGACCGGGTTCTGATAGTAGGGCAGGCGGCAGGCGCGATAGTCATAGTGGGCGGTGATGTCCACCATGCAGTTGGGATCGGACAGCGGCGGGTTTTCGCTCGGGTGGCGCAGCGTCACCAGCGCCTCTTCCAGCACCCCTTCGCGGATGCGGAAGGCATCCGAGATCAGGCTGTCGAGGATGTAGTTGGCAAAAGCGATCAGCGGGTTTTTCACCTGGCTGGCGGACAGGCGCACGCCGCTCTTGCGCAGGAGCAGCTCTTCGCTGTTTTCGCCATCGAACAGCGCGCAGTCGAGCACGCCCTCTTCGAAGTACGGACCCAAGGCCGGCGAGCTGATCCACGCGGTGAGGTTGCTCTCGGCGATGTCGGTCATGACGTAGCGCACGTCGAGGTTGCGGATCGACGAGGCGCGCAGCATCGGCAAGAAGCGACGCAGGAACAAGAAGGCCAAAAGACCGTGGCCGGCCGCGAGCTCGACGATGTAGATCGGCTGGGTCGGGTCCAAAAAACCCGGCGTGCGCAGCGCATCGCGCAGGAACGACAGCACCACCTGGGCATAGCAGTTGGCGACGAAGGGATTGCTGGTGACGTAAAACGGAATCTCGCCGCTCGACCAGGCCAGAGGTCCCTTGCTCTCGTAGAAGCGGCGGGTCAGCGGCCACAGCATCGACTCGGACAGGCGCTTGCCCTCTTCGATGACGTGACCGACGGTGATCGTCACGCTCTCATCGCCCTCGCTCACGGCTTTGCTGCCGGCAGCAGGGGACGAGGGCGGCGGCGGAGCCGGCGGCTGACTAGGGCCAGGATGGGCTGAGGTGGGCGGCACAGACATGTCGATCTCACTCCCCCGCGATAGCCAAGGATTGCGCGATGTTATCACGCTCGGGGGTGGGTCCTGCGACGGAAAATGCAGCCGAAGAGGCGTAAGCGAGGCCGGCCGTTCAGCCCGCCGCCGCGGCCCGGCTGCCTAGTGCGCGGGGGCAGCGGGAGGAGCCGGCGCAGCCGGGCCAGCAGGGGCAGCCGGAGCAGCAGGCACCGCGGCGGGGCTGCTCGGCGGTGAGGTGAGGGCGAGCTGACCTTGCCGGGCGTAGTCGATGGCTTCAGCGAGGATGCGAGCCGCTTCCTGCGGCGCGTGGAAGCCCATGCTGTTTTCCGCCGCGATGAAGTCGAGTCGCCACTGCGCGCGTCGCTGCAGCAGTCGCGCCGCCTGCAGCCGCTCGTCCGCCAGCCCGGCCTTTTTGGCCGCGGAGAGCGCGTCGATCAGCGCGACGATGGCAGCGCCGCCGCGCGACAGCAGCTTGTGGTTGCGCTCCTGGATCAGGTCGACCCGACTGCGCAGCTCTTCTTCGCCGGCTCGGTGGCAGGTCTGACAGGCGCGGTTGACGTTGAGCAGCGGGCTGCGCACCCAGTGATCGCTGACCTTGGTCGCGCCCTCGCGGGCATACGGCATGTGGCAGTCGGCGCAGGACACACCGCTGCGCGCGTGAATGCCCTGGCTCCACAGCTCGAACTCGGGATGCTGGGCCTTGAGCACCGCGGTGCCGGTCTCGGCGTGCTTGTAGTCGTAGAAGCTCTCGCCGTCGGGGAACTTGGTCTGGTCCCAGTAGGCCTCGATGTCGTCGGCGTTGAGGCCGCGGCCCCAGGGGAAGGTCAACGGCATCTTGCTTGAGCAGTAGTACTCGACATGGCACTGGCCACAGACGAACGAGCGCAGCTCATTGCGGCTGGCATCGACGTTGGGGTCATAGGGCTGCGTGCGCTTGCCGCTGCGCCACAGCGTGATCGAGGGGATGGCTGGGACCGCGGCGTCGGACTCGGCGAGCGCGCGGATGCCGCGCAGGAAGCCGGGGCGGGTGACGCGCAGCCGCATGTCCTTGGGATCGTGACAGTCGACGCAGCTTACGGGATCGGCATGACCCGACTGGTGCAGCTTCTGGTTTAGCTCCTGATAGCTGAGCTTGAAGCTGCTCTCAAAGCCGGCCATTACATCGCCGCCGCCTAGCTCGCGATACAGCGGCAGCACCGAGGCGTGGCAGTGCAGGCAAGAGCCAGACTGCGGCTTCTTTAGCCGCTCGGTCGCCTCTTGATCGGCGAGCATGTGGGCGTGACCGCGGCGGTCGCGGTAGTCGATCGAAAACGCGTAGCCCAGGAACATCCGCTTCAGCCACGGCTCGCGAACGATCTTCTCTTCCGGCAGGGCCTCGCTGCCGGCGTGGCCGCCGAAGCGCGTGCGGGTGGGAAAGGCGGTCCGGCGATAGCCGTCGTACTGCAGCGGCCAGTTGCGGCCCCACTTCTCGGCCCGGGTGTCGTTCTCATCGACCTCGACCACGCGCACGTAGGGATGCTGGCCTTCGATCTTCTTTTGCAGGATGTTCACCAGCAGTGCGGCCACGCCGACCGCCAGGGTGGCCACCACCACGACCAGGGCGGCCAGGCTGCGCCGTCGGCTCCAAAAGGCTCGGTTCCGTGTCTCGTTCATGGCGAATTCCTTATCGTCCGCTCGTCGCCGCGCAGCGGTCCGCCGAGGCGCGCTGCTTCGCCATGACCGGCGCCGGCGTGGCAGTGCAGGCAGTCCGCACCGGCGCTGTCTTGGCCGCGCGCCGCTCGCGCTGATGCACCTGGCGCCAGCTCAGCGACCAGCGCCCCGTGACAGCGGCGGCAGTTCTCTTCCAAGATCGCTCGGCTGCGCCCTTTGACCAAGATCGGCTCGGCGAAGCTCTGCGCGGTGAACTCTTTGCTGTGGCGATAGCCGTTTTCCGCTTTGGCCAGCCACTTGCGCAGGCCCGAGTGGGGCAGGTGGCAGTCGATGCACACCGCCACCGTGTGATGGCTGGCCTTCTGCCAGCTATCGTACTGCGACTGCATGATGTGGCAGTTGGCGCAGGCCGTGGGGCTCTGGCTGAAGTACGAAAAGCCCTCGGCATAGCGAAACGTAAAGACGCCGATGCCCAGCAGCACCCCGAGCGCGCAGGCCAGAAGGACCCGCAGCAGTCGGCGCAGTCGCGAGCGTCGATTCGCAGCCGGACCCAGACTCGCATCGACGCCGCTCACCGCGGCCAGCGAGTCCATGCTCCCTGAGCTCTCCCCTGCTTCCATCCGTCTTGCCCTCAGCCCTTCCCTCAGCGTCTTGCCTTCAGCGTCCAGCGTCTGGCCAGCATTGATCTGCGCGCCGTTCTTTTTGATGAGGTCGTTACTTTACGGGCAAAGTGCCCGGAGAGAAAAGTGGATAGGAGGCCAGGGCCCTGGCCGGAAGCAGCGCTGGCTGGCGGTTGACATCTTGGCGGAATCGCGTCCTTCTCAGGGGATGAGTGCTGAGCAATCCACTGGGCTGAGGCGGGTTCGCGTTCTGATCGTGGGGACGGGATTTTCTGGGCTGTGCGCGGCGATCAAGCTCAAGCAGTCGGGCGAAGACGACCTCGTGCTGCTGGAGCGAGCGGCGGCTATCGGCGGCACCTGGCGCGACAACACCTATCCCGGCTGTGCCTGCGATGTGCCGGCTCATCTGTACTCGTTTTCGTTCGAGCTAAACCCGCGCTGGAGCCATACCTTTGCGCCGGGGCCCGAGATCTGGGCCTACCTTGAACACTGCTGCGACAAGTACGACGTGCGTCGCCACATCGTGTTCCGGCAGACCGTCTGCCAGGCCCGCTTCGATGTGGGCAGCCGCACCTGGGACGTCAAGACGCAGGAGGGCGGGCACTATCAGGCCGACTTCGTCATCTTCGGCCTCGGCGGACTGAGCAACCCCAGCATCCCCGCCATCGCCGGAGCCGAGAGCTTCACCGGCCGCCAGTTTCACACCGCGACCTGGGATCACAGCGTCGATCTGACCGGCAAGCGGGTGGCGGTGATCGGCACCGGGGCCAGCGCCATCCAAGTCGTGCCGGCCATCGCGCCCAAGGTGCAGAGCCTGGCCCTGTTTCAGCGCACACCGCCCTGGGTGCTGCCGCGCATGGCCCGCTTTTATAGCGAGGGACGCAAGACGCTGTTTACCCACGTGCCGGCCGCGATGCGCCTGCTGCGCGGCCTCTTTTATCGCCTCTCTGAGAGCGTGACGCCGTGGCTGACGCGCTTTCAGCAGGACTCGCGCGGGCAGCGGCTGATCATGCGGCTGGCCAAAGACAACATTAAGCGCAGCATCCGCGATCCCGAGCTACAGCGCCGCCTGACGCCGAGCTATGCCCCGGGCTGCAAGCGCCTGCTGTTGTCGAACGACTACTATCCGGCCCTGGCCCGCGACAACGTGCGCCTGATCACCGATGCCATCAGCGCGATCACGCCGAGCGGCGTAAAGACGGCGAGTGGCGAGGAGATCGCGGCCGATATTCTGATCTGGGCCACCGGCTTTGCCGTGCAGGAATACCTCAAGGGCCTGCGCATCTTTGGCCGCGATGGCATCGACTTGGCAGAGCTCTGGCAGCGGCGTCCCGCGGCCTACCTGGGCACGATGGCCAGCGGCTTCCCCAACCTGTTCTTTCTCACTGGGCCGAACACGGGGCTGGGCACCAACTCGGTCGTCGTCATGATCGAGGCGCAGGTCGGCCTGATCCTCGACTGCCTGCGCCTTGTGCGCGAGCGCGGGGGCCGCCAGATCGATGTCCGACCCGAGGCGCTGCAGCGCTATAACGATGCGCTGCAGGAGCGGCTGCGCCAGACGGTGTGGAACAGCGGTGGCTGTCGCAGCTGGTATCTCGACAGCGAGGGCCATAACTACACGTTATGGCCAGGCACCACGGTCGAGTTTCGCGAGCGCGCCGGGCATGCACCGGCCGAGGACTTCCTGATCGCGCCATGAGGCCAGCCGCTCTTCTGCCGCGACGGTCGCGTGGGTGGTGAGCCACAGCCGATGTTGATCGTGGTCAGCACGCTGCTGGGTCCCCCCGGCGGCATCCCGGCCTTCAATCGCCTGCTGGTCGAGGCGGCGGCGGCGTTCGCGGCGCAGCGCCGGCAGCCGCTGCGCGTGCTGGCGCTGACCGATGATCGGCAGCAGCAGCGAGCCGGCCTGGACTACCTGCCCTGCGGCGGCGATCGGCGGCAGCTGATCCGCGCCTTTGTGGCCGAGCTAGGGCGACCACGGCCGCTGCTGCTGGGGCACGTCAACCTGGCGCCGCTCGGCCTGCTGTGGCCGCATCCGGTCGGCGTGATCGCCCATGGCAGCGAGGTGTTTGCGCCGCTGCCGCTATTGCGCCGCCTGGGCCTGCGCCGCGCCACGGCCGTCGCCTGTGTCAGCGACTACACCGCCGGCTGCGTCCACACGCAGCAGGGCCTGCCGAGCGGCCGCATCCTGCGCGTGATCAATGCTCTGCCTAGCCTGCCGCCCGTTGTGCCCGCGGTGAGCGAGCCGCCGAGCGCGCCGCCGCGAGCGCTGCAGCTGCTAGCCATCTGTCGCCTGCATCCCGACGAGAAAAAGGGCATCGATAGCCTGCTGCGAGCGCTAGCTCGGCTGGCGCCAGCCGACTTCGCGCTGACCGTGATCGGCGAAGGTCCCGACCGGCCGCGGCTGCAGCGACTGGCGCAAGACCTCGGCGTGGCGGCGCGCGTGCGCTTCCTGGGGGCGGTGGCCGATGACGTTCGCGATGCCGAGCTGAGGCGCTGCGATGTCTTTGCTCTGCCGAGCGAGCTTGAGGGCTTTGGCATCGTCTATCTGGAAGCGCTGGCCCACGGCAAGCCCTGCCTGGCGGCCCAGGCCGGCGGGGCGCCCGAGATCGTGCGGCCGGAAGAGACTGGCCTGCTATGCCCAGCTCCCGTCGAGAAAAACCTGGATGCGCTGTGTGCGGCGCTGCGCCGGCTGCGCGACCCGGGGCTGCGCCAGCGCCTGGGTCAGAACGGCCGCACCTTCGTTGCGCAGCATCACCAGCGGGACGCGTTTGTCGCCGCGCTGCAGCCCTTGTTCGATCGCCTGTCGCGCTGACGTCGGCTGCCGCCCCCGGCAATTGTCGCAGCCGGGGCAGGAATTGATTGCCCTGGCTGGGGCGCCTGGATACCCTTTCGCATCTTTAGAGTTGCCCCAGGAGCTAGCCCCGTGTCCGAGTCTCCCAAGCTGTCACCAGAGCAACAAGCATTCCTCGCCACTGACCCGATTGGGTTTCAGCAGAAGTACCCCCACCTTCTCACCGGAGGGGGGGAGGCTCAGACGGCTCGGCCGGCTGAGGGGGACCTGGAAAGGTCCCCCCAGATGAACCACGAGCGGATGGAGAAGATCGTCGCGCTGACCAAGCGACGCGGCTTTGTCTTTCAGTCCTCGGAGCTGTACGGCGGCATCAACGGCGCCTGGGACTACGGCCCGGTCGGCACCCTGCTTAAGCGCAACGTCAAAGACGCCTGGTGGCGGGCCATGGTGCAGGAGCGCGAGGACATCGTCGGCCTGGAAGCGGCGATCCTCATGCACCCGATGGTGTGGAAGGCCTCGGGCCACGTCGATGGCTTCTCTGACCCGATGATCGACTGTCGCACCTGCAAGAAGCGCTTCCGCGCCGATGATCTGGACGGGGCGGTCTGCGGTCAGAAGCCGTCGAAGAAGCCGGGCAAGGGCGGTCAGGAGTTCTGTGGCGGCGATCTTACCGAGCCGCGCAGCTTCAACCTGATGTTCGAGACCGCGCTGGGGCCGCTATCCGATACCTCGGCCAAGTGCTTCCTGCGACCCGAGACGGCGCAGGGCATCTTCGTCAACTTCGCCAACGTCGTGCAGTCGAGCCGGGTCAAGCTGCCGTTTGGCATCGCGCAGATCGGCAAGTCGTTCCGCAACGAGATCAACCCGCGCAACTTCACCTTCCGCTCGCGCGAGTTCGAGCAGATGGAGATGGAGTTTTTCTGCGTCCCCGGCACCGACGATGCATGGTTTGAAAAATGGGTGCAGATTCGCTGGGAGTGGTACTCGCAGCTGGGCCTAAAGAAAGAGCGCCTGCGCCTGCGGCCGCACGAAAAGCTCGCTCACTACAGCAAGGCCACGACCGATATCGAGTACCTGTTTCCCTTCGGCTGGGGCGAGCTAGAAGGCATCGCCAACCGCACCGACTTCGATCTGCGGCAGCACCAGCGCGGTGTGCGCACGCTGCCGGCCTGGCAGAAGGAAGGCGGCGAGCTTACGGGTCTGCCGCTGGCCGATGAAGAGGCCGAGTATCACAAGGGCAAGCTGTCGTACTTCGACGACGAAAAGAAGCAGCGCTACATCCCCTACGTCATCGAGCCGGCGGCGGGGGCGGATCGTGCAACCTTGGCCTTCCTCTGCGATGCCTACGACGAAGACGGCGCACCGGATGCCAACGGCAAGGTCGAGACGCGCGTCGTGCTGCGCCTGCATCCGCGCCTGGCACCGGTGAAGGCGGCGGTGCTGCCGCTGCTGCGCAAGGACGGCCACCCCGAGCGAGCCGAGGCGCTGTACAAGGATCTGCGCAAGCGCTGGATGGTCGAATATGACGAGAGCGCGGCCATCGGCAAGCGCTACCGCCGCCAGGACGAGATCGGTACGCCGCTGTGCATCACCATCGATCACCAGACGCTGACCGATGGCACGGTTACGGTGCGAGCCCGCGACAGCATGGCGCAGCAGCGCATCGCTGAGACGCAGGTTGCAGCCTACTTGCAAGACCTGATCGGCCTACCCTAGGTCCGCCCACGCGGACGGCTCGACCGCCTGACCTCGTCGAGAAGTGCCGCATGCTGGGCTCGGCAGCAGCCCATAACACTCCCCACCTCGCCCGCGCTTTGCAGTAGCCTGAGCGGACCTCCTTGCAGGCCGCTGCCATGGAACACATCCTTCACAGCCCGCTGTCGCGCTTCATGGTGCAGGCCGTGTTCATCGTCGCGACGGCGCGTGTGCTGGGGTTTGTGCTGCGGCGCATCGGCCAGCCGATGGTCATCGCCGAGGTGGTGGCGGGCATCGTGCTTGGCCCGTCACTTTTAGGCTGGCTGTGGCCGGACTTGTTTGGCGTGCTGTTTCCCACAGCCTCGATCGGCCTGCTGTCGATCGTGGCCCAGGTGGGGCTGGTGCTGTTCATGTTTCTCGTCGGGCTAGAGCTCGACTTCAACCTGCTGCGGGGGCGCGGCCGGGCCTCGGTCGTGATCAGCAACAGCAGCATCGTTCTGCCGTTCGCGCTCGGTGCCGGCCTGGCGCTGTATCTGTATCCCCGGCTGTCTGCGCCATCGGTGCCACTGGCTTCGTTCACGCTGTTTATGGGCGCGGCGATGAGCATCACCGCCTTTCCCGTCTTGGCGCGCATCCTCAACGAGCGGCGGCTGCTGCAGACCAAGATCGGCGCCATCTCGATCACCTCGGCGGCGATCAACGATGTCACCGCCTGGTGCATGCTGGCCTTCGTCGTCTCGATCGTCCGCTCGACGGGCCTGGCCAGCGCTGGGCTGACCACGCTGTACACCGGCCTGTACCTTTTGGTGATGCTGGGCGGGGTGCGGCCGCTGCTCTCGCGCTTGGCGGCGCGCAGCTTGGGCCGCGAGGGCCTGTCGCACAACGTGGTCGCGGCGACGCTGGTGGCGCTCTTGGTGTCGAGCTTTATCACCGAGATCATCGGCATCCACGCGCTGTTCGGGGCCTTCCTGCTCGGCGCCATCCTGCCCAAGAGCGATGGCTTCGCAGCGACGCTGACCGAGAAGCTCGAAGATCTGGTGCTGGTCTTTCTGCTGCCGCTGTTCTTTGCCGTCTCGGGCCTGCGCACGCAGATCGGTCTTTTGAGCACCGCGCATGGCTTTGCTCTGTGCGGCCTGATCATCCTCGTCGCCTGCGTCGGCAAGTTCGGCAGCAGCGCACTGGCGGCGCGGCTGACCGGCCATACCTGGCGCGAGTCCGCGGCGATCGGCGTCTTGATGAACACCCGCGGCCTGATGGAGCTTGTCGTGCTCAACATGGCGCTCGACCTGGGGGTGATCACGCCGACGCTGTTTACGATGATGGTGCTGATGGCGCTCTTGACGACGTTTATTACCTCGCCGCTCTTGCAGATCATCTATCCGCAGGCCGGGCAGACGCGAGAGCTGGCAGCCACCAGCTTAGAGACCACATCGCCATCCCACATCAGCGGGCCGATGGTCTCGCTGGCGCCGCCTGAGCCAGAGCCGGCGCGGCCTGAGTTCGTCGTGCTGATGTGCGTCGCGTTTGAGCGCTCGGGACCGGCGATGGTGACCCTGGGTAGCGCGCTTATCGCGCGGGCTGCGGGCGACAAGCCAGAGCCCGGTCGGCTGTACGCCCTGCGCTTGATCCCGCCTTCCGATCGCCTGTCGGCCTACGTGGGCTCGGGCAGTGTGCCAAGTCCGACCGCCGCGCTGGCGCCGCTTTTGGCTCGGGCCGGCGAGCTGGGCGCAACGGTGCGGCCGCTGTCGTTTATCTCGCCGCGTCCTGGCTACGACATCTGCAACGTCGCCGAGGTCAAGGGGGCCAAGCTCCTGCTCTTGGGCTGGCACAAGCCGGTGCTGTCGGGCAACGTGCTGGGCGGCACCGTGCGCGAGGTGCTAAGCAGCGCGCCGATGGAGGTCGGCGTGCTGATCGATCGCGGCCTGTCGCAGCTGCGCCGCGTGCTGGTGCTGTTTCACGGCACACCCCACGATCTGGCCGCGGTTCACCTGGCACAGCGGCTCTATCAGGCCAGCCGCACCGACGCAGGACTTGCCCACCTGCACATCACGCTGTTTTCCGTCGTCCCAGCGGGTGAGAGCACCGCCGCCGAAGAGGCCGCGCTGTGGACGCGCTTTGCTGGGCTGTTTCCCCCGGCCGATGCCGCCAGCGCTGCTGCGGCGACAGTCAGCAGCGCCGCTGCCCGATCCGCGCCGGCTGTGGCGGCCGAGCGCGGCCCCGGACTGCAGATCCGAGTCGTGGCCCACGCCGAGCCGGCCGAGGCTGCGCTGGTCGAGGTGCAGGCGGAACGCGATGCCGCCTATGACCTTGTCCTGGTCGGGATCGGCCCGGACTGGGGGCTCGAGCAGCGACCGATAGGGATTGCCTCCGAGCCGCTCTTGCAGCGCTGCCCGAGCTCGATCCTGATCCTGCGCGCTGCTCGCGGCGCAGCGACGTAGCGCAAGCGCTGGCTGCCAGGTGGAGCGGGCGCTGGTCGGCCTGCGTCCAGGCTTAGCTGGCTGGGCCGGCTGTGATATGCACGCGGGATGAGCACGCGGCCCGTGGACCTGCAGATCGACGCCTTCTTGCGCACGCTGGCGGCGCAGGGGCGCGAGGTGCTGGCCGATGCGCGGCTGGCCGAGGGGCTGCTGCAGGTCAGTGGCCGCCGTGAGACCGGCCCGCAGGCCGCGGCGGTGGCCTGGCAGGCCCAGCTCGGCAGCGCCTGCGCGACGCTGCGGATGATCGAAGCGTATGTGCAGCCGGGAGCGCCGCTGCTTGAGATCGGCGGTGGCCTGGGGCTGAGCTATGCCTGGCTGCGGCAGCGCGGACTCGACGTTACGTCGCTGGAGCCGGGCCTGGCCGGGCACCCGGGCAGCTATGAGCTGGCCCAGCGGCTGTTGTCGCTGCTCGGCGTTGATGGCCGCGACTTCCTGCCGCGCTCGGCGGAGCAGGCGCCGGGTCTGGGCCGGCGCTTCGCGCTGATCTTTTCGTACAACGTGCTCGAACACCTGGCCGACCTGCCGGGAACCTTGAGGGGGCTCCTGACCTGCCTGCGGGCAGGGGGCGTGATGCGGCACGGCTGTCCCAACTACCGCGTGCCCTACGAGCCGCACTTTGGGATGCCGCTGCCACCGCTCTTTCCGCGCGTGCTGGCCCGCCTGCGGCCGTCGCTGCAGGACGACGAGCTGTGGCGCCGGCTGAACTTTGTCTCGGCCCCTACGCTGCAGCGCTGGGCCCAGGCCCAGGGCGTGGAAGTGCACTTCGATCGCGAGCAGGCCTACCACACCTTCTTGCGCCTAGAGCAGGAGCCGAGCTTCGCCGACAAGCACCCGCAGCTCTTTCGCCTGGGCCGGGTGCTGCGTCGGTCCGGCCTGCTGCCCGTGCTGCGTCACCTGCCGCCGACCTGGATGACCCCGATGCAAGTAACGTTCTGTCGCCCCGATGCCGTGTAAGGTGCCGCTATGTCTGCCGCCCCCATGCCTCCCCTGCGCCTGCGCAGCCTGACTGCCGGCCCGCCGTATCTGTCGGTCGTCGCGCCTGCCTACAACGAAGAGCAGGGCATCGAGTCGTTCGTCACCACCGTCGATGGCAAGCTGGCGCAGCTCTTGTCGCCGCAGGCCCGCAGCTGGGAGATCGTCCTTGTCGATGACGGCAGTCGCGACGGCACCGTCGACAAGATCAGCCAGCTGATCGAGCGCGGGCTGCCGGTGCGGCTGGTGCAGCTGTCGCGCAACTTCGGTCACCAGATGGCCATCACCGCCGGTATCGACGCCGCCGAGGGCGAGGTGATCATCACCATGGATGCCGATCTGCAGCACCCACCGAGCTACTTCGCAGCGATGCTGGCGGCGATGGAGAGCGGCGCCGATGTCGTGCTGATGCGCAAGCGAAGCAGCCATCAGCGCGAGAGCTACAAGACCGCGCTGGCCCGCGGCTTTTATGCCCTGATGGCGCGCATCTCGGATGTACACACCGAGCCCGATGTCGGCGACTTTCGCCTGCTAACCCGCGAGGTTGCCGAGGTCCTGCGCAGCTGTCGCGAGACCCATCGTTTTCTGCGCGGCCTGGTGGCCTGGGTCGGCTTTCGCCAAGTGACGCTCGACTACGAGGTGGCGCCGCGCTTTGCTGGTCACTCCAAGTACAACCTGCGCCGCCTGTGGCGCCTGGCATCGAGCGGGCTGTTTTCGCATAGCTCGGTGCCGCTGAAGTGGCCGCTGTATCTGGGCATGCCGCTGTTCGGTGGGGCAGCGCTGTACATCCTGTGGGGGTTGGTGCAGCGCCTGCTGCAGCCCGAGATCACGCCGCGCGGCTGGCTGTCCGGCCTGTCCTTCATGACGCTGTTTTCCGGCCTGATATTTACCGCCATCGGCCTGCAGGGGGCGTACCTGGCCAAGCTCTTCGAGCAGTCCAAGGGCCGGCCGCTGTACATCGTGCGCCGTCGCCGCGCGTCGGCCTTGGCCCGTGCTGAAGCGCTGGACGACAGCGCGGCCAGTCAAGACGAGCTCCTGCCCACCCGGCCCGCCTACCTGGCCACCCCGCGAGGCACCGGAGCGGTGCAGCCAGCCGAGGGTGCAGCCGGCGAGCCCTCGGTTCACAGCCCCTAAATTAGTGACCCTATCCCTAGGCCTATCCAGCCTCGTCGGCGTCGTTGATCTTCTACCTGGCAAGCGGGGTCACATGCCGACGGGCATGCTCCCTCGTCGCGCCTAGCAGCC
>CAZVMD010000185.1:10380-13891 GCA_964628555.1 uncultured Myxococcales bacterium | reverse complement strand
TTATGGGCGGCGGCCGGTGTCAGATCGGACTTTGGGCTGGGGTGCGAAAGCGCAGGTCCCGGCGGCGCAGCACCGCCAGCACCAGGACCAGACCGAGCAGGTTGCAGCCGGCATCGCCGAGCAGCAGTCCCAGCCGGCCGCTCAGCTTGTACAGGTGGCCGTTTAGCAGCGTCACATAGAACATCGACAGGTTGGTTGCGCCCATGAACACGCCGCAGGTGGTGGTGACGCCGACCGCGCTGCCCGACGCATCCTGGCCGCTGCAGCTCGGGCTGGGCGGTGGGCTGCCGACGCTGGACAGCAGCTCAAAGATCAGCGCGTAGAAGCCGGCGTAGACCAGGCCACTGCACAGGCCATAGGCCAGGCAGCAGCCGACAAAATAGGCTGGCCGGGTGGGCGACAGCGCCATGGCCAGACCACACAGGCCCAGCGACAGGGCGCCAAGCAGGTAGGTGCGGCGCGAGCCCAGGCGGTCGGCCGCGATGCCGCCCAGCAGGGCTCCGGCCGCATTGGCGGCGCCGACGCCGACACCGGTGATCAGGCCCACCGCGCCAGCCCCCAGCTGGTAGTCGGCGGCGAGCGCGCCAAACAGCGGCGCGGCCGCGCTGGTCCCCAGCGGCGCCAAGCAAATCAGCAGGCTGGTCCAGCCCGGCGTCGAGCGCAGCACGTGCACCACATCGGCCAGCAGCCGCCGCAGGCGCGGTCGCAGCGGCAGCGGCGGATGGATCGGCTCGTCGATCATCAGGGCCAGCAGGGTGTGCAGTACCATCGCCGCGGCGAGCGTAGCAGCGACGATCTTAAGCGCTGGGGCGGGGCCCAAGTGGCGCGCCGCCTGGTCGCGCAGGGTCAGCATCCCCCAGCCAAAGAGGCCTCCCCAGGTCAGCTGCGCCGCGCCCAAGCAGCCCGATGACAGCCCGCGCTCACGCGGGTGCACGGTGGTCGCAGCCAGCGCAACCAGGGCGTTGTCGGCGGTCGCGATCGAGGAAGACAGCACGAACATGCAGGCGCTCAGCAGGCGCAGCTTGTGCAGTGACAAGGCCTGCAGGGCAAAGAGCAGCGTCAGGCTCGCCGAGAGTGCAGCGATCAGATAGCCACTTCGACGACGATGCCCCAGGTCACCGAGCAGGGCCAAAAACGGCTGCGCGGAATAGGGCAAGAGCCACAGCGCGACGATGGCGCTGACCTCGGACATCGATACGCCGTCCTGTGTCAGCCAGTACGGCAGCGCGACTAAGCTGAAGCCTTGGCAGATGCCCGAGGGGATCAAGAGCAGCAAGAACCACCAGGCTGGCGTGTGCCGATGCCGCGCGGGATGCTGTAAATCCATGCTCACTCAGCGCCGCGCGACAGCGGCGGGCGGGCCCCGAAAAGACGGCAGCGGCTGACGATGAAAGCTGGGCAGGGCGGAAGGGATCATCGCGGTGGGTCGGTCTGCGCATCGTCGGGACAAGCAGGCAGCAGGTCAAGGGAATGATGGGCCCGCGGGGCCGCGCCAAGCGCAGGGAATTGAGCGCTGGAACGAGCCCGACCATCCCGTAAAATGCCCGCACCTTATGCGCAATCGACTCTGTCACCTGAGCGCGGTCCCCCCGCCCGCAAGCGCCGGCATCCCGGCCCTGTTAAGCCCCGGTCTGCCCACCGCAGTGATGAGCGAGCGGCGATGAGGCTGAGCCAGCTATTCGACGAGATCGCGCGCGCCCAGCCACAGGCTGTGGCCTTGCTGTCCAGCCGGGGTGTCTGCACGTACCGCGAGCTACAGCGTCGCAGCGAGGGTCTAGCGCGGCGGCTGCGAGCCCAGGGGATCCGGCGCGAGACCCCTGTCGGGATCCGCGTGCCGCGATCGATCGAGTCCATGGTGGCGGTGCTAGGCGTGCTGCGGGCCGGCGGCGCGTACGTGCCGATTGATCCGGGTTACCCGACCGAGCGCCAGCGCTTCATGGCCGACGATGCGCGGCTAGGTGCGCTGGTGATCGACAGTCGATACGGCGCCGGCCCCAGCTGGGCCAGCGAGCGCACGACGGTCGATCTGGCGCAGTGCGAGGCCGCCGACCTAGCCGCGTTGGACAGCGCGCCATCGCCCTTTAGCGAGGACGGCGCCCAGGCCGAGGATCTGCTGTACATCCTTTACACCTCGGGCAGCACGGGGCGTCCCAAGGGCGTATGTGGCACGCACGCCGCGACGCTCAATCGCCTGCGCTGGGGTTGGCAGGCGCTGCCGTTTCGCGCCGGCGAGGTCGTCGCGCATCGCAGCTCGCTGAGCTTTGTCGATGCGGCGCCCGAGATGTTCAGCGGCCTGCTGCAGGGGGTGCCGACCGCCATCGTCCTGCCCGAGGAGTTGCAGGACCTAAGCCGCCTGGTGGCCGTGCTCAGGGCGCAAAGGGTCAGTCGGATCACGGTGGTCCCGTCGATCCTGGCGGCGCTGTTGCGCGCGCTGCCCAGCCTCGGCGAAGTGCTGCCGCAGCTGCAGACCTGGATCTGCAGTGGCGAAGAGCTGACGCTGCCCCTGCTGCGCGCCTTTCGCGCTGCCCACCCGGAGGCCACGCTGATCAACCTGTACGGCTCGACGGAAGTGACGGGGGACGTAACCTGGGCATCGTTTCCGCCGCACCGTGCGCTGCCCAGCGAAGCGGTCCCGATCGGGACCAGCATGGCCGGGGCCGAGCTGGACGTGCTCGACAGCGCCGGAGCCCCGGTGGCCGATGGCGAGGTCGGCGAGCTGTATGTCGGCGGCCCGGTGCTGGCGCGGGGCTACCATCAGCGGCCGCAAGAGGAAGCGCTGCGCTTCCCGCGCGTCCCGCCCGACTCTGAGTCGCGGCGCTTTCGCACCGGGGATCTGGTGCGGCGTGGGCCGGATGGGGTGCTGTGGTACGTGGGGCGGCTCGATAACCTAGTGAAGGTGCGCGGCGTGCGCATCGAGCTAGAAGAGATCGAGCGGCTGCTGCGGGCCGCCTGTCCGCAGCTAGGCGACATCGCGGTGGTGCGATCCAGCGACGATCAGCTGCTGGCCTTCGTCACGCCAAGCGAGCTGCCCCTAGCGCCGCTGCAAGCGGCGGCGGAGCAGGTGTTGCCGGCGGCGATGCAGCCCGCATCGTATGTTGCGCTGGCGGCGCTGCCGCTCCTGCCCAACGGCAAGTTCGATCGCAAGACGCTGGCGGGCCGCGGCCGGCAGGAGCGACGCCAGATCCCGGCCGAGCGCCAGCCAGAGACGCCCAGCGAGAAGTGGCTGGCGCAGCTCTGGGCTGGCCTGCTGCGGCGCGAGGACATCGCTCGCGACGACTCGTTTCGCGGCCTGGGCGGGGACTCGCTGAGCGTGGCCGAGCTGCTCTTGGCCATCGAGACCGCGCAGCGGGCACCCGCCGGTCGCCTCGATCTGGCCCTGGCGCGAGACGGCACGCTGCAGCAGGTGGCGGCCCGCTTAGACGGAGCGATCGAGGCCACCGCAACTGGCGCGACGACCGAGCAGTCGTCTGAGCAGTCACCTGCGCAGTCACCCGCGCAGTCACCCGCGCAG
>CAZVMD010000185.1:0-10280 GCA_964628555.1 uncultured Myxococcales bacterium | reverse complement strand
GCGCAGTCACCCGCGCAGTCACCCGCGCAGGCCGGCACGATCACACTGTCGCCGCTGGGGCCGGAGGGAGCCGCCGATCCCGCGGTCATCGAGCTGTTCGTCGAGGCCTCGCAGGATGCAGCCCTGTGCGCCAACACCGAGCTGCCGAGCGGCATGAGCGCCGAGCGAGCGCGCGCCTACTGCCAAAAGAGCGCGGGCGTGGTGATTCGGCTCGATGGCCTCCCGGTCGGTGCGGGCGTGCTGCAGCCGCATCCCAACGTCGGGGAGCTGCCGCCCGGAGTCAGCGTGCCAGCGGGCGCAGTGCAGCTGGATGAGTGGCTGCTGCCGCGCTATCGCGGCCAAGCCATCCTCAGTGAAGCCGGCGCATGGCCGCAGCTTCGGCAGTGGCTGGCGCAGCGCTTCCGCTATGAGGTCAGCGTGGTCTGGGAAGATCACCTGGCGATGCTGGCCATCCTGCGGGCCCGCGGCTATACGCGCCTGGGACGCAGCATGTGGTACAGCGCGCCCGACGGGGATGGCACCTCGGGCCCCTGCGAGGTGTGGCTATACGATCTGCAGCCGCACCGCGACGAACCCAAAAACTCGCATAACAAATCCACATAAACCAATATATTTTAATTTATTGATCTTTTATTAATCAAAATAATTTAGCACTACGCCCCGCCGGGGACGCCGCTCTCCCACGAGGGTAGGGTGATGCTGCGTCGCTCGGCGATGGCCTGGACGATGGTGTCGGCGGCGCTGGGCTGTCCCGGGCCACCGACGGGGCGAACCGGGAGGAGCGGCTGCGCCACGGTCAGGGCCCAGGCGAAGGCCTCCTGCGCTTCGCGATCCCAGCGCTGCCGCACCGCCTGCCTGTCCGTCGGCTGCAGCGCCCCGCGACAGCTGGGCGCGCCGCAGGAGCAGACAAAGCCCTGCACCACGTAGTCCAGGCCGTACTCGCAGGTCAGCTCTTCGCCGGCCTGGATGTCGCGCCGCGCGATCTCCAGCAGTGTGCCGATGCTGGTCGTCGTCGGCTCGCACGAGTGATTCATGTAGCGGCCATGATCCCAGCACAGCACCCGATTGCCGTCGGCGTTGACGTAGGCGTAGCGCTCGACCTGAGCCCGCAGAGGCGGCGGCAGGGCGGCGACGCGGGCTGGGCTGAGCACCTGATCGAGCTCATCGTGCAGCCAGACAACGGTGCCGCGCGGAATCAACTTCTGGGCAAAGACCCCATGGCCTCTGCGCGCATCGACGAAGCCCAGGTAGGTATCAGGGTGGATCACGGGCGAAAACGGTGTCGCGATCGCCGCCGATCGTCAAGGTTTCTCGGGCGGCTGGGCGGCCTGCAGCGCATCGATGCGGCGCTGCAGGTACGGCGCGAAGTAGCCCTTGTAGCGAGCCCAGAGCTGCGGATTGCCCCAGTCCTGGCCAGTGACGCGCCCGCGACAGGCAGCCGCCCCGCAGGCACAGACGAACTCGTCGTAGGCCGAGCCGTCCGTCGTCGCGTAGTCGTAGCAGACCTCCTCGCCGGCGGCGATGTCGCGCAGGGCAACCAGGACGATCTGGCCGCTGATGCCAGCGTTGGGCTCGCAGCAGTGATTGAAGAAGTCAGCCGCCCCCAGGCTGGTCGGAACCAAGAAGGCATCCTCTTCGATCTGCAGGCTGCGTCGCCGCAGGTCGTCAGAGAGCAAGGCAAACGCCGCACTCGCAAAGACCTCGCCGCTCCAGATGGCCAGGACCTCGCCGGCAGAGACCGGCAGGCGGGCGATGATCCCCTGGCCTCCGAGGTCAGGCCGCAAAAGCGGCGCAAGCTTGGGCGACAGATAAGACGGCGATCGTTCTTCGTCCACGGGACCTCGATAGCGCTTGGCTGCGAGCTGCCGGCCCAGAGCTGAGCCGCCTAACCAAGCCGACGCAAAGACGCATGTGTGCAGGGTGAAAGACCAGAGCTGCCGACGGGCAGTAAGAACCGACGACGGGGTAGACAGGGGGGTGCAAATTCGGGGGGCATTCTAAACACAGACGCCGGATTCGCCAATCACTGCGCGCGGGGGGCTGCCGCGGCAGTCCGCTCGACGCGCATGAAGTCCGGCGTAGGTGCCGCAGCGGCGCCTCTGGACATTACAAGGCGGAAGCGCGGGCTGGCCTCAGGGCTGTGGCCCGCCCGCCAGCCTGGCCACAGACAGGCCGCTCGATCGCCGGCAAGACCTGCGTGGCGCGCTGCGGTTAGCTGGCTGGGGTGGCGCCCCTGCGATCGGTGTTCGATCGGCGGCGCAGCCAACGACCCGGCGCGCCGCTTTGCCGATCGAGAGCTTAAG
Source organism: uncultured Myxococcales bacterium (assembly GCA_964628555.1). Classification (GTDB taxonomy): domain Bacteria; phylum Myxococcota_A; class Polyangia; order Palsa-1104; family JAEUJZ01; genus JAEUJZ01. The sequence goes on along the minus strand of CAZVMD010000185.1, from coordinate 7,977 downwards.
GGAACAACTCGTCTCTGCGCCCAGCTAGGCAGCCGGCCCAGCGAGCCCGTCCCGCAGAGCCGCGTAGCCACCGCCCCGCTGGGTCAGCTGTACGTCGGGGAGGGCGGTGGATTGGCAACCTTTTTGCACTAGACGTCCGATGTAGTCAGCATCCGGAGTCGCGCAGTGCGCCGCAGTCAGCGGCCAGGCTCCGGCGAACCGGCTGCACCCCCCACTCCTTTCCGCGAGGAAAACGAACATGACCCGAACGAAGCTGATGATGGTGATGGCAGGACTGGCTGGGCTGGCCCTGGCCCCGGCCTGCAACAAGTCCGGCGGCAGCACCATCCCCGAGGCCGCCCGGCAGGAGGCCCGCATGGTCTATGACACCCGCTGCACGACCTGCCATGGGCCGCGCGGGGCCGGCGATGGACCGGGCTCAGCCGCGCTGACCCCCAAGCCGCGCAACTTCCAGGACAAGGCCTGGCAGACCAGCATCACCGACGCGCAGATCGAGACCATCATCAAGGGCGGCGGCCTGGCAGTCGGCAAGAGCCCGGCCATGCCACCCAACCCCGACCTCGATGCCAAGCCGCAGGTCGTCGCCGCTCTGCGCGAGCACATTCGCTCGCTGACGCAGTAACCACCGCCGCCGCCTCAGCCCCGGCTGGATGCGGCGCGCCAGGCTCCCGGCCCCTTCCTCCCGTCGCGGGGGCGGCGCGGCCCCCTCCGAAAAGACCCTCCTGCCCACTGCCGCCATAAGCCCGCCGCTACGACAGCCCTCGCGCAACAGTTATCGCGCGACAGGCAGCGGCGCTGCGGCTCGACGCCCCACGCTTAGTCGACAAAGATTCGCTGCAGGTAGCTATCCAGGCTGATCAGGCTGACCGGCTGGCAGCGATAGCCGATGTGACCATCCGGGCGGATCAGATAGAGCGCGTCGCGCTGCGCGCCGTAGCGTCGGTGCAGAGCGCCCCCGCGATCGAAGAGCAGCGGCCCGTCCCAGGGACGCAGCATGGCGGCATGCGGCTGCGGGCTCATCTGCACCAAAAAGACGGTCACGCGCTCGGGGCAGCGATCGCGAATGGCGGTCGCGGTGGCCACGACCCGCTCATAGCTCTCGGTGGTCTCGTGCGCGCCGCAGAACACCAAGAGCGAGTGACGAACGCCGTCGAGCAGCGTAAACAGGCGCTGCAGCCCGCGGCCACCGACATCCACCACCTCCCAGTCGATGGCCCGCTGCCCCGGCCCCGGCCCCTCGGCAAACGCCAAGCCGCTGCCCAGCCCCAGCGTGTCTTCGCCATAGACCGAGAGGCTGGGCTGCACCAGCTCATCCTGCAGCGACAGCGGGCTGTCGGCGTAGTCGATATCGAGCATCGACAGCGTGCGCGACACCTTGTGCTGCACGAGGCCCATCGGCGTCAGCAGGCGCAGCAGGGCGTTGCGCAGGCCCTGCGACAGCGGGCTGTACAGGGTCAGCAGGCTCTGCAGGCCGCGTGTCGTCGCGTCAGTGGTGGACAGCAGCTTGGCCGCGACGGGCTTGCGCTCCAGCTCATAGGAGTCGAGCACGCTCGGTCGCCCGCCCTGCTTGAGCACCAGCCCCAGCTTCCAGCCCAGGTTGTACGCATCCTGCATGCCGGTGTTCATGCCCTGCCCCGTCGAGGGGCTATGGGTATGCACCGCATCGCCGGCCAAGAACACGCGACCGACCTGGTAGTGGCTGCAGAGGCGGCAGTGGATGGTGTACTCGTTCATCCAGGCTGGATCACTGACTCGGGCTCCGGCTGGGCCACGCGAATCGACCAGGAACTGAAAGTTCTCCAGCGTTGGCGCCAGGCCGGCGTCGAAGGCCATCAGGCGATAGCGACTCTCGCCAGGCAGCGGGAAGGCGCCGATGGGACCGTGCTCCGAGACAAAGCCGATGACTTCATCGGCGGCGTGCGGGACGGGCCAGTCGATGCGCAGATCGCCCTGCAGCACGCGCTGACGATAGGTGCTGCCTTCAAACTCCAGCCCGAGCAGCTGCCGCACCGTGCTGCCGACGCCATCGCAGCCCACCAGATAGCGGGCCTGCAGGCTGTCCTTTCGACCGTCGCTGCCGTGCTCGATATAAGCGCTGACGCCGCTGTGGTCCTGGGCCAGGTTGACCAGACGAGTCTGACGTTCGATGTGCACGCCGAAGCGCCCCAGCTGCTCAATCAGCAGCAGCTCGGTCTCGCGCTGCGACAGGCTCAGCATGTAGGGGTAGGCCGAGTCGGACTCGCCGACGCTAAAGTGGGCCAAGCGCTGCCCATCCTGCTGATACAGGCTGAGGCTGTGCAGCGGCTGGCCGGCCTGCAGAAAAGGCGCGACGATCCCCAGCTGATCCAGCAGCTCCAGCGTCCGCGCGTGCAGCACCTGCGCCTTCGACCAGGGCGTGGGTCCGCGGCCGGCATCGATGATGCGGATGCGCAAGCCATAGCGACAGAGCACGCAAGCCAGCATCATGCCGGTCGGCCCGGCCCCGACGATCAGCACATCGCAGGCAGCGGGCGAGCTGGCCAGGACGACCGGCCCGAGGCCCGCAAGCGCCGCCTCTGGGTCACTGCCCTGATCCGGAGTTCCCGTCGCTGTGGCAGAGTCCTTGACGTTCTGTTCAGCAGACACGACGCACCTCTCTTACGAAGTCGCGGTCCCCCCCGCTGGCTGGCCGCGCACCGACTTGGCGCTACAGCACATAGGGCAGGTCGAGCAACACCATGTGATAGCTGTTGGTATTCAGGCGACCTGCCAGCCCGACGTTGTAGGCGATGCCGGGTCGCAGAAAGCCGCGACCGATCTTGGCGTGGAAGCGTGGCCCGATGGCCAGCGACAGGTTGTCGCGTAGCGTCTCGTCCGCCGCGACGGCCTCTGGCGAGGACAGCCAGCGCTGATAGCGCAGCTCGCTGGTCAGCGTCAGCCAGCGCGTCACGAAGTAGCCGATGTGCAGGCCGGCCGTGAAGTTGGTGCGGAAGGCATCAGGCTGCACGGCTTCGTTCTTCACGCGCATAAGCTGCAGCACGGTGGCCTCGATCTGCACGGTCAGCCCATGCCCGACATAGGCGAAGTCGATGCCTGGGAACAGCGTGAAGTCGTTGACCGCAAACATCGCGTTGTCGAGAGCCGAGCGGGCGTAGAGGCCGGCGCTCGTCGCTGCTGCGGTCAAAGGATCAGCGCTGCGGGCCCCGCCGGTGCCAATCGGTACGGTGGCGCCCAGAAACATCCCCAGGCGGAAGCCGGCCGGCAGCTTCAGCCCCCAGATCCCACCGAGCGCTAGGTTGGGCACCGACACCCCCGAGGTCCCGTCGGGTGCTGCGTTGCCGATCACCCCCCAGCGCAGCACGCCCATAAAGTGCGGCGTAAAGCGATAGCCGACTAGCGGTAGCACCGCTGCGGTGACGCCCTGGCTGTCGGCGGCGCGATACATCGCAATCACCGAGTCGAGCCGCAGCACGGTCACCGGCACAATCGGCCGCAGCCCCCACGGCAGCGAGTAGGGAGCCGGCCGCTCGCTGGGGCTGGGCGCAGCCTTTTCGCCACTTGGCGCCGGGACTGGCGCGACCACCGGTGGGCTCGGGCTGCTCGGTGCGCTCGGCGCGACCACGGCTTCAGCGCCGCTCTCGGCTTTGACGGGTGCAGCAGGGGCCGGGCTGCTCTGCGGAGCCGCGGCGCTGCCCACTGGGGCGGCCACGGTCGCTGGGCTCACCGCCGAGGCTGGGCTCGCTGCCGCTGCACCTGCTGGCTCGCTGGGTCCGCTCTGGGCCAACCCCTGCCCCAGCCCTGCGCACAGCACCACTCCCGCAATCCCCACACTCCATAGACCACGCATCGATCAACTCCTCCCTGCAGAGCACAGCAAGAGCCGCACCAAGCTGCCGCCTGGCTGGCGCCAGCGCTGCAGACTAGGTGAGCGAGTCCTCGACCCCTGCTGGCTCGTCCCAGGCGGTAGCCGGCGCCTCCGGCTGAGCCATCGGGCAGCTCAGCGCGTCGGCATCCAGCTCGTCGCCACCCTCGGGGGCCAGCGAGCCATCGGGCTGAATCAGGGGCAGCCGTCGCCGGGCCGCGTGCTCCGGCCGCTGCCAGCCATTTTCGGTCAGATCGCGAGTCACCCACTCCTCCAAGCTGGCGCCGGCCAGCTGATAAAAGGGGTGAGCTGTGCCTTGCCGCAGCCGGGCCGAGAGCGTGCTCGCCCAGGCTCCCAGGTGCTCGCCCAGGAACAGCGCCTGCGCCTCACGCACCGCGCGATAGGCTTCCTGCCCTTCGGCGGTGATGTCGCTGGCCAGCATCGCTTCCTTTAGGCACAGGAAGGACATGAACTCGAGCTCGCTGCCGATGTGATCTGGGCTCTCGTGCTCGACGCCGCGGCTGCGCACGCCGAACGCGGCCATCAGCGCGGCCAAGCGACCTAGCTGCACGCCCTTGTCCGCCGCCACATACGAGGTCTCGTACGGGCTGACCGCCACGGCCTGCGCGAACAGCCGGTTGTATTCCCCCGCCACGCGCGCATCGAGCGCCTGCCCAAGCGCCTGCGCAAGGCGCATGGCCTCGACCTGACCGGTGGCCCGCGCTTCTGCTTCGGCGTCGGAGAACAGCTCGGCAAGCTCAGCCGCATCGGGATAGCCAAAGGCGGTGGCGAGCAGCCGATAGACCTCAGCACGCAGCAAGGCCGACTGCACCGGCGCGGCCAGGGTCGGCGCTGTCGCCACCGTCGCTTCAGCCATCGCCGTCATGGCAACACCAGCTTCAAAAAGGGTGCCCAGTGCTTGCGCCCGCCGACGTTCTGCATGCCGCCATCCCAGACCGCAAAGGCGACCAGCGTGCTCTGCCCGGGCAGAAGATGCGGGTTGGCGCGATCGGGAACTTCGCGCGGAATCGACAGCACGACCGACCAGCGATCGTCCTTCCAGATCCCCTTGCCGCGGGCATCCTGCGCGCTGTGATCGGCCAGCGAGCCAAAGCCTTCGGCGTGCAGCTCCTCGACGGGCCAGCGGCGATACAGCTTGCTGACCGGGTTGCCCGCCGCCAGCCCGGGAAAGTAGCGGCGTGCGTTGTCGGTCTGAAACGACTCCTGCACCTCGTAGGGGAAGCGACCGGCGACAAAGGGATACGGATCCGAGTAGTAGCCAGGGTGCAGATCCTGGACATCGGCGCGGCCCTTATCGACGTCGTGCTGCCATACCGCCTTCCAGTGCAGGATGTACACCGGGTAGTCGGCGCTGCCCATCATCGGGTTGGTCTTTTCCGGATTGCCCAGCGGCAGCTCGATGGCCACCGCATCGGTGAACTTGTCGACTTCCAGCGTCTCGTTATGCGTCTTGTCGCTCCAGCTCAAGCGTAGGGCCAGGAACTTGTCATCGACCAAGGCCCGCGCCTTAAGCTCGGTGATCGAGCCGCGGCCCAAGATGGGATAGGTGATGGACTGCGGCAGCATGATCACCGTCGACTCCGGTGCGCTATCCCAGGCCGCCGCGCTGGGATCGTCGATCGGCGCCGCAGCCACCTTGCTCACCTTGAGCTCGGAGCTCGCCGTCGCCGGTGGATGATCCGTGCCCCAGCAGCCTAGCGTCGCCGAAAGAGCCAGCGATAGTCCCAGTCCCCCTCGCCATAGCGTCGTCTTGCACATGATGAACCTCAGAGGTCAGCCCTGGTCGGCCGGCAGTCCTACGTGATGTTGTGGCGGTAGACATCGTTCTTCTTGTCGAAGAACTCCCGCGCGAAAAACGGCTCGGTGAACGGCACGCGCACCACTTCCTGATCCTTATCGTCGTAGCCAACCGCCTCTTGGCCGTCGCGGCCGAAGCGATGCAGGATGCGCGGCGTGTTGCCGAACAAGAGCAGCGCGGCCAGAAGCTGCGGATCGTTGGGAACGCTGCGATAGGTCTGCATCGCCGCCTCGACCCCGGGCCCGAACATCTGCTGCGTAAACGAGATCGGCACGTGCAGCGGCGGGATGTAATAGACGTTGGGCTCGGTGCCGTACTGCGGATACAGCGGCAGCGCGATCTTGCGGATGCGGATCAGATAGTCGAGCGGATTGTCGGCTCGCTCTTCACCCGGCTTGCTCAAGAAGCCCTGCAGGCGGATCTTGCCGATGCAGGTCTTGACGCACTGTGGCTGCTCGCCTTGCTCGATCAGCGGGAAGCAGCCGATGCACTTCTCGGAGACCCGCGTGATCATGTTGTAGAAGATCTTCTTGTACGGGCAGGCCTTGACGCACTCGCGGTAGCCGCGACAGCGCGACTGATCGACGAGCACGATGCCGTCTTCCGGCCGCTTGTAGATGGCCTTGCGCGGACAGGCCGCCAGGCAGCCGGGATACGTGCAGTGATTGCAGATGCGCGCCAGATAGAACATCCAGGTCTGGTGCATGCCCTGGAAGAACGCGCCCTTCTGCACGCTGCCGGCGATTACGTCCTCGCCCAGGTTCGGCGAGGCATAGTCTTCCTCTTCGGGCAGATAGCCGAGCACGCGCTCGCCGGGCGGGGCGGCCTCGAACACCGTCTTGCCCTCATAGGTGTCCTTCTTCCACTTGTTGGGTCCCAGCAGCCGCTGCACGTTGACGTCCCAGGCCTGCGGGAAGAAGCCATACGGCTTGGTCTCGACGTTGTTGTAAAAGACGTGCTCTTGTCCCTTGCCTGACGTCCAGGTGGTCTTGCAGGCCACGGTGCAGGTCTGACAGGCGATGCACTTGTTGGTGTCGAAGATGTACGCGATCTGCCGCGACGGACGCGCGCCCTCGTAGGGGTATTCCATGTCGCGATTCAGATGCCAGTTATGAACCTTGCTCATGGTCAGATTCCTTCTTGCTTGGGCGCACCCAGGCTTCTTTTCGAATAGGAAGCAAGCCGCGGACCGGGGGCGGTCAGCGCTACTTGTCGACCGCGATGAAGCCACCTGTGAGGTACTGCTTCATGGCGTCCGATTCGTAGGTCGGCGTCAGGCCCTTCTGGGCTGGCCGCCACAGGCCCTGCCCGTCTTTGCCGCCGGCTTCGGCTCGCGTGATGCGGACGAAGGCCTCGCGCGGGGCGCCGGTCGGGCAGTGGACATCGGGCTCAAAGCCCGCCCCTAGCTGCTGCGTCATGGTGTTCTTGCGCACCAGCGTGTCGGTCATGTGCGTCGGCTTCAGATAGCCGCGGGTGCAGCTCTGATGGCCGCCGTAGCGGAACAGCGCCTGATAGCCGGTGTCGGGGTTGCGGGCCAGGCCGTTCGGATCCGTCTCGTGCCCGCGCACCGAGCCATAGGTCGCGCCGTACATGTTGTGCCACATGCGCGTCACGCCGCGCGGCGTACCGGGGTAATAGCGCAGGCGGACCAGCAGGCGCGCCATCTTGTACTCCTGCGGCCGGTCCTTCCAGTTGCGGAACGGCCGGTCGGCCGGATCGGCATCGACCCACACGTAGTCGCCGTCCTGGCAGCCAAGCTCCTTGGCGTCATCGGGATGAACCTCGATGTAGCCCTCGGTGACATAGGGCGTGCGCTTGTCGTGCCGCAGCAGATCGCCGAACGGTCCAAACCACACCGCCACAATGTCGGTGTCGACCGGCGTGGTATGCGCGCCATGGCGATACTTCGGCGTGTGGAAGACGAAGCGGAACTGCGGGTCGGCCTTGTGCAGCGGGTGCTGCGTCGCCTCAACTTCGCTCCACGGCTTGACGACATGGCGGGCCTGCCGCACTTCGCTGGTCAGCTCATCTGGCTTCACGCCGTACTGCTCGGGCCCCTTGGGCCGAATCGCCGCGTGCGGCTGGGCGACGATGACGTTCGGCTCATAGAGCGTCGAGTCGATCGGCTCGCGATGCACCGGCAGGTTCTCGCCGCTCTCGCGGAACTCTTTCTCGTCGCGATACAGCTCTAGGCGACCGGTGCGGGTGTACCATGGCCGATCTTCGTAGGCCTGCTCCCAGCCCACCACCTTGGGATAGGTGCGCGAGCCGATCAGCGTCGGGATCCCTTGCTTGGCTTTCTCTTCCGCGGCCAGGA
>CAZVMD010000184.1:7440-13987 GCA_964628555.1 uncultured Myxococcales bacterium | reverse complement strand
CTCTCCGCCTACGCGCGCTCCGCCTTCGCGGCGAATGCGGGGCGGCGGGGGCCGCAAGTCTAGTCGACGCCTCTTTCCTTCCCCGCGGATTCCGACCCGCTACCAATCCCTCCTCCCTCCGGGGCGGCCTGCGGCACTGCGCTCGCCACAGGCGCATTCGTGTGTAACTGCTCAGGATTTTTATGTTGATTGAGCCTTGCGCAATATTTTCATCAGGCGCGCCGAAGAGTGATTGGGGCCCTGAGTCTGTTGCGGCCCTGCCAGCGATCACCTGCCGCGTCCATCTCATAATCGAAGTTGGAGGGCCCCGTGAGCTTCGACTTTTTCAGTGGTGATGATAAACACTCGACCCCAGCCGGACCAGCGAACCAGGGGCCGGGCGGAGCAGCGAAACCGTCAGTCGGTAGCTCGTGGCTTTCTTCTTTCTTGGACGGATTCTCTCCTAATAGCGGAGGGGCAGCCGCCCCCCCTAATGCAGCTGGCGGTAAGGGGACGTTTAGCAGCATCCCTGAAGCCTCATCAAAAGCCCTATTTGGCCATTGGGGAGATAGCTTTACAAACCTGTTCGGCTTCGGCAGCAGCGACCAGAAATCAGACAAACCGGCCGAACCGCCAAAGGAAGATCCGCAAAAAGCAGCAGAAGACGCGAAAAAGGCAGAGGAGAGGAAGCTGCGCGAGGAATTAGAGAGGCGGAACCAGAAACGCGACTCTTATGCGAGTCAAGCGCGTCAGGATGCAGACAAGGAGTACAAAGAAGCTAAGGATGAGTATGATCGTAAACCCGAATACGAAAAAAATGGCACTCCTGTCCCAGTAAAGAAAGGCACCGACGAAGTAAACAAGATCGCGCAAGCCAAGATGGTGGGCAGCGAATACGTGACCGACCCAAAGAATATCGAGCCGCAGGATCCAAACGCAAAAGTCGGAAACCTGGCTAACACAGACGAAAAGCTCAAGTTCCTGAAAACATTTAGGCAACAGGACGCCGACGATCCTACCAAGAAAGACAATGAGAACTACTGCGGCCCAACGACGATTATAGCAGCTGCAATATGTGCGGATGGGGCGAAGGGCCTCAGCCCCTTGATTGTTCAAATGCAAAAGGACTCCGCTAATACATTTAAAGGCGACAAAAAGAAGATGGAGCAATTCAAGGCGTCTATGAAAGATATTCAGACAAGAATTGATAAAAATGAGCTCACAAATGAGGATATGGATGTGCTCAAAGAGCAATTGTATAATACGATGCATAGCAAACAAGTGTCAGACAAGCAACTTGGAAAATGGGATCGAGAGAACGCCAGTATACACGAGAAAACGATGCAGGATTATCTGAAAGTGACCAAGCTGGATAAGCGCATGGCGGAAACTAATATATCAATTAAGAACATCGATAATGATGGAGATTTGAAATCAAATCATTATGTGCTTCGCATGAAGGAAGGGGTATACGATCCGTATGCTCGCAAAGATGGGCAGCTGGTAACTCTGGCGGATCAGGTGAGGGATTATGATGGTACTGAACAAGCAGATCTTCGTTATTGATAAGTTACTTTTCGGTAATCAGTATCCTCATTTTCTCCCAGCGTAGGGATGCCTCTCGCCATCCCGGGCCGCCAGCACCCAGCCTGCCGTCTTCAGCCCAGGGTCAGCCTCGACCGAGGCCCAAGCTTCGGCCAAGCTGCGGGCCGCTGGGTGGCTGAGGTAGCGGCCGCTGGGCTTCGGGACGGTGAGCTGCCACGGGTAGCGCGGCGCCGTGGTATAGCCGCCCGATGCCAACCCCGCCCCCTCGATTACTGCTGAGTCTGTTTGCGCTGGGCCTTGCTGCGAGCTGTCGGCCTAGTCCGTCGCCCTATCAGACGCTGCATGAGGCGCTGCTGCCGCTGTGTCGGGCGCTGCCGGAGATTGCGCGCCGGGGGGAGCTGCTTAAGCTGGCGCCGGAGGAGGCGGGCGGGCTGCTGCAGCGGGCGCTGGAGCCGCACCGGGCCCGGCTGGCGGCGCTGTCGCCGAGCTATCACGCCCTGTCGCCGTCGGAGCAGCGGCTGGTCTTGTCGCAGGTGGCGCGCAGCTGTGATCGCGAGCTGCGCGAGTTCTATCTTTCGCTCTCGGCGGTGACGGCGCGGCTGCACGGCGAAGCGGAGGCGGCGGCGATGGTGCACAAGTCGGTGCGGGCCTGGCAGGACAGCGGCGCGCTGTGGGCCTTCGAGCTGTTCGCCAAGGACACGGTGGCCGAGCTCAAGGAGCTGGCCGAGGAAGAAGCCGAGCGCGAGGACGAGCGTCGGGGCGAGCCCCAGGTCCGCCGTCAGCCCGCCTCTGGCCGAGGAGGCAATGATGTCCGCTAATCACCGCCGGGTCGCGACGCTGTCGGGGCTGGGCCTGCTGTCGCTTTTGGCCTGTGCGCCGGCCGAAGACCTGAGCCGCGAGTACGGGCCCGATGAGATCGTCAGCGAGTCGGAACAGCCGGCGGGCGGCACGCTGTCGCGCGTCGGCTCGCAGATCACGGTGCGTGGTCGGGTGACAACGATCAGCTTTGCCACGCGCATGGTCGGTCGCGACTTTCAGGTGGTGCCGACGCGCTACCTGCTGTTGCAGACCGACGAACGACACCAGAACGTAAGCGACGGCTGGGGGCTGGGCATCGAGCTGCCGCTTGCGCAGCTGCGGGAGAGGGGCTGGCGCTTGGCGCAGCGCGGCGACGAGATCCGCGTGCGCGGGCGCCTGACGCGGCTGGCTTGGGATGTGGCGATGGTCGAAAAACCGACGCTGACCGAGGTCAGCGAGTACCGCATCGAAGCGGTGGCGCAGCCGCGGCCGGGACGGGCGCTGGGCGAGTCCTGCCAGCGCGACATGGACTGCGCCGACGAGCTCTGGTGCGAGCGGCGCGGGGTCTGCGGCGCCATCCCCGAGCTGAACTGGGACAGCGACCAGGCCAACATCAACGGCACCTGCCTGCGCGACGAGGACTGTCCAACCGGGCAGCGCTGCGATCCCGGCTATCGCATCCCGGCGAGCGGCGACTACAGCCCCAACTATTTTCCCAAGCGCGACATCGGTCGCTTCCTGTGCCAGGTCGATGCCGCGGCCAGCCCAGAGTCGCTGTGTCCGCAGCCGGCGGCGCTCGACGACCTGTTGGGGGGGCGCTATGCCGACGGCAAAGAGCTCTGCGTGCAGGCCCAGATCGCCTTTCCGCTTTTGGCTCCTGATCGCGACACGCACGTGCAGGGCGAGGTGCCGTGGCCGCTGCGCTATCCCGAGACGCTGCCGGCTCTGGGACCGTTCGGCGCCGCGATGGAGAACGTGCCGATGTACAAAGATCCCACAAACCCCCGCGGTGCCCTCGCTGACCCGCCGATCGGCAGCCGCGTGCGCGTGCTTGGCACCGTCCACTTCGACCCCAGCCACGGCTGGTGGGAGATCCACCCGATCAAGTGGCTAAAGCGCGAGTAGGGACCGGGCTGCCGACTCATTCCCGGGCGCTGTCTGTCCAGAGCCAGTGCCAGCGGGGTGGTGCAAGTTCTCGTCGGACCAGGCGACGTTCTGCCGACGAGCGCTTGGCGATGGTATGGTGCGCGGCCTCATCTACAAGGAGATTCCTATGTTCGTCTCGCGTGCATTTTCTTGGGGTCCAGTGGCTCTGCTCTGCCTGGCGCTGAGCTGTTCCGGGAGCAGCGACGAAGGGTCGCAGCGGGCTGAGCTGCATTCCCCGACCGCGGCGGCTTGGCTGTTTGCGCAGAAGGTCACCGCCTCGGATGCGGCGAGCGGTGCTGGCTTCGGCAAGGTGGTGGCGGCCAGCAGCGACACCGTCGCCGTCGGGTCTCCGTCTGCCGCGCACGGCGGGACGATGTACGCCGGCGCGGTCTATGTCTACGCCCAGAGCAGCGGTAGCTGGGCCGAGCAGGCCAAGCTTACGGCGGCGGACGCAGCGTCGAACCAAGGCTTCGGCACTGCGCTGGTCCTGGCTGGGGACACGCTGGCCGTCGGGGCTCCGCACGCCAGCGTGGCCGGCAAGACCAGCGCCGGCGCGGTCTACATCTTTTCGCGCAGCGGCTCGGTGTGGACGCAAAAAGCCAAGCTCGTGGCCTCCGATGTCACGGACTACGCCAACTTCGGCTCCGCACTGGCGATAGACGGCGACACCCTGCTGGTGGCCGCCCCCAGCGCCACCGCCTCCGGGGTGACCTACGTCGGCACGGGCTACATCTTTTCGAAAAGCGGCGGCAGCTGGAGCGAGACCGCCAAGCTCAACCCCACCGCGGCCAGGCAGTACGATCTGGTTGGCTCCGCGGTCGCGCTCTCGGGCAACACGGCTGTGCTGGGAGCGATGGGCGTCGATCTTGGGGGGTATGTCAACGCCGGGGCGGCTTTTGTCTTTGTGTACAGCGGCGGCGTATGGACGCAGCAGGCGCAGCTTGACTGCCCCACGAGTGTGTTCACTCGCGATCGCGCCGACTTCGGCCGCTCGGTGTCGCTGGTCGGAGATACTCTGGCCGTCGCTTCGAAATACAACGACGACTATGTCTTTCTGCGCAGCGGCACGACCTGGAGCGAGCAGATGCACTACTCGCGCGGGGAGTCGCTGGCGCTGGCCACCGACTCACTTTTGGTCGGCAGTCCTGGGGTCGTGTCCGCGCTCGGCGATGCCTATGTCCTGACCCGCAGCGGCACGACCTGGACCGAGATGGTCCGCCTACAAGGCGTCGGTGCCGTAAGCGGTGACAAGTTTGGCGCGGCGGTGGCACACGCCGGCAGCCTGCTGGCCATCAGCAGCCCTGGGGCTGACATCGGCGCGCTGATGGACGCGGGGGCCGTCTACATCTACACGCTGGGGATGGCGCGGCCCAACGGACAGGCCTGCGCGATGGAGAGCGAGTGCAGCAGCGCGAACTGCATCGATGGCGTGTGCTGCGACAGCGCCTGTGGCTACGGCAGCCCGCGCGACTGTCAGGCCTGCAGCACGGCGATGGGCGCAGCGGTCGATGGCACCTGCGGTGTGGTCAAGACCGGCGTGACCTGTCGGCCGGCCAGCGACCTCTGCGATGTCGCCGACGTCTGCGATGGCACGTCGATGGCGTGCAGCAGCGATCGGCTGGCGACCAAGGGCACGCCCTGTCGCCCGGTCGCTGGACCTTGCGATGTCGAAGAGAGCTGCTCGGGCACTGCCAAGGCATGCCCCGCCAACGCCTTCAAGTCGACCAGCACGCTGTGCCGCGCCGCCGCCGGGGCCTGCGATGCCGCCGAGTACTGCACAGGGTCTGAAGCGAGCTGTCCCAGCGATCGCTATCAGCCGACGTTTTCGACCTGTCGCGCCGCCGCCGGGCCCTGCGACACTCCTGAGTACTGCTCGGGCTTTACCATCGACTGCCCGATGGACAAGTTCAGTGCGGCCGGCGTCACCTGCCGCAGCGCGGCCGGGCCCTGCGATAGCGCTGAGAGCTGCACGGGCACCGCCGCGACCTGTCCCAGCGATGCCTTCCTGCCCGCCACCGCCGTCTGCCGTCCCAGCGCCAAGGACTGCGACGCAGCCGAGTACTGCAGTGGGGCCGCGGCGCCGTGTCCGTCCGACATGCAGGCCAGCGATGGCGTGTTCTGCTCGGTTGGAAGCTGTGAGCGAGGCAGCTGCCGCCCCCAGGCCGACCTGCAGGTCCTGCTGTCGGCCGATGCGCAGGTGGTCAAGGTCAATCAGGCGATTCGCTTTACGGCCAGCGTACGTAACCAAGGCCGCGGCGAGGCCACACCGGTGGTCGTCACCCTGTCGTACCCTCCGACGGCCGCGCTGGCCGAGCTAATGGGGGCGGGCTTTGGCTGCCAGTCGGCCGCCGGCGGTGGGGTGTGTACGCTCGACAAGCTGCCAGCCGGCCAGCTGGCGACGCTGTCGATGGTGCTGGTGGCTCCCGCGACGCAGACGATCTTCAACGTCGCCGCGCAGGCCAAGTCCGCGATCCCCGACCCCAAGCCAGAGGACAACTTTGTGACGCTGCTGGTGAAGAACGAAGAGGTCAAGACCGGCGATGATCTGCCGCTTCCTCCCTCGCCGCCGCCGCCGTCCGGTGGCTGTAGCGTGGGCGGACTGTCGGCGGGCAGGGACGGCCTGGGCGGGCTGATCTCGCTGGGTCTGTGGCTGCGACTCTGGCGACGGCGCAAGCGCAGGTCGTAGGGAGCGCCGCTCCGCGTGAACAAGAGACGGCGCGGCGGGGAGGCCGAGCTGGCGTTTTTCGTTTAGGGGGCGCCGCAGGCCAGCCAGTCGGCAAGCTGGTCGCGCTCGGCGAGGGGGGGATCGCTGGGACCGGGGGGCATGGTGTCGTTGCCGGCCGCTGAGCGGACAAAGATGCGGTCACGCTGACGCGATACCTGCTCGCGCGTGTCGAACAGGAAGTCGCCGGGCGCGCCGCGACGGTCCAGCGCCGCCGAGCCGTGGCAGCTCTGGCAGTAGCGGTCCAAAAACGGCGCGCCGAAGTTGCTGTAGGTAAGCGGCGTGCCCTGCGGCGGGCAGGGGTGATCGCTCAGCTCTTGATAAGGCTTGCAGCCGAGGGCCAGGGAGAGGGCCAGG
>CAZVMD010000184.1:0-7340 GCA_964628555.1 uncultured Myxococcales bacterium | reverse complement strand
AGGGCCAGGCCAAGGGAGCGCAGCAGCCATGGCCAGCGCAGGGGGCGACGGGACTGTGCAAGGACGGAGGGGATCTTCATGCTGCACCTAGCTGCCTAAAAGAGGGCGAGGCTGCCGCTGGCCTGCAGGCCGGCCATGCCGTAGAAGCTGGGCCCGCTGGAGTAGCCGAGATAGGAAAACGCCAGCTCAGGTCCAAGGAGAATATCGCCGCGTCGGCCGTGCCACAGCGCGATGTCGCAGCCCAGGCTGCCGTGCAGGCCGGCGCGATGGCGGATGCCGGTGCCGATGCCGAGCAGCGTGCCGAACGGATCCTGCGCCGCGGCGGCCAGCGACTCTTCGTGCTGGTGGACAAAGCCGAGCCGCAGAAAGGGAAAGTAGGTGCTGCGGATGGGATAGCTGCCTTCGAGGCCGACCGACAGCAGGGTCAGGATGCGCTGATCGACGCGGGCATAGCCGAGGCGAGCTTGGCCATACAGCGACACGACGCGGAACAGGCGCAGGGAGAGGAGCAGCGAGCCATAGCCCAGGCCATCGCCCTCCCAGGTGCTGCCGCCGCCGAGCAGCGCGAGCTTGAGCAAGAGCTCAGCCCGGGGCGGTGGCTGCAACGCCGGGGGCGTGGCTGCAGGTGGCGCGACGGCGACGGTCAGCGACGGACCCAGCGGGGCTGGCGCGCTGTCCGCGGGCGGCGGCGGGGCTGGCTGAGGCGTCCCGTCGAACGTCGGCTCGGAGAGGAGCAGCAGCGAAAAAAGCGCAAGCATGGGCGCACTATACCCAGCTTCGGCAGAGCGGGTCGGGCGGTCGGCGGCCCGCGCTGCGGGACGATGCCCTAGGGCAGGCGCAGGGCGTCGATGGCGGCGAGGGCACCGCCGCAGGTGCGCTCGTGGCAGCTACGGCAGCCTTGCAGGACGCCGCTGTAGGCGCGGGTGGCGCTGGCGACATCTGCGGCGGTATCGAGGCTGCTGACCGCGCTGAGATAGGCGCCGGCCAGGGCGTCGAATTCGGCATCGCGATCGGCGGGATTGGTCGGCCAGGAGCAGCGAATGCGGCGGAACTGCGGCAGGAAGGGGCCGACGTGCTCGCCCTTTTGCAGGCGCGGGCCGGCCTCCTTGAGGGCCGCCTCCATGCGGCGCATCAGCGCGGCTAGCTCGCTCTGCCCGTTGGGGTTGCGCGACGAAGGGATCAGGTGGCCGGGGCTGCCAGGCACCCCCGGGGTAAGCGGCGTCTGGAGGGTACAGTCTTCACCGGGCGGGGTCGCTGCTGCGAGGCTCTGGGCGGGGGCGACCGCGCTGGCGGCGGGCGGCGGTGCGGCTGGCGGCGCGGCCTTGCTGCAGCCCAAAAGGGCCAGGGCCAGACCGCAAAGGGCCGGCCAGCCAAGCGCCTGGGGCACCGGCCAGTTCAGGGCGCGCAGCGACGGGGGAGCAGGCAGACGGGAGAGATGGGCGAGCCGAGTCCTCATGCGCGGGCAGGCTATCACGCATCGCGCTTGGCTGCGCAGGGCTCAGCCCGCCGCCGCGATGTGCTGTCGCAGCAGCTGATTGACCGGTCCCGCCAGCTGCAGCGGCAGGCCATGGCCCGCGTCGGCAAAGCGCTCGATGCGCGAGCTCGGTAGCTGCTGGTGCAGCGCTTCGCTGAGGCGGGTGGGGACGACGATGTCGAGCTGCCCGGTGAGGATGAGCGTCGGCAGCGAGCGCAGCGGGCGGAGATCGCCGCCGCGGTGGTGCCACAGCGCCGCGATCTGCTGCCGCACGATCGGCGGCTGCTGCAGGAAGTCGGGGCTGAAGATCAGGTGGACATAGCGCAGCTTCTCTTCGTCGGACAGCGTCGCCAGGTAGGCGGGGGGAAAGCACAGCCCGGCCGCCGCCAGCCAGCGGGCGCGCTCGGCCCCAAACAGCATGCGCAAAGAGACGCGCAGGTTGGCCAGGCTGGGCACGGCGACGTCGCGGCCGCGATAGGCGGTCGACAGCAGGCTGAGGCTCGCCACCCGGCCGGGCTGCCTCTGCGCCGCGGCTTGCACGATCATGCCGCCCAGCGAGTGCCCGACGAGGTGGGCGCGCTCGACCCCCAGGTGATCGAGCAGCTGCCAGCAGTCTTCGGCCATGTGTTCGACGCTGACCGGGCCGGAAAGCGGCTGGCTGCCGCCGATGCCGCGGTTATCAAACCAGATGACGCGATGATCGCGCGACAGATCGTCGATCTGCGGCCGCCAGCCCTGTCCCAGGCAGCCGGTGCCCTGCACTAGGAGCACGGTCGGGCCGCTCTGGCCGGCTTGCTCATAGGCCAGCGTGACGTCGGAAAGGGAGCAGTGGGGCATGCGATCGATCCTAGGCTAGGGCACGGCGGCGATGTAGACCCGCTGACTGTCGCGCACGCCTTTGAGCGTGACCAGGCGCGGGCTGAAGTGAGGCCGCGCCGGGTCGACACTCGGCTCCGCCGACAGCGCCGCCTGATACAGGGCGTGCGAGTGGGCATCGATGACGATCTCGCCGGCCTGCGCCTGTCCCTGCAGCCGCGAGGCCAGGTTCACGTGGTGACCGATGGCGGCGAAGCTGCGTCGGGCCAGGGTGCCGATGATGCCGACCGCCGCTGGACCGGTGGTGATGCCCACGCCGATCCCCAGGCTGGGCTCGCCGCGCGCCAGGCGCTGACGGTTGGTGGCACCGGTGCTGCGCTGAATGGCGATGCCCGCCTGCACCGCCTGCGTCGCCGCCGCCTGGGCCACTTCATCGAGGCCAAACACCGCCATGATGGCATCGCCGGCCACATGCTCGACGAGGCCACCGTGGGTCTCGATCGGCTCGATCATCAGCGGCAGGTACTGGTTTAGCGTGCTGAACACCAGCTCGGGTGGGCTCTGCTCGCTAAACGGCGTAAAGCCGCGGATGTCGGCGAACAGCACCGTGACCTCGCGGCGCTCGCTGGCGCGCGCCCGGCCCCAGCGCCCGGCCAAGACCTGCTCGGCCACCGACTTGCCGAGATAGGCGTCGAGCACCTGCGCTTGTCGCTCCTTTTCCAGGCTGAGCTCGTTGCCCTTCTGCTGCATGGCCTGCTTCTGCGCGTGCTCGCGGCTGCTGTCGAGCAGGATCACCCAGCTGTCGTCTCCGTCGGAAAAAAGGTGCAGATCGGCGCAGCGAGCGTCCTGCAGCTGCACGGCCGGCAGGACAAGCGCCGGGCCGTGATGCGGCAGCAGGCCCTCCAGAACCGGCAGCTCATGGCCAGCGAGCTGACCGAGCCGCAGCGCCGCGAGACCATAGTGGGCGAGGGCGCCGCCCTGCTCGCGCACGCAGCCGGCCGCATCGCAGCGCACAAAGGCGGGCCGCAGCGCCTGCGCCAGATGGGGCAGCACGTAGTCCAGCACGCGGGCGGGCAGCGTCCCCACCGACCCGCTGCTCACGCCTGCGCTCCAGCGGGCAGAAGCAGACCGGACAGCGTCGTGAAGGCCGCCTCGACGCCTTCGCCGGTCTTGGCGCTGGCCAGAAGCAGCGGCAGGCCAGCCGCCCGCAGCGACTCGATGCGCTCGGGGCTAAGCTCCCACTCGGCCTGCAGATCGCACTTGTTGAGGAGCAAAAGATAGGGCAGAGGTCCCAGCGCCAAGAAGGCGCGATCGCGCAGCTCCAGCGCCTTATCTACCGTCGCAGGCCGCATGCCATCGGCGACGACAATCAGCCCCGCCGAGCCGCGTAGGTACGAGGTCTGCAAGCGCTGAAACTCGTCCTCGCCGTACAGATCCCACAGCAGCAGCGAGGCGGTCTTGTCGCCGACCTGGACGTCCTTCTTGTCGATCTTGACGCCGACCGTGGTCAGGTACTTGTCGGTGAACAGGCTGTGGACATAGCGCCGTACCAGGCTGGTCTTCCCGACGGCAAAGGAGCCTAACATGCAGATCTTTTTCTGAATCATCGCGATCTCTTTTTGCCATGCGCGGTCTCGGTCACCACGACCCGGAACGAGGCCGCGCGCTCCTGGCGTTCGACCTCAAACTGTAGCGGAGCGACGGCGCGTAGCTTCCGCATATCGATGCCGGCGCTCGATAGCCAGTAGCGCATCTGCTTGGCGCGGCTCTCGCGCAAGCGCAGGTTGTACAGCTCATCGCCGATCGAGTCGGTGTGCGCGTACACCTCGATGGTCACGTCCAGGCTGGGATCGCCCGCGGCCATGCGCAGGATCTCTTTCATCTCGGCGACGGCGCGGGCCTGCTTGTCGGCTTGGCCGGGGATCAGCTCGATGCTGCCGGCCCGGAAGTGAAAGACGATGGCTTCCAGTGCCCGCGCTCGCTCCATCAGGATGTCGTAAAGCTGCGGCGGCTGCGGCAGCGGCGTGACCTCGCAGACAAAGGCCGCGATGCCGGCCAGCGTCGGACCCAGCAGGCGAGCATCGGCGATCCAGTCCTCGTCAGCTCTTCCGCTGGCGACCAGCGTGCCGTCTGGGCGCAGCTGCAGGCTCACGCTTTCCGGGGGGCGCAGCGTGGCCGTGGCGCGGGCCTGAATCAGGGTCGGCTCCAGCGACAGGAAGGGGCGCACGACTAGCTGGCCCGTGCCTGGGCGGAAGCCAGCCTCGGAGAGCGCTTCCTCGACGGGCTTGGCCTGCGGGTCGCGGAGCAGCTCTAGGTCATAGCCGGTGCCCCGGCGCTGCGAGCGCAGCAGGATATAGCCGGGCTGCTGGGCCAGCTTGCGGTGGGCGCGCAGGTGCTGCTGCTCGCGCTGCCACTCGCGCAGGCTGAGATAGCCGAGCCCGCCGAGCGCAGCCAGGAGCAGCGTATAGAACACGACGCGCCCCAGCAGGGGACGGCTGGCGGCGCTCTGCTGCTGCGACTGCAGACACTGCAGCAGGTACGGCCGCAGCCCCGACAGCTCGTTGGGGTCGCCCGAGAACGCCTTGAGCTCTTCGGGGTAGTCGCGGTGGCACTTGGCCAGCGCCTCGCGCAGGACACTGCGCAGCGAGACCGGTGCTGTGCCGCGGATGACCCCGGCCAAGACCGCGTGCGGCCCGCGCTCGATCCACACCGTGACCTCGCCGACCTCGACCGTGTCGAGTGCGGCCTTGCTGTCGGTGCGAAACGAGTCGCGGACAAAGTCCTGGATGGCGGTGAGCATGCTCGACACCAGCGTCGCGTTCTGCAGCTCCATGCTCTCTTCGACGCTGGCCTGCTGCATGTCGGCGTGTACGTGCTGCAGCAGCAGGCCGCTCTCGGGCTGGATCAAGAACACCTGCTCGACGCGAAACACCAGGCTGTGCAGCAGCACGACCTCGCTAAACGGCTTGCCGGTAGCGCGCGCCTCCAGTCGCCAGCGCCAGCTGCGCAGCGAAAAGGCGTGCTCCAGCGCGTAGGTCGTCTGCTGCATCATGCGCGACAGGGCCTCGCGCATGGCGCGATTGATCGCGGCGCCGATGATGGGAAAGATGGCCTCGGCGATCACCGCTGGCCGCTCGCGCACCGCCCGCATCAGCGTGCCTTCGAGGAGCGGCTGCAGCGCCCCCGCCATGCGTCCACCCTGCTCATGGGCCCGTGTGACGGCGGCCGGCAGCACGGCGGCCACACTGTCCACCGCGACCGGCGCGTTGTTCTGCGCCAGCTGGTGCTTAAGCTCTTCAATCTCGCGCTGCTCCGGCGCCAGCAAGAGCTCGCGTAGCGCGCCGTAGGCATCGCGATCTAGGCCGCCTTCGGGCTCGGCAGCCGGTGCCTCCATCGCCTCGGCGCGTACCCCACGCTCCGGCCCGCTGCGCAAGGCGGCAGCCGGGGACGGGTCGGTCGGAGACGAGGGATCAGGCATGGGCGCTCGCAGTGAGCCTAGTCATTGAGCTTGGCGTCAGCACCTGGGCCTTGCCAGCAGCCGGGGAGGCCAGCGCTCGGTCAGGCCGTCGCCTAGCTGTCGCTGCTTAGGCGGGCGGCCAGGTCAGTGAGCAGACCGGCCAGCGCTGCGCGATCGGTCTTGTCGCTGCGTAGCTGCTGCAGCTCGCGCTGCACCAGCGCCGACAGCTCGGCGATCCCGGCCTGCATATCGTCGCGCTGCTGCTTGGACTGGGCCAACAGCTGCTGTCGCAGCTCGCGCTGCGCCTTGCTCATCTGCTCGTCGAGCTGGTGGACGCGCTTGTCCAGTCCCTGCCCCAGCGCTTCGACGGTCTTCTGCACGTCCTGCAGCGCGCCGCTGCGGTCGTGGTACTCGCCGGTCAGGCGCTCATTTAGGGCATCGAGCTCCTGCCGGACATAGCCCTCTAAGGCCTCGATACGACGGCGAAAATCACCCTTCAGATCGGCGGCTTCTTGGCTCAGCTGCGCCTCTAGACGGGCAAAGCGGGCCTCGTAGTCGCGCATCTGATTGCCAAACAGAATGCTGCGAATCTTCTCGATATTCGACTGGCTCTGGCTGCTGGCCTCGACCGCCTCCAGGAGCTCGCCGGCCACCGTCTTGCCGGCCTCTGGCGTGCGGCTCGGCAGCGGAGGGCGTGCGCGGTCGGCTGGCTTCTTCCCGTCGCTTACTTGTGTCATAGGCTCACCTTTTGTAATGCGGATTACTTTACATTTTTCACCTAATGAAGAGAACCAAAAATGCGACCGTCGCCGCACCCTTCGCCCGCCGATTCCGTGGAGTTCCTGGCCGCTTGCGCCGGACGCGAGGTCAGCCGGGCGCTGGCACGCTTCGCCGCGCTCAGGGCGGGGGGGCCGTGATAAACATCGCCCATGCACATCCTTCCCCTGTTTTGTGCCCTGGTCGCGGCCACCGTCGGACTGACCGAGCCGGAACTGCAAAAAGCCATGCGCGGCGACGTGCCGGTGCGCAGTGAGAGCTTCACCAACCCCAACGGCAAGGCCTCGGGCCGAGGCATCGGCGCCATCGTCATCGATCGTCCGCTCGACGAGGTCTGGGCCACGGTCATCCGCTATGACGACAAGGCCGAGTACCAGCCGCGCGTCGAAAAGGTGTGGGTCCTCGACCGCCAGCCCAACTACCTCAAGGTGCGCATGCAGGTCGATGCCTCGGTGACCAAGGCGATGTACACCGCGCACTTTGAGCTCGATCACGAAAACCACAGCGTGCACTGGAGGCTGGACAAGACCGCGCCCGATAACACCATCGCAGACTGCGACGGCGGCTATGTCCTCACCGAGGTGTCACCGACCCGCACGCTAGTGGTCTACAAGAACTGGATCGACAGCGGGCGGGCGATTCCGCGCTTCATTCAGGACTACATGGCGCGGCGCTCGATCCCCAGCATGCTGCGGGCCGTCAAAAAGCGCATCGAAAGCGGCGGCACCTGGCGCAAGTAGCCAAGCCGCTCCTGCCCTTTCCCCCCCCAGTTTCCGTCGCAGCCGCGGCGCCGCCCCGAGGCTTCTTCGCGCTGCC